>CAZXHG010000025.1:0-54597 GCA_964639985.1 uncultured Rickettsiales bacterium
TCAGGATTGTGCGCTTCTGGGAGAGGTCACTGCGGGAGAGTGTGCGCACAGACACGAGTGCGAGGTGCTGACCGATGGCTGTGTGTGGATGGGGACCAGCGACTACATGGAACTCCACGTCGGCACGCTGCCGCTCGTGCTGAGCGCGCCCCATGGTGGAGATCTGGTCCCCGAGGAACTGGACGACAACGGCAGCACGACGGGCGGCGACTCCCGGACCCAGGAGCTGGCCCTCGCCATCGACGACGCCCTGTTCGACGCCACGGGCCGGCGGGCTCATGTGGTCCTGTTGCACCTGCACCGGTCCAAGGTCGAGGCCAACGCCGCGCTGGAGGACGCCACGGCGGGACAGGCACTGGCCGAGCAGGCCTGGACCGAGTACCACGGCCTGGTCGACGCGGCCCGTCGAACCGTCGAGGCGCAGCACGGCCGTGGGCTGTACATCGACCTGCACGGCCTGGCCTCGTCGTACACCGAGGGTGAGCTGGGCTACCTGCTGTACGGGACCCAGTTCGCCGAGTCGGACGAACGGCTCGACCACCCCGGGTATGCCGAGCGCTCCAGCCTGCGCCAGCTCGCTCGAGACACCGACACGCCGTTTTCCGAGCTGCTGCGTGGGGAGGAGAGCATCGGGGGGTTGCTGCAGACCCACGGCTACGCCGCCGTGCCCAGCCCGATGTTCACGTTCCCCAGCGACGAGGACGGCGAGCCGAGGGACTACTTCAACGGCGGGTATAGCACCTGGCGCTGACCGTGGATACCACGGGCGAGAGCGGGCAGGCCGTGCTCTACCTCGACGGCGCCGAGGCCGCCACGGCCGAACGCGGAACAGGCGGCCTCGATCCGGCCTGCAGCCTGTTCCTGGGCGGTCGGGCGGACAACAGCTCCTCACGGCATTTCCACGGCCAGCTCGCGGACATCCGGATCTACGGCCGCGTGCTCGACACGACCGAGATCGGGGCGCTGTACGAGGGGACTCGACCACGCTAGAGGCCCCTGGGGAGACGCCGAGGCACATCGGCGGGCGAACCCGGGGAGCCGAACGTCCGATAGATCGCCGGCAGCACCACCAGGGTCGCCAGCGTGGACGAGACCACGCCGCCGATGACGACCGTGGCCAGGGGCCGCTGCACCTCGGCGCCGACGCCGGTGTTGAGGGCCATGGGCACGAAGCCCAGCGCGGCGACCATGCCGGTCATCAGCACCGGCCGCAGCCGCATCTCCGCGGCCTCCCGGATGGCCGTGGCCAGCTCCCGGCCCGCGTCCCGCAGCCGTCGGATGCTCGACACGAGCACGAGCTGCCCGAGCACGGCCACGCCCGACACCGCGATGAACCCCACCCCCGCGGAGATGGAGAACGGCATGTCCCGCAGCCACAGCGCGACCACCCCCCCCACCGCGGCAAACGGCACGCCGGTGAACACGAGCACCGCGTCGCGGGCGCTGCCGAAGGTCAGGTACAGCAGCGTGAAGATCAGCAGCAGCGCGATCGGTACCACGATCATCAGGCGCTGGCTGGCCCGCTCGAGGTGCTCGAACTGGCCGCCGTAGCGCACGTAGTACCCGGGGGGCAGCTCGACCTGTGTGGAGATCGCCTCCCGCACGTCGGCCACGAACGAGCCCACGTCGCGGTCGCGCACGTTGGTCTGGATGGTGATGCGCCGTCGCGCCCACTCGCGGTGGATGGTCGAGGGGCTCTCCTCCACGCCGATGTGGGCCAGCCGGCCCAGCGGCACCCGCTGGCCGTCCGGCGCGGTGACCAGCAGCCGCTCGAGCTGCCGGGTGTCGTCGCGGTAGCGGTCGTCCAGCCGCAGGACCAGGTCGAAGCGCATCTGTTCCTCGACCACCTCGCCTACGTGCAGCGTGCCCAGGGACTCCACCAGGTCCAGGACCGCGTCGGCCGGGATCCCGAACCGGGCCACCGCGTCGCGGTCGACCTCGATGCGCAGGATGGGCTGGCCCGTGACCTGCTCGACCGTGACGTCCGCGGCCCCCGGCACCCCCTCGACAACGCGCTGGATCTCCGCGGCCTGCCCCTTGAGCACCTCGAAGTCGTCCCCGAACAGTTTGATGCCCAGGTCGGCGCGGATCCCGGCGATCATCTCGTTCATCCGCATCTCGATGGGCTGGGTGAAGATGGCCCGCATGCCCGGCATGTCCTCGAGCACCGCGCTCATCTGCGCCATCAGCGCGTCCTGGTCGCGGGCGCGCCGCCACTGGTCCCGGGGCGTGAGGGTCATGAAGATGTCCGACACCTCCAGGCCCATGGGATCCGTGGCCACCTCCGCGGTGCCCGTGCGTGTCCAGATGTGCGCGATCTCGTCGGGGAACTCGGCGAGCAGCAGCCGCTCGAGCTGCGTGCCGTAGCGCACCGACTCGTCCAGGGACACGCCCGCGAGGCGGACCGTGTTGACCACGATCGCCTGCTCCCGCAGCCGGGGCACGAACTCCGAGCCCAGGCGCGTCGCGATGAACAGCGCGTTGCCCAGCAGGAACACCACGATCACGAGCACCTGCACGCGGTGGGACAGGGCCCAGCCCAGCACCGGGCGGTAGACCCGCTGCAGCGCCCGCACCAGGGCGGGGTCCCGGTGGTTCCCGCGGCGCTTCAGCACCAGGCTGGCCAGCGCGGGCATCAGCGTCAGCGACAGGATCATGGACCCGGCCAGGGCGAAGATCACGGTCAGGGCCATGGGCTGGAACAGCTTCCCCTCGACCCCCTCCAGGGCCAGGATCGGCAGGTAGACGATGGCGATGATCAGCTCGCCGAAGAGCGTGGGCCTGCGCACCTCCACGGCCGCGTCGCGCACCACCTCGCGCACGCTGCGGCCGCTGCGGTCCTCGGCCACGCGCCGGGCCGCGTTCTCGACCATGATCACCGAGCTGTCCACCACCAGGCCGAAGTCGATGGCGCCCAGGCTCATCAGGCTGCCCGCGATCCCGAACCGCAGCATTGCGTTGAAGGCGAACAGCATGGACAGGGGGATGGCCAGCGCCACGATCAGGCCCGCGCGCACGTTGCCCAGGAACACGAACAGGATCGCGATGACCAGCAGCGCCCCTTCCAGCAGGTTGTTGCGCACCGTGCGCAGGACCTGGTCGACCAGCTCGGTGCGAGAGTAGACCGGCTCGACCGTGACCCCTGCGGGGAGGCTCTCGTGCACCTCGGCCAGGCGGGTCTCCAGCCGCGCAGTGAGCTCGCGACTGTTCTCGCCCATCAGCATGAAGCCCAGGCCCAGCACGGCCTCGCCCTCGCCCTCCGCGGTCACCGCGGCACGGCGGATCTCGTGGCCCTCCTCCACGCGGGCGACGTCCCGCACCCGGATCGGCACCCCGTCCCGCGCGGCGACCACGATGTCCTCGAGGTCGCCGATGCCCTGGACCAGCGCCACGCCCTGCACGAGCTGGGATTCCCCGCCCCGGTCGACCATGCCGCCGCCCACGTTGGCGTTGTTGCTCCTCAGCGCCGCGGCCAGGTCGTCGAGGATCAGGTCGTGCTTGATCAGCAGGTCCGGATCGAACACCACGTGGTACTGCTTCGTGTAGCCGCCCCAGGTGTTGATCTCGGCCACGCCCGGCACCTGCAGCATCTGCGGCCGCACCACCCAGTGGTGCAGCGTGCGCAGCTCCTGGGCGGACAGCTCCTCGCTGCGCACGATGTACTGGAAGACCTCGCCCAGGCCGGTGGACACCGGCCCCAGCGAGGGGCGACCGACGCCCTCGGGGAGCTCCATGGCCTGCAGCCGCTCGCCCACGACCTGGCGCGCGAGGTACACGTCGGTGCCGTCGTCGAAGATGGCCGTGATCTGCGAGAAGCCGAACTTGGAGATCGAGCGGACCTCGACCAGGCCCTGCAGCCCGCCGATGGCCTGTTCGACCGGGAAGGTGATCTGGCGCTCCACTTCCACCGGGGACAGCGCCGGGGCCGACGTGTTGACCGCCACCTGCACCGGGGTGGTGTCCGGATAGGCGTCCATGGGCAGGTGGCGGAAGGAGGCCACGCCCGCCACGACCAGCACGGCCGTGGCGAGCAGGACGACCCCGCGGTGCTGCAGCGAGAGATCGATCAGCGCGTTCAGCATGTCAGCGCCCGCCCGGCCCCTCGACCTCGCAGCAGCCCGCGCCGATGGACTCACGGGACAGCTCCGTGCGCAGCAGGAAGGCCCCGGTGGTGACCACCGCGTCTCCCTCCTGGATCTCGCCCGACACGTGGACCCGGCGGCCGTCCGAGCGGCCGAGGGTCACGGTCCGGGGTTCGTACAGCCCCTGCGCCACGCGCACGAACACCACCGACTCGTCGCCCAGCCGCTGCACGGCGTCCGTGGGCACGGTCGCGGCGTCCTCGGCGCCGGCGACCCGGACCGTGGCCCGGGCGAACTGACCGGCGCGCAGCAACCGGTCCGGGTTGTCGATCCGGGCGCGCGCGGTCACGGCCCGGGTCGTGGGATCGACCTCGGACGCGACCCACGAGATTGCCCCCGAGAATGTGTGACCGGCCACGCCGTCCACGTGCAGGTCCACCTGCTGACCGACGCGCACGACCGAGGCGTCCCACTCCGGCACGTCGAGCAGCGCCCACATCACCGACGTGTCCGCGACCGTGGCCAGCGAGTCGGCCTCGCTGGCGTAGGTCCCCACCAGCGTGGGCCGACGAACGACGGTCCCGGCGATGGGCGCGCGGATCGCGTAGCGGCCGTCGCCGTCGCGCCCGGCCCCGCTCAGGCGCAGCGACTGCTCGATGGACTGCAGCTCGGCCTCCGCCTCCTCGAAGTCCTGTCGGGCCAGCTCGATGCCCCGCTGCGACGTGAGGCCCTCCTCGAGGAGTACCTCCTGCCGCGCGAGGTTCGCGCGCGCGGCCTCGACCCGCTCGGCGGCCGCGCTGTGGCCCGCCTGCAGGTCGCCGACGTCCGCGCTCTCCAGCGTGAACAGCCGGTCACCGGCGGCCACCTGCTGGCCGAGATCCACCCGGACCTCCCGGACGATGCCCTCCACCGGTGACCGGATGTCCGCGGTCACGTCGTGGTCGAAGTCCACGCTCGCCGTGCACTCCACGTCGATGCCCAGGGAGCCCGTGGTGGCGGGCACGGTCGCGATCCCGGCCGCGGCCTCGATGGCCGGCGAGCTGAACCGGATCACGGTGCCAGCTGTCTTCCCGGCGGACGTCTCCGGCGCGTGGGAGCCCGGTCCAGGCCCGGCCCCGGGCGGCTGCATCGGGTTGCACTTCGGGCAGACCGATTCGGGGAAGCCGTGCTCGGGGCACCAGTCGCCGCTGGCCTTGAACTGCTCGATCAGCTCCGGGTTGCACACCGTGCACATGGACTCGGGCAGGCCGCAGCCGCCGCACCAGTCCGCTGGGTCGGCGACCAGCCCGGACGGATGCCCGGTGGCCTCCGCCCCGGATGGGGCCTCGCCGGTGCCGAGGCCCAGGCACCCGAGCGTCAGCAGCGCCGCGGCCAGGGCCACGGCCGAGGCCGTGGTCTTCTGGATCGAGAGCGAGCGCGCGAGTATGCGCGAAGTCATGCGAGTCATGGGTCGTACTCCCTCGTCTGCACGGACGCACCCGCCCACCGGTCCGGTCGACCGGGGGGGCAGGCGGTCCTGGTCCGAGATCCGTCTGGGGTTCAGACGAGGGAGGGTTTGGGAGGCCGGTAAATCCGTCGGGACACGCCGCTTGTGCTGCGGTCCGGGGGGGCGATCAGCTCCTGTCGAGCTTCACCGGTCAGCTGGAGCGTGACCGAGTGCGGTGCCGCGGCAGCCATGGCACCCGGGCAACACAGGCAGTCGTCGCAGCCGGGCGGGCACTGGTCGCCGGTGCAGTCGTCGGTGGTCCCGGTGTGAACGGGCTCGCCCGTACTGCCCTGGGCAGAGGGCGCGCACGCGCAGCCGGACTCGCAGCCCTCGGCAGGGGTCGCCTGCGCGAAGAACAGGCACAGCAGCGCGCACCATGCCCACAGCGACGTGCGAATCGACCGGACCTGGGGGAGGCCACCCATACACCCTGAGGATACGAACACCGACCCGCGCACTCAAGGGGAACGGGCTGCGAAGCGTGCCCGAGCTCGCTCACAGCACGGCCGGCTTGGGTATCCTGGTAGGGTCGTGCGCCGCCTGGAACCCATGCTGTATGCGTGCCTGCTGTTCGCCCCATGTGCGTGGATCGCCGCGTGCGATGGGACCGGCGAGCTGGATCCCGCCGACGTCGAGATCCTCCCCAACGAGCACAACCCGTTCAGCGCCCTCGTCGCGGTGAGCCACGAACAGGACGTCAGCGTCCACGCCGAGGCCTGGGCAGACGGGGAGCTCGACCACACCACGCCCGCGGTGTCGCTCACCGCCGGGACCGAGGAGGAGGTGCTGGTCCTGGGCCTGGGGGCAGACCGCACCTACGAGTTGGTCGTCGTGGCCGAGGCCGATGGGGCGCGCTGGACGAGCGAGCCCGAGACCTTCGTCACCGACCCTCTGCCGTCCGGGTTCCTCGGGGTCGAGATCGAGACCTACGGTGACGGATCGTGGTTCACCGACGGCGAGGTGATATGTACCAACGGCCGGCGTCACGCGCCCGACGACCCGGACGGCTGGCCCAACCAGTTCTGCTTCGGCCGCGACGGTGTACCGCGCTGGTCGCTGGAGCACGGCGACGGCGACGCGCTGTTGTCCATGACCGCCACGTCCGGTGGCGGGTTCGCGGCCGTGGACGATTCGGCTTCGCTGCTGGCGACCTTCGACCGCAGCTGCGCGCCGATCGCGGAGTACACCCCGCTGTGGTTCGAGGGCCGGACCCGGTTCGTGCACACCTGGGTCGACATGCACGAGGTGATCGAGCTGCGCGAGGGGCCCTGGGCCGGATCACTGGCCTTCCTCACCGGCGCAGGGGATGCCTCGCCCGCGGCCGGGGACCGGCTCGCGTACGGGCTGATCGTGTTCGACCCGGTCGCGGACGAGGTGCACTGGGACTGGTCCAGCCACGGCGAGCTGGGGGACGGCGAGCCCATCGATCCCAAGCTGGACTACGCCCGGGTCAGCCCCTTCGAGGACGAGGACCTGGACTGGCTGCACGGCAACGCGCTGGTGCACGGGCTGGACGACGACGGCGGGCAATTCTTCTGGATGAGCCTGCGGCACCAGGACTGGATCATCAAGATCGACGTGGAGACCGACGCCGTGGCCTGGCGCCTGGGCTTCGAGGGGGACTTCGAGCTGGTCGACGACCTCGACGCGGCCGACCCCCAGCCCCTGTCACCCGCGCTGTGGATGTTCCACCAGCACTCCCCGGAGATCGTGGCGCGGGACGGTGACCGCATCCGGATGCTGGTGTTCGACAACGGCAACCTGCGGCCGGACGACAGCGGGGAGTGGGACTGGGAGGCCGAGACCTACAGCCGCGTGGCCGGCTTCGAGCTGGACGAGGCGTCGATGCAGGCGGCGCCGACCTTCTCGCTGGGCTCGGCCGATCCGGCCGCGCCGGACCACTTCTTCTCGCTGATCCGAGGCGACGTGGACATGCTCGAGGACGGGGACCGGATGCTCTACCTCGCCGGCGGCGAGACCTCCACGTTCATCGCCGAGACGAGCTATCCCGGGGGCGAGGAGCTGTGGCGCGCCACCCTGCCCGAGGGGTTCGCCTTCCGGGTGCAGACGTATGCCAGCCTCTACGAGACGACGGCCTCGTACTGAACGGTCGGGGCGGGTCTACTCGAACGTGAATCCGTACGGGTAGCTCATCCAGTCGCTGCTGGTGATGCCGTTGGCCGTGGACCCGGAGTAGCTCTCCCCGCCGGCCACGACCTTGACGTTCACGGTGCCACCGGTGGTGGTGAGCTTGCCCGCGTGGATCGCGGCCGAGCAGACGTTGGAGTCGCCGGTGTACGGGCCGTTGCCCCACACCGACCCGTAGTTGCAGTCGGCCGGGCAGGTCACCGAGAAGGTGGACCCGGCGGTCTGCTTGTCCGAGGGCACGTTCTGGTAGCAGGTGTCGGCCGTCCAGTCCGTGGCCTCCCAGTCCGTGGTCTCCCAGTCGCTCGACCAGTTGCCCGACGGCCCGCCGCCGCAGCAGCAGCAGGCGGTGAGTTGCAGCATTCCCAGGGCGGCCACGACGGATATCAGGAGACGCACGGTTCCCTCCTCGTTATGGGGAAGGACCAGGATACACGGTTCCCGGGAACGGCGGCGGACGGGACGGCCTCACCGGGGCCGGTCCCGCTTCATCCTCCGGATGGACTTCGAGATGTGCTTGAAGCGGGCCTTGGAGTTGTCCTTGCGCGCCCTGGCCTCCCGACGGCGCTCCTGTGCGTCCGCCTCGTCACGGAGCTCGACGTAGCGCTCGAGGCGGCGCGGTTCCAGGGCGCCATCGTCCGCAGCCTGGCGGACCGCACAGCCCGGCTCGTCGTCGTGGGTGCAGTCGCGGAAGCGGCACCCGGCAGCCAGCGCCTCCACGTCATCGAAGGCGCGTCGCAGGCCTTCGCCGTCGAGCCACATGCCGAGCTCGCGCAGTCCGGGGGTGTCGATCAGCAGCAGGCCGGAGGGCAACCGGTGGAGGGTGCGGCGCGTGGTGGTGTGCCGGCCCCGCTGGTCGGCGGCGCGTACCGCGCCGGTGGCCTCGACCGCGCCGCCTGCGAGGGCGTTGGTCAGGGTGGACTTGCCGACCCCGGAGGGGCCGATCAGCGCCGCGGTCGTGCCCGGTGGCAGGAGCCGGCGCAGGTCGTCGAGTCCGTCACCGTCCAGGGCGCTGACCACCACCGCCTGCACCCCGGGCGCGGCCCGGCGCGCGTCGAACAGCGCGGTCTCGACGTCCGGACACAGGTCGGCCTTGTTGAGCACCACCAGCGGCAGCGCGCCGCCGTCGAGGACCAGGGTCACCAGCCGCTCGAGCCCGCGGATCCCGGCAGTGCGGTCCAGGCCGCACACCAGCGCGACCGTGTCCACGTTGGCGGCCAGCAACTGGGCGCGTGTGGTCCGGCCGGCAGCGCGTCGAGCCAGCATCGTGCGACGTGGCAGGCAACGCCGGACGCGGATCAGACCGTCGTCACTGCCAGCGCCGGCTGGCAGGACACACCAGTCCCCCACCGCCGGGGGCTCCTCCTGTCTGCCCGGCGGGCGCCAGATCCCCTCGGCCGTGCCACCGGCCCACTGCAGGGACAGCCGGTCCCGGTCCACGGTCACCACACGCGCTGGCTCGCCGTCGTCGCGCAGCGACCGGGCCCAGCCCTCGTCCCAGCCCCATGCCTCCAGGGCCGTCGTCTGTTCGGGGTTCGGAGTGTGCGTCGTCATCTCGGTGTCTCCGGATCCATCACCCGCGCTCGCGCCGCGGAAGCGCCGTGGTGTTTCGGCGGATTTCCCCGGTGACGATCCGATCCTCCGGTCATGCTACGCTCCGGTCGCCTTCAGGAGCGAACCCATGAGCTTCGACCTCGCCGTCTTCCTCGCGCCCGCGGCCCCGGATGGGGCCGAACCCTTCATGGCCTGGTACCACCAGCAGACCGCTGCTGCACCCGGGGCCCCGCGGCCGGCCCTGGTGGCGTGGTGCCGCGACATGGAGGACCGGGGCGGTCCGTTCGACGTGCACCGCACCCCCGATTTCGTGTACGCCAGCTTCGGCTTCCAGGCCGTGGAGGAGGTCTTCCACACCGCGTTCGAGCTGGCCGGCCACCACCAGCTGGGCCTGTTCGATCCCCAGTCGAACACCCGCTGGCTGCCCAGCTCCGGCGGCGGCCTGTACCAGTGGAGCGAGCACAGCACCTCGGGCGGCCCGGGCCGGGACGCGGTCGAGGTGGCCCAGGCGTTCCTCGACGGGCTGGTCACCAACGGAGACCTGGAGCTGGAGCCCGGTGGCGACGCCGACGCCCTCGCCCGGCAGATCACGGCGGTCCTGGACAAGGCCCGGCGCCGCTCGCCGATCCCGGCGCTGTGGAAGCTGTTCATGAGTCACGACGCGGTGGGTGAGCTCTACCTGGACGAGCCCGATCTCAAGATCCTGCTCGACGCCGCATCCACCTGCGTGCTCGGCCACCCCCCGCGGTCCGAGACCGGGTGGGTCTGACAGGTGCCGGTTATTAAGCTTTAAGCTTTTCGAAAAGCTTAAAGCTTAATAACCGGCACCTGTTCCTTGCTCAAACCCCCATCCAAGCATCCCAGATCGTGCCGGACTCCTCGCTGAACTCGCCGACGAACACCTTCTCCAGCGTGATCTGATCCTCCTCCCACGGCACCTCGACCACCAGGGTGGCCTCGGCCGTGGAGCCCTCCACGAAGGGCAGCGAGACCCCGAGGGGGAACTCGACGCGGGCCTCCTGCCGGCCCCCGGCCTCGTCGAACACCAGGGGCTCCTCCAGGGGGGGCGAGGCCCGGTCGTGCAGCACCACGGTCCGGCCCTGGTGCACCAGCTGTGCGGACAGGATCCTCACCGGGTCGGTGTGCTCGCCGGCCGGGTAGAAGCCAGCCTCCAGCGAGTAGGGCGGCTCGATCACGTCCGCGGTGTCGAGCCCGCCGGCGTTCTCGATGGTGCGCGTCCCGCCCATGACCACGTAGATCCGGCCTCCGTCGGTCTGGTGGTCCGAGTAGTCGCCCTGGTACACGGAGCGCGTATAGGTCGTGGTGCCGCAGCAGCAGCCGCACAGCGCAGCCGCGCACGCGGCGGCGAGCAACGGCCCGATGATCCTCGATCCCATGGTCCTCACTCCTCCCCCGCCGGCTCCGGCACGGTCACCGGTTCCGGCGACCACGTACTCCCGCGCTGGCACCAGCACTCGTACACGGCCGGACCGTCCAGCGTCTCGTGGGGATTGCCCCGGTACCGCCCGTCGTCCCAACCGGCCAGCTCGCAGGCGTGCTCGCAGCCCCGGTTGCGCCGCGCGTCGCCTGCCGAGACCGAGACGAAGCACGTGCACGCCCCGATCGTCGTGATCCCTGCGGCCAGGGCGAACAGCAGGCGGCCGCGCTTGTTGTCCGGCGCGGACAGGTAGTTGCTCAGGTTGGTCAGCGCGGCGAACCCGAAGGCCAGGCCGCCGGCCTTCAGCATCATCACCCACAGGAAGGCGGCGCCGGTGAAGAACACCAGGGCCCCCACGATCAGACCGGGCGTGAACTCCGTCGGCATGCGTCTCCCTCCCTGTGACCACCCTCAGGCGGTCGGCGGCCCGCTGCGCCACGGGCTCTCGAAGTATGGATTGGGCTCCCCGTCGATCGACAGCACCCCCACGATGCCGTCGAGGTGGCCGTCCAGCGGCAGGTACTCCACCGTGACCTCGTCACCCACGGACAGGGTGCGGGCCTTCTCCCACGCGACCACGGCCATCTCGCCCACGCGCACCATGTTCGGTCCCTTGCCGGTCACCTCGCCGACGTGCTGCCGCTTCTCCCCCTGCGCCAGCCAGCGGGCCACCCGGCGGATCGTCCTTACCAGGTCGAGGCACTTGACCCAGAACGGGCCTGCCATCACCAGCACGAGCAGGCCGACCAGGGCGCCCGAGCCCAGGGACCATTGCGTGGGCGTGAACGACACGAACACCACGATGGTCACGGGCGCGATCAGGCCCAGCACGGCGCACAGCCGCAGCGCGGTGCGCGCAGCTCCGGCCTTGCGTTGCAGCCGTTCGCGGTCGGCGCGGTCGAGGGGCAGCGTCCCGGTCATGCGCCATCGCCTCCGGACCGCTCCTCGCAGGCCCGCAGGAACCGGGCGAACCGCTGGTGCGCGTAGGGGATGAAGCGGATGCGCTGGATCGGTTCCACGGCCAGCGGGATGGCGGCCAGCGCGTACATGTAGTCCGACAGGGGCACCAGGTCGAGGGTCTGGCGCACGAGGGTCGCGTGGCGCTCGGCCCGCTCGTCCGCGCCCAGGTCCGGCTCGCAGTCCAGGTAGTACCCCACCAGCTGCCCGATCTCCGCCTCCCCGAACGCCGGCTCGGCCAGGGTGAAGTGGGGCGGCTCGGCCAAGCCGTGTCGCATCGTGGTCTCGGCGAACAGGTTGGCGAAGTCGAACGCGCGGTGGCCCAGGCAGCTGAACTCGAAGTCCAGCAGTCGCACCCCGCCCGTGGCCAGGGCGAACACGTTGCCGTGGTACGTGTCGTTGTGGCAGAAGACCGGCTCGCCGCGGGGCACCATGCGCCGCACCTCGCGCCGGATTTCTTCGGTGTGGATCGCGGCCAGCCCTTCGCACAGCGCCCGCTCCTCGTCCGGGAACACCCCCTGCTGCTCGCCCAGCACGCGCCGGGCCAGCGCGCCCCAGCGCCGGTGCAGCCGCTCGAAGAACGTGTCCCCGGGAAGCCCGCCCGGCCGCAGCTGGTGGAAGCGGTGCAGCTGACCGGCGATGCCGCGCAGCATCTGGGGATCGCGCAGGTCGTCCGCGGTGAGCGCGCGCCCCTCGTACAGGGCCTCCAGCCGGTAGTCCCGCTCGTAAGCCAGGCAGCGCGCCGCGATGCCGGCCTCGCCCAGGGCCAGGAACACCGCCTGCTCGGCGTCGAAGTCGAGGATGGCGTTCTCCTTGCCCTGCAGCTGGCGGAAGAACACCCCGTGGGGCTGCACGCCCTCGCACAGGCAGCGGACCGCGGACGTGACCGAGGAGAACCCTCCGGGCCCGGCGAACGTGAATTCGCCGAGGTCCAGTCCCCGCCACCCGGGCAGGTGGCGCTGGCAGATCGTCAGGATCTCGGCGCGGGGATCTGGCACGCCTCCAGGGTACCGCAATGGGGATCAGCCCGGCCGGACCGGCAACACCAGCACCACCACCGGCGCCGTCTCCAGCCGCCCGCCATGCTTCTCGGCGATGCGGCGCACCAGGGCCAGGCCCAGGCCGGAGCCGCGGCTGGCCGGTCCGCGGCGGAACGGCGCGATCTCGTGGTCGGCCGGGAGCCCCTGGCCGCGGTCGTGCACCTCCACGCGGCCACCCGCCACCCGGACCCGGTCCACGCCGTCGCCGTGCACCCGCGCGTTCTCCACCAGGTTGCGCACGGCCACCTCCAGCAGCTGCGGATCCCCGTCCACCACGCAGGCCTCGCCCTCCAGCGGCTCGTCGTCGTCCAGGCACAGCTCCACCAGCAGGTCGAGCCGCACCGGCTCCCGCGCGGGCGTGGCGTGGGCCAGCCGGCTCCAGGTCAACAGCCGCTCGACCATGGCCGCGGCCCGCGCCGCCGTGCTGCGGACCTCGGGCAGCGCCGCTGCCTCCTCACCCGCGGGCGTGGAGTCCACGCGCGCCAGCAGGGTGGCCAGGGGCGTGCGCAGCTCGTGGGCCGCGCCCGCCAGGATCCGCTCCCGCTCGGTCAGGGACGCCTGCAGCGCGGCCAGCAGGCGCCGCGCCAGCCACTGGCTCATCAGCAACCCCACCAGCACCAGGGCCAGGGCCGCGGCCGTGGTGATCAGCGCGAAGCGGGCGGCGGCCCGCCGGGCCCATCGGGTGGACTGCGTCGCGATCACCGCGCCTACCACCCGGTCGGCGTCGTCGTAGGTGGCCAGGGCCAGGCCCCGCTCGCCCGGTCGGTCCAGCCAGACCTCCTCGCCAGGCGAGGCCATGGCCCGCTCCACCAGCACGGCCCGATCCGGATCGTCGGGGCCGAACACCACCCCTCCGGGCGTGGCCATGGTGATGCGCACCGGTCCGGAGACCAGGTCCGGCTCCTTCAGCAGCACCTCGTCGTGGAAGGCGCCGTCCTCGTCCCACCAGCCCAGCCCGTAGGCGGCCAGGGCGTGGGCCCACAGCTGGCCGTCCACGTCCGCGTCGTACCCCTGCTGCGCGGTCACGATCGACAGCGCGGCCAGCAGGACCACACCCGCCACCCAGGCCAGGGCCGTGGCGCGGCCGATGCGGCGCGCCAGCGCGCGCGGATCAGTCGTCAACGGTGTACCCCAGGCCCCGGCGGGTGCGGATCAGCGGCGGGTCGCCCAGCTTGCGGCGCAGGGACGACACCGTGGCCTCCTCCACGTTGGAGCCGGGCTCGTGGTCGGCGTCCCAGCACGCGGCGCGCAGCTGGTCGCGGCTGACCACCCGGCCCCGCCGCTCCAGCAGCACCTGCAGCACGGCCAGCTCCTTGCTGCGCAGGGGCAGCAGCACGCCGCCCCGCCGGACCTGGCCCCGGGCCGTGTCCAACTCCAGGTCGGCCACGCGCAGCACCACGTCCAGCAGCTCGGGTCCGCGCCGGGCCAGGGAGCGCACCCGCGCCCGCAGCTCGTCGAGGTCGAAGGGCTTGACCACGTAGTCGTCCGCGCCGCCGTCCAGGCCCTGGATCCGGTCGTCGATCGCGTCGCGGGCGGTGAGGATCAGCACCGGGGTCGTGCTGCCCGCGCGGCGCCAGCGCTTGAGCGTGTCGAGGCCATCGCCGTCGGGCAGGCCGCGGTCGAGCACGATCAGGCCGTAGTCCACCGCGCGCGCCTCCATCTCGGCGCCGAAGCAGCTGTCCACCTCGTCCACGGCGTGGCCGTCCTCGCGCAGGGCGCGGGCCACGGACGCGCGCAGCACGGGCTCGTCCTCGACCAGCAGGATCCGCATCGGGGAAGCATACCCCGTGCTGGGGGAGGGGGGAGGGGGCAGGGGATCGCTCAGGGCGCCGCCGGCTGGTCGTTGGTCACGCAGTGCACGCCTCCGCCGTTGGCCCACAGGGCCCACACGTCCACGAACCGGACGTCGCGGCCGGGGAAGAACCCCTCCAGCACCCGCTGCGCCTCGGCGTCCTGCGCGTCGTCACGGCTGGTACCTACCAGCACGAAGCCGTTGCCCACCAGGAAGTTCAGCAGCATGGCTGCCTCGCGGGCCTCGAGCCGCGCCACGGTCAGGTCGGGGCGCTGCTCGGCGATCTGCGCGGCGATGGTGTCCATCAGCGCGCCGCCGTCCTGGCCCACCAGGATCGTGTCCTCGGCCACGAACCGGGCCATGCCGTCCACGTGGCCGCGGGTCCCGTCCAGGGGATCGAAGCCCTCGGCCCAGATCACCGAGTCCACGCCCAGCGCCGCCTCGAACTCCGCCTCGAGGTCCTCGCGGTCCTGGTCCGGGTTGCGGTGGGAGACCACCGACCAGTTGACCAGGGCGGTGTCCACCCCGTTGACCTCGAGGTCGCCTCGCTCGTGGATCATCGACACCTGCTCCACCGGCAGGTCCAGCAGGTCGGCCACGGCCTCGGGCACCTCGTTGTCGATCGAGTACCAGTAGGACTCGCTCGGCGGCGAACCCCAGCCGTTGAAACCCCAGTTCTGGATCACCAGCTGGTCGTCCACCTCCACGTAGCGCGGTCCGTTGTCCCGCATCCACGAGCTGCCGGTGGGGATCACGTGCAGGATCAGCCGCGACGCGTGCGCGCCGGACAGCGCCTGCTCGGCCCGCTGGCGGTCCGACTCGTCGTTGACCACCAGGTGCACGTCCTCGTACTCGGTGATCACCTCGATGATGTCCTCGAAGGCGGCCTGGACCTGCGTGCCCTCCCAGGGTTGGGGCCACTGCAGCCAGACCGCGGCCTGGGGCTCCCACTCGGCGGGCATGCGCCGGGTGTCGCCCTCGATCAGGTCGGTGACGCCCGGGGCGACGTCGGTCTCCGTGAGGCAGCCGGCCAGGGTGAAGGTGATCAGGAAAAGGAACGTCGGGATCGTGCGAGTCATGGTGTCCTCCATTGGCATGCTCGAGGACCATCGTGGAGGGTCCACCTGAACCGAACCTGAAATCGCGGCGGAGGGGCTGCACTTTTTTTCCGACGGCCCCCCGATCGGGTATCTTGCCCGGCCATGACCGACCCCCTGAATCCACCCCAGCTGCCCGACGACGCGCTGGCGCCGGAGCCGGGCTGGGCGCCGCTGGGCGAGTGGCCCTTCCCCACGGGCCGGCCCGGGCGTTTCGTGTGCGGCGACGACAGCGGCTACCGCTACCGGCTGCGCTACTACCGCGACGAGGCCGATCCCGACCTGCTGCACGGCAAGGTCTGGTTCGGCCCGGGCGCCGAGGGCCCCCCCCTGCACGCCCACGGCGGCTCCCAGGCCGCGCTGCTGGACGAGGCCTGTGGCATGGCCTGCTGGGTCACCGAGACCCGGGTTGTGGCCGCCACCCTGACCACGCACTTCAAGCGCATGTTGCCGCTCGAGCGGGTGATCGAGGTCGAGGCCCGGGTGGTATCGCGCAAGCAGCGGCGGGTCCAGGTCGTGGCCCGGCTGTTCCACGGCGACGAGGTGTACAGCACGGCCGAGGGCCTGTTCATGGTCATCGGCGAGGGCATGGGCCGCGCCCTGGACCAGGCCGCGCGTGACCGCGACGGTCGTGGGGGCCGCGACAGCTTCCGCACGCCCGACGAGTGACCGTCCCGGCCTCGCTGTAATCCATCGGTACTCCGCCGGATCCCACCATGGCCCGCCTCCGGGGTTCGAACGCTCTAGGCGATCAACACGGAGGCATCGACATGGGCATTCGAAGCAGCATTCCCCCCCCTCATCTTCCTGGCCGCGCTCCTGATCGGAGGGTGCAAGACCATCAGCGAGGCCGATCCCGGCGACCTGGCCGACCTCGTGGAGGGCATCGAGGGGCAGACCCACGACGAGGTCGGCTCGGTGGTGGCCGTGACCTGGACGCAGCTGGTCGAGGCGACCGGCTGGATCGAGTACACCTTCGACGACGGCGAGTGGATGACCACCCCGCAGCGCTCCTTTGGCGAGGGGGCGCAGGAGCAGCTGCTGCTCGGGATCCCGTTCGACGACACCGTGCGCATCCGGCTGGTGCAGGAGGCAGGCGAGGGGACCCTGTCCAGCGACGACATGACCGTGGACACCGACAAGCTGCCCACCGGTACGCCCGAGGCCGCGGTGCTCACCTCGGACCTCGACCGCGTCGATCCGGACCGCCCCTACCTGCTCGCCGGCCTGGACGACCGCACCGTGATCCTCGATCGCCGGGGCCGGGTGGTGTGGCTGCTCAAGACCCCGCTGCTGAGGGTCACCATGCAGCCGCAGGTGTCGGGAGACGGCAACGACCTGCTCATCGACCGCAGCTCGTACTGGGCCGTGTTCGACGGGGGCAACGCCTCGACCATCGTACGGGTCAAGATCGACGGGACGATCGTGTACACCTATGACACACCCGGGCTGCACCACCCGTTCACCGAGCTGCCGGACGGCACCATCGTGTGGGCGGCCATGGGCGGGGACGAGGAGTCCCTGGAGGAGCTGCTGCCGAATGGACAGCAGCGCACCATCGCCACCTGCACGGAGCTGCTGGGCGGGCTGGGGCCCGAGGGGTACTGCGGCTCCAACACCATCCGCTGGCACGAGCTCTCGGACACGCTGCTGTGGTCCTTCTACTCCCACGAGACCGTGGTCGAGGTGGACCACACCACGGGCGAGGCCGTGCGCGTGTTCGGCCACCACGACGACGCGTGGACCTTCGTGCCCCAGAGCTCGGCGTTCTGGTGGCAGCACGGGGCCCACTACACCGAGGCCGGCACCCTGCTGACCTCGTCGTACCGCGCCGAGGAGGACGACGAGCTGGTGGTGCGAGAGTACGCCCTGGACGACGAGTCGAAGACCCTGACCGAGGTCTGGACCTTCGGCGCGGGCGAGGGGGTGCACGGCGAGTACATGGGCGAGGCCCATCGCCTCCCCGGCGGCAACACCCTGCACAACTACGGCAGCAATCCCCGCGTGCGCGAGGTCGCGCCCGACGGCGCCGTGGTGTGGGACGTCACCTGGGACAGCAACAACCTCGAGATCGGCCGCACCACCCCCGTCGCCGACCTGTACGCGTTCGTGCCCTGAGCCGTCCCCTGCTCACCGGGGCGTGCTGGTATCCTCGCCGTCGTGACTCATCACCCCCGACCCTCCCTGAGCCTGCACGCCCCCCGCGGCCTCGCCCTGACCGTCGCCGCTGCCATGGTCGTGTTCGCGCCTGGTTGCCGCGACGCCGACGACCTGCTGTTCGACTATGACGGAGACGGGATCCCGGACTCCTCGGACTGCGCCCCCGACGACGCCGACGTCTACCCGGGCGCGATCGAGGTGTGCGACGGCCTGGACAACGACTGCGACGACCGCACGGACTGCGAAGACCCGGACGTGGCGGACTCGGACGGGGACGGCATCTGTTCGTGCGACGACTGCGACGACGACGAGCCGTCCAGGTTCCCCGGCAACCCCGAGGCGTGCGACGGCCTGGACAACGACTGCGACGGCTCCCCCGCAGCGGACGAGGAGGACGGGGACGGCGACGGGTGGCGGGCCTGCGACGGCGACTGCGACGACGGGGACGAGACCACGTACCCGGGCGCGGCCGAGACCTGCGAGGGGCTGGACAACGACTGCGACGGCCGGATCGACGAGGCGTGCTGGGTCCAGGCCGAGGCCGGCATCACCCACTCGTGCGGATTGCGCCCCGACGGCGAGGTCGAGTGCTGGGGCCTGGACGATGATGGCGAGTGCACTCCTCCGGGCGGAGCGTTCGAGCGGATCAGCGTGGGCAACGGCCACTCGTGCGGGCTGCGCGACAGCGGTGAGATCGAGTGCTGGGGAGCCGACGGAAACGGTCAGCTGCAGGCGCCGGACGGGCCCTTCGTGGAGGTGGGCTGTGGCTACTACCACACCTGCGGACGGCGCACGGACGGCAGCATCGAGTGCTGGGGCAACGACGGGCACGGCCAGTCCTCGGCCGTGCCCGAGGGGGTGTTCGTCCAGCTCGACGGCGGCTGGCGGCACAACTGTGCCCTGGCCGACGGCGGTGACGTGGCCTGCTGGGGCGAGGACGAGGAGGGCAAGATCACCCCTCCTGCTGGCGCGTTCGCCCAGGTGAGCGCGGGTCGCTTCCACTCCTGCGGCGTGCACACCGACGGCTCGCTGGCTTGCTGGGGCAGGGACGAGGAGGGGCAGAGCGACGTCCCGGACGGCGATTTCCTCGCGGTCGCCGCGGGCTACGAGCACTCGTGCGGGCTGCGCGCGGACGGAGAGGTCCTGTGCTGGGGCAGCAACGGCGATGGGCAGCTGGACGCGCCGCCCGACCTGCTGGTCTCGATCAGCGCCCAGGGCTGGCACAACTGCTCGGTCGCGGCTGACGGCGAGGCCGTGTGTTGGGGACGCGACGTCAGCGGACAGAGCGACGTGCCCTGAGCCCGCGCCCTCGCGCGCGCCCCGTCACCCCGACGGTCATCCAAGCTCGATCCGCACCGGTACCGTGTTCGTGGGAGGTCAGCCATGACGCGACTGCTCGCCCTCGCCCTCACCGCGACCCTGGCCGCCGTCCTCGGCGGCTGCAACGAGTACATGCTCAGCGGCACGCAGCACTCCGAGATCTACGTGCTCGATCCGTCCGTGCAGGTGGACATCCTGTTCGTGGTCGACGACTCGCCGTCGATGAAGCACGAGCACGACAAGGTCAAGGACGCGTTCGCGGACTTCATCTTCGAGGTCAACGAGAGCGACTCGGACTGGCAGATCGGGGTCACCACCACCGACATGGAGGGCTCCGAGGGCGGCATGCTGCTGGGCCCGGAGCCCCTGTACATCACCCCCGAGACGTCCAACTACCCGGCCCACTTCATGGCCAAGATCGACCAGGTCGGCATCGAGGGATCCGGCTGGGAGAAGGGCCTGCTGGCCGCCGAGGTGGCCCTGCTGGACAGCCCGGCGGGGTTCGGCGACACGGTCAATGTTGGCTTCCTACGGCCCGACGCCGACCTGGCCATCGTGGTGGTCAGCGACGAGAACGACTGCTCCGACGACGGCTCCCTACCGTACGAGGACCAGATCGAGTGCTACCAGAACAACGGCAGCCTGATCGAGACGGCGCACTACATCCAGCAGTTCGAGGCCCTCAAGGACGACGAGGCCACGGTCACCTTCAGCGCCATCGTCGGCCCGCCCGCGGCCGAGTCGTGCGAGGACGCCACCCCCGGTCACCGCTACCACACGGTGGTCGCGGAGCTGAACGGCCTGCAGGCCGACATCTGCGAGGCCGACTACAAGGACGTGATGTCCAACCTCGGCCTGGTGGCCACCGGCGTGCAGAGCTTCTACTGGCTCGAGGCCACCCCCGACCTCGACACCGTGACGGTCATGGTCGACGGCGAGGAGGTTCCCCACGACCCGGACGAGTACGACGGCTGGAGCTACCACGACGACACCAACACCATCTACCTGTGGGGCGCCTATCTCCCCGAGCGCGGCTCGACCGTGGAGATCTACTACTGGACCCACGGCTGAGGAGGAACCGGGACGTACCGACGACGCGTGCGTCGGTACCTGGGCCGGACGGTCGGGAGGAGCAGCGGGTCCATCGAGGGATCAGTCCAAGGCCCGCTCGACCCGCCGCTGGTGGAAGCGGTGCGCCTGGTGCACGAACGCCTCGAGCCGGGGGCTGTCGTCCGCGCCCTCGGTGCCGCCGAAGGTCAGCGTGGCCATGGGGATGTTGTCGTGGTCGGTGCGGATGCGGTCCACGATGGCCGCGGACACGCCCCCCACCATGCAGCCGAAGCAGATGGCGTTGAGGATCCCGGACGCGCCACCGCGCGCGAAGTGCACCATCTTGGCCAGGTTGAGCTGCACCAGCGGCGCAGCGCCCGGCCCCACGTAGGGCGCGGACATCTCGATCACGTCGTCGTACTCCGGTTCCGCGTACCGTTCGGCCAGGTCGGGCACGGCCTGGCCGATGCGCCAGCTGCCGAACTCCTTGAACGTGTTGATCAGCCCCTGGGAGAGGAACTCCTGCAGGTCCCAGCGCCGGGCTGCCTCGCGCAGCCGCCGCGTCAGGTTGAACGCCGCATTGTCCACCAGGTACGGCGCCGGCCAGACCTCGCAGCCCAGGTTCTCCAGCCGCCGGAACAGGTCCCCGCTGGCAAAGGGGTTGACCCGCGTGTACACGTCGCCGGCCACCCCGATCTTCGGCCGTGAGGGTCCGTCCCGCAGCTCGATGGCGTGCAACCTGCCCATGACCGAGGGCAACAGGTCGAGCACCTCGCCCTCCTGTACGGCCCCGGTGAGCTCCTCGAGGTTCTGGCGGTAGATCCGGTCGACCTCGCCGGCGTTGCGTTCGTACGGCCGCATCTCGCAGCTCATGCGCAGCATCATGTCCGTGGCCATCACCCCCTGCCACAGGTGCACGCCGGTGAGGTACCCCATCTCGTCGCGCATCTCCGACAGGTTGGGCGTCACGATCTCGATGCCGTCCGCGCCCAGGCGCCGCAGCGCGTGGCGCAGCCCGTCGGGGAACTGGGAGAACAGGCAGGCGTTGATCCCGCCGGGGAAGAAGTAGGCGTCCCCCCGGTTCAGCAGCCCCATCTCCACGGCGTGGGCCAGGTCCCCGGCCAGCAGGGCGAACGGGTGGCACTCGCGGCCCGAGGTCAGCGACTCGCCCAGCAGCCGGCTCTCCGTGGCCGGCGGCGGCAGCAGCACCACCTCGCGGTTGCCCCGCCGCAGCGCGCCGAGGAAGGCGTAGGCATGGTCGCAGAAGTACGGCACGACCAGGCGACCCGTGTCCCGCACCGGCCGGGTCGAGGGCACCAGGGCGGTCAGCGGCACCTCGTCGACCGGGGCAGGCGCCGCCCTGGTCCGCAGGTGGGCGTCGATCTCGTCGGCGAATGCCTCCAGACGGGTGACGAAGCCCGCCTCGCCGCGGTGCTCGTCCAGCTCCAGGAACAGGCGTGGCCGGTCCGCGAGCAGCTCCTCCATGTGCTTGAGCGTGAACCCGTCCGGGCCGCAGCCGAAGCTCGACAGCACCACCGGGAACAGGCGCGGATCGCGCCTCACGAGCTTGGCGGCGCGCACGTAGTCGCGGTTGGACGACCACACCAGAGTGTTCCAGTCCTCGTCCAGCGCCACCTCGTTCAGTGGCAGCGAGTCCAGGGAGAGGAACGGCAGCCCCAGCCGCTCGAGGTGCCGGCCGAGGTCCATGTTGAGGAACGGATCGCCGATGGTGTACGAGCGGCCCAGCAGCACCAGCACCCGGTCGCCGGCGCGCTCGAGGATCGCCTCGCCCAGCAGCCGCAGCCGCGCTTGCCAGTGCTTCAGCCGCTCCAGGCCGGTCTCCACGGCCTGCAGGATCACGCTGATCGGCACGTCGAGGCGTTCGGCCAGGGCGGCCGCGTCGATCAGCTGCTCACCCGGCGCCGCGTTGAGGTCGAACTCCGGCGTGATCAGCTCTGGCCAATTCTGCCCTCGCACCATCCAGGCCAGGTGGTGGGTGAACGGGCAGGTCGCGGAGCTGGGCTCGGCCGGCTGCCCGGGCGGCAGCGACGATACCGACGGCATCAGGATGTCCTGCACCCCCCGGCCGAGCAGGTCCTCCACGTGCCCGTAGGCCAGCTTGACCGGCAGGCAGGTGTCGGCCCGCAGGTGTCGCTGGGCCGCGGCCAGCGCCTCGGGCGAGCTGGGACCGGACAGTACGGGCTGCCGCCCGGCCGCGCGGGCGATGGCCGTCCACACCGGCAGCAGCTGCAGCCCCATCGAGACCCGCGGGATCCCGAGCGAACGGGTGGCGTCGGCCACGTCCGTGCCGTCCCCCAGCACGATCCCCGACTCCTCCAGCAGCCACCGCTGCCGCAGGGCCAGCGCGTGCTCGCGGTTGCCGCCCCGCTTGCCCTCGGCGCCCCGCGCCGAGAAGCGCTCGCAGGTGTCCCCGAAGAAGAACACCTGGGCGCCCGAGCGGAAGCGGTTCACCTGGCAGCGGTTCACGCAGCGGCGGCACTCGAAGCTCTTCTCCAGCTCGCCGCGGCAGGCGTCCACCCCGCGGAAGCCGCTGGCCCCGGTCAGGTCGCCCGCCTGCTGGGCGTCGCGCACCAACAGGGCCGCGCCCATGGCCCCGGACAGCCGGTTGTAGGGGTGCACCTGTACCGGCTTGCCCAGGAGCTGGCGGAAGGCCGCCACCACGGCGCGGTTGGACGCCGTGCCGCCCTGGAACAGCACGTGTTCACCCACGGGCCGGCCGGCCACCACCTTGTCCAGGTAGTTGCGGGCCACGGCGATGGCCAGCCCGGCGGCCAGCTCCTCGGTGCCCGCGCCCGCCTGCAGCGCGTGGGCCAGCTCCGTGTCCATGAACACCGTGCAGCGGCTGCCCAGGTCCACCGGGGCCTCGGCGCGCAGCGCCAGCTCCGCGAACTCGTCGATGATCGAGATGTCGAGGCGCGTGGCCTGCTCCTCGAGGAACGATCCGGTGCCTGCCGCGCAGACCTTGTTCATCGTGAAGTCCACGATGTGGCCGTCCCGGGCGCCGATGTACTTGGAGTCCTGGCCACCGATCTCGAGCACGGTGTCGATGCGCGGCATGAAATCGGCCGCGGCCCGCAGCTGGGCCGTGATCTCGTTGCGCACCAGGTCGGCGCCGAGGAAGCGCCCGGCCAGGTGCCGGCCGGACCCGGTGGTGCCCACGCCCAGGACGTCCAGCTCCCCGTCGTGGCGCCTGGCCAGCGCGGCCAGCCCCTCCTGCAGCACCGTCAGCGGCTGGCCGCGGGTGCGCAGGTACACCGCGTCCACCAGCCGCCCGTCCGTGGTCATCAGCACCAGGTCCGTGCTCACCGAGCCCACGTCCACGCCCAGCAGCAGGGGCTCGTCCGGCGCGTCTTCGCCGCGCGGCTCGGCCCGCGGCGGCTCCACGCCCGGGTCGGGCAGCGGATCGAACCGGGGCAGGCCACCACCGAGGTGCACCGCGCCCTCCAGCCGTTGCAGCACGTCGGCCAGCACGAACCTGCGCTCGCCGTCGGCCAGCAGGGCCGCGCCCAGGGCCCCGATCTCCGCGTGCCGCCGTGGCACGCGCAGGTCGTCGTCCTCCAGCTGCAACACCTCGCGCAGCGCGCGCACCAGCCCGGCGTTGGCCGCCCCGCCCCCCACCAGCAGCGCCGGCAGCAGCAGCTCGCGGCCCCGCAGCACCGACGCCTGGAACGACCGCGCCAGCGCCAGGCACAGGCCGTACGCGATCTCCTCGACCGGCGTGCCCTTCTGCTGCAGGTGGATCATGTCCGACTTGGCGAACACCGCGCAGCGCCCCGCCACCGTGGCCCCGCGCGGGGCCGTCACGGCCAGCTCGGCGAGCTCGGCCACCTTCAGCTGCATGCGGTCCGACTGCTGGTCGAGGAACACGCCGGCCCCGGCCGCGCACAGGTCCGACAGGGCGAAGTCGTCGATGTCCCCATCCCTCCCGGGCTCCAGCGCGATCCAGCGCGACATGTGCCCGCCGATCTCGATCACCCCGCGTGCCTCGGGCGCGACCCGCGCCGCCCCGCGGCCCGTGGCCACCACCCCGTTGACCTGCTGGCACCCCGGCAGCGCCCTGGCCACCAGCTCGCGGCCACTGCCGGTCACCACGATCGCCAGCCGCTCGTCCGCCGCCATCCCGGGGATCCTCGACAGCAGCCCGTGCAGCGCCCCCATCGGTCGCCCCGACGCGATCCTCGACCCCGACCAGGCCACCTCCCCGCTCCCGTCCAGCAACGTGGCGTGCACCGCCACCGATCCCATGTCCACGCCCAGCCGATGAGCCTTCACCATCCCATTCTCCTCGTCACGCCGATGCGGCCGAAACGGCGCACGATATACGGAACGCCGCGAGATGTCCCGCTGGCCGAGGAAGGAAGATGGACATCCGTGACCGGTTCCGGCGGCGTCCGGTGGTCGCCACCGGGCTTTTACACTCGCCGCCGGGCGAGATGTCGACCACACTCGTGTAGTTTTGGCGAAATCGAGAGCCGTGAGGTGGTGACATGAGGATCTTCAGGTGGTGGTTGGTGGTGGTCGTCCTGGTGGCCTTCGGCGCGGGGTGTCCGGTGGATGACGACGACGACGACGCGTCGGACGACGACGTGGCCGACGACGACACGGGCGACGACGACACGGGCGACGACGCCACGGGCGACGACGACACGGGCCCGCCGGCGGAGCCCTATGTCACCGGCACGGTGTACGACGTCACCTGCACCACGCCCCTGGAGGGCATCCGCGTCACCATCTGCCAGACCGACGCGCCGTGCACCTTCACCGACACCGACGCCAGCGGCCAGTTCCTGCTCGACGGCCTGTTCGGGGAAATCGTGGGCGAGTTCCGCGTGCCCGGCTACATCAACGCTTCGGGCACCCTGCTCTCGGGCGTGATCGCCGAGTTCGAGGTGCCGACCGAGGGATCCGTCGAGCTGGCCGACGTGTGCCTGCCCCTCGTCCCCGAGGTCGTGGCCCTTCCCGAGAGCGGCCCGCAGGAGGTCGAGGCAGGTGACGGCCTGGTATTGACCCTCGATCCCGACGCCGTGATGTGGCTGATGGAGACCCCGCAGGTCGGCGCGGTCGAGGTCCCGCAGAACGCCTGGGCCTACATCGAACAGGAGGGCGTGGAGGTCCTCGGCGCCTGGGCCATGTACGCATGGGGCAACAAGACCGAGGAGATCGTGGGCGCGCGCATGCCCTTCCGGGGCGACGTGGACTGCGACGACGAGGTGACCATCTACATGATGTCCGACACCGAGGTCGGCCTCCTGGCGGTCGGACAGGCCGACCTGGACTGCGACCAGCAGACCGTCTCGACCCGCGTGGGCGAGGGCCTCACCGAGCTGACGTGGGTGTTCTACGGCCGCCCGGGGTGACACCCGCCCGGCAAGTCCACCAAAACCGTGTACATTCACCCTGCGATCCGCATAATTCACCGTGTGGACGCCCGGCTGCCCGGATCCACGGACTGGAGGCATCGATGAATGAGATGTTGTGGAAGCTGCTGGCCCTGGTGGCCGCGCTCTCGCTGGGCTTGGTCGCCGGCTGCCCCGCGGGCTCGGCCGACGACGACGACGACGCAACGGCCGACGACGACGCGGCCGACGACGACGTGGCCGACGACGACGTGGGCGACGACGACGTGGGCGACGACGACGTGGGCGACGACGACACCGCCACCGGTGCGTACGAGGTGATCCTGCTGTCGAGCCTGACCACCGACGTGGAGTACTTCACCTTCGACACCGACGACGGCGTCACGGTCGAGTACTTCGCGGTCATCGGCAGCGACGGCGACCCGCACGTGGCCTTCGACGCCTGCGACAACTGCTACCCCGCCGGCCTGGGCTACCGCCAGGAGGGCGACGACATGATCTGCAACAACTGCGGCAACTCCTACGCCATCAACTCCATCGGCACCGAGAACGTGGGCGGCGGCTGCTGGCCGGGCTACCTGCCCATCGCCATCGTGGCCGACGAGATCCGCATCCTGCACGGCGACCTCGAGTCGGGCAGCTACTACTTCGAGTAGCCTCCGCCGTCCTCCCCCCCGGGACCCGCCCCGGCCGGTGCTAGACTGGCTCGCCGGGAGGGTACCCATGGCCAGGATCATCTTCGTACTGCTCGTCGGGGGCCTCGCGCTCGGCTGTCCCACCTCCGAGCCCGTGGACGACGACGTCACGGGCGACGACGACGACGCGTCGGACGACGACGACACCACCCCCTCCGACGACGACACGGGGGACGACGACACGGGCGGGCAGCCGGACGACGACACGGGGGACGACGACGACACGGCCGCGCCCCCGGCCGCCCGGCTGGACGCGGGCTACTACCACAGCTGCTGGCTGCGCGACGACCAGACCGTGGACTGCTGGGGCCAGGACGTGTACGGGCAGTCCAGCGCCCCGGCCGGCACCTTCGTCGACGTTGGCGTCGGGGGCACCACCTCCTGCGGGGTGCGCACCGACGGCACGGCGGTCTGCTGGGGCTGCGACGACTACGGGGAGGCCAGCCCGCCGGGCGACAGCGGCCTGGTCGCCGTCTCGACCGCGTACGGCCACAGCTGCGCGCTGACCCAGGGCGGCGATCCCGTGTGCTGGGGTAGCGACTACAACGGCCAGTTCCCCCTCCCCGCGGGTGACTACCTCCAGGTCTCCGCCAGCCTGGGCCACACCTGCGGCCTGCTGACCGACGGCACCATCCAGTGCGTGGGCACCAACGAGCACGACCAGTCCCTCGAGCCGCCCGGCAGCTACGTGCAGGTCAGCGCGGGCGAGTACCACAACTGCGCCGTGGCCACGGACGGCGCGGTCGAGTGCTGGGGCTGCGGCCACCCCAAGGACTGGGGCCAGTGCGTGGAGCCCAGCGGCACCTTCGTCGCGGTGGACGCCGGCTACGTGCACACCTGCGGCGTACGCACCGACGGCACGGTCGAGTGCTGGGGCTGCCTGGGCGACATCTGGGGCGTGGCCGTGGATCGGGGGCAGTGTGAAGCTCCGTCGGGCACCTTCACCCACGTGGCCGCGGGCTGGTTCCACACCCTCGCGCTGCGCACCGAAGGCTCGGCCGCGTGCTGGGGCGAGGACGACAGCGGGCAGTGCTCCGTGCCCGAGTGAGGGTAGACTGGGCGGATTGGAGGCGTCCGATGAACCGCCGCTCCCTTGCTCGCTCGACCCTGCTGTTGCTGATCACCATGGCCCCGGGTCGCGCCCAGGCCGACGAACCGATGGCCGAGCCCAGCGACGCCGAGCTGGCGACCTTCGTCAACGAGCTGGCGCCGATCCTGATCGGCGCGGTCGCCGACAAGCCGTCCGATCCTGCCTCGTCGGCTCTCTGCCAGCCCCCGTCCCCCGACGCCGCCACCCTGGCGGAGTTCCAGGCGTTCGGCACACCGGGAGAGGTGATGATGAGCATCATCGAGCTGGGCGCGCTCGCGGACGCCGAGGCGGATCCCCTCTACGTCAGCGCGTCGGCCATCGTCTTTCCCGACGGGCGCGTGCGCTGGTACGAGATGACCGTCGTGCCGTGGACCTTTGGCGAGCACCAGGAGCGCATGCGCTCCAGGGGCGCCGCGGTGCCGGCGGCCGCGCCGCAACTCGCAGCGGCCGTGGCGCAGCTCGTCGAGGCGCTGGCGCAGCCCGGGTGCCCCCTGTCCCCGCTCACGGTGGAGGACATGGCCGCGCTGCCCGAGCCGTTTCGCGTGGTGCCCGAGGGCCTGGAACGCAGGCTTCGACGGGCGTGTGACGCCGCGGCCGGCGATGCCGGCGGGTGGGCGCCCCAGATCGGCACCCTCGACGTCGTGCTGCAGGTCGGGGAGACGTACGTGAAACTGGGCACCATGCTGGAGGTGGAGGACGGCCGCCTGCGCATGGTCAGCGTGAACATGCGAGAGGTGCGCCCATGACCGGACGAATGCTGCTGCTCCTGCTCGCGCTCCTCCTCGGTCCGTCCTGCGACCAGCAGTCCGACGACGACACGGCCGGTGGCGGCCCCGCCGACGACGACACGGCCGACGACGACGACACCGACCCGATGTACGGCGAGGCGCTGTACGACCCGGATCACGTGGTCGAAGTGCACGTCGAGATCGACGAGGACGACGCGCTCGCGCTCGCCGCGGAGACCACCTCCATCCTCGACCTGGTCACGGGCGTGGACTGCCTGGACTCCCCCCTGGGCATGACCTTCACCTGGTTCCACGCCGACGTGACCGTGGACGGCACCGCCGTCGACGACGTGGGCATCCGCAAGAAGGGCCTGATCGGCTCGCTGAGCGAGTCCAAGCCCGGCCTCAAGCTCAAGTTCGACAAGTGGGTCGACGGCCAGCTGCTGGACGGCGAGGTGGAGCGGTTGACCCTGAACAACTCCGTGTCCGACCCCACCCTGGTCCGGCAGTGCATCGGCTACCAGCTGTTCCGCGACGCGGGTCTGGCCGCGCCCCGGTGCAACTTCGCCCACGTCACGGTCAACGACTACGACCTCGGGGTCTACGTCAACGTCGAGCCGGTCAAGAAGGACTTCCTGCGCTGGGCCTACGGCGACGAGGACGGCGACCTGTACGAGGGCACGCTCAGCGACTTCCGCCCCGAGTGGGTCGGCACCTTCGACGCCAAGACCTCCGACACCGACCCGGACCATGGCCCCATCTGGGACATCGTCGACGCGCTCGAGGCGGACGACGACGACCTGATCGACGCCCTGGACGGCGTGCTCGACGTGGACGCCTTCCTCACCTTCTGGGCCATGGAGGTGCTGGTCGCCCACATGGACGGCTACGCGGGCAACACCAACAACTACTTCGTGTACCGCGACCCGGACACGGACCTCGTCACCTTCATGCCCTGGGGCATCGACGCCATCTTCTGGAACTACGACGGCTGGGGCTTCGACACCCAGGACGCGGTGCTGGCCAATGGCTACCTGGCCAACCGCTTCTTCGATCACCCCGAGCTCGAGGGGATGTACCTCGACCGGCTGTCCGAACTGCTGGACGAGGTGTGGGACGAGGACGCGATCCTGGACGAGATGGATCGCATGGAAGCCCTGGTCGCGCCGTACGCCCTCCCGGATCCGTGGATGGAGCCCATGATGGAGGACCTGCGCACCTTCGTGCTGGACCGCCGCGGCATCCTCGAGGCCTCCATCGACGAGGGCCCGACCTGGGACCTGCCCCTGGCCGACACCCCCTGCCTGATCCCCACCGGCACCATGGAGGTCACCTTCGACACCACCTGGGGCACCCTCGCGGACCCGGACCCGCTGGGTACGGGCAGCGGCACGCTCGGCGGCACCTGGGACGGTACACCCATGACGCCGGTCGTGGGCGGCGCCATCGCCGGCGAGTCCGACGGCATGGCCATGATCGCCTCGCTGGGCATGGCCTCGGACACCGACGTGGCCGGCGCGGTGGTGATGTTCGAGCTCGACGCGGTCCAGCCCGGCACCTACTACCTCGACCTGGGCATGCGCGTGGCCTACTACATGACCCTGGACACCCTCACCCAGACCGACTTCCAGATGGTGTCCTACATCGCCGACGGCGACCTGGTCGTCGAGGAGGGCGAGGCGGTCTACGGAGCCCCGATCCGCGGCTCGTTCAGCGGCGAGCTGCTGGTGCCGGCGTCCGAGCTGTAGCCTCGCACCGCCGCGGAAATCTCCACAGCACTGGTCGAATCCGGAAGAGTGATCCACAATGGATCACGTTGCCCGAGGGGGGCGACACGGATGCCCCACGACGACCCCCGAAAACCGGGAGCTCGGGACCGATCCGCTCCTGTGCGCGTGGCCCGCGAGGTCTATGACACCGCGCTCGAGCTGCTGTCCGGGTTCGCCTTCCAGGTACAGGTGGACCGGGGCGGCGGCGTGCACTCCGAGTGGTTCTCCGACGGGGTCGTCGAGGTCACGGGCTACGAGGCGGACGAGCTGATCGCCATCGGCAGCCGCGACGCCCTGTTGCACCCCCACGACGTGGACGTGCCCGGCCGGCAGATCGAGCGGTTGCTGCTGGGCCGGCCCGTGGCGCTGGAGTACCGCATCATCCACCGCAGCGGCTCGGTCCGCTGGTTGCGGGAGCGCGCCCGCCCGGTGGTCGATCCGTCGACCGGGCGGGTGACCGCGATCGTGGGTGCGGTGCAGGACGTCACCGCCCTGCACGAGCTGAGCGAGTCCCTCGAGCACATCGAGCGCACCGAGGACGCGGCCCGCCAGATCGAGAGCCTGGCGCTCGAGCTCAACAACGTGCTGGCCGGGATCCTGGCTCGCACGGCCACGGCCGCCCTGTTCGCGCCCGCGGACGCCCGCATGCACGAGTCGGTGCAGCGCATCGAGGAGTCGGTGCACCGGGCCGCCCGGCTCGGCAGGGAGCTCGCCGGCGTGGGCCGCAGGGACCCTGCGCGGCCCGAGGAATTCGCGCTGCAGCAGGTGATCCGCGACCTGCTGCCCGTGGTCGGCCGTACGTCCCCGTCCGGGCTGCGTTTCCGGCTGGAGGAGCGTTCTGCCGACTCGGCGGTCTACGGCAACCCGGCCCAGCTGCGCCAGGTGGTGCTCAACGTGTTGCTCAACGCCCGCGAGGCCATGCCCGTGGGTGGGGAGATCACCGTGGCCACGCGCGACGTGGAGGTCGCGGCCGACGGAGAGGTGGCCGCGCAGGGGTGCCGGCCCGGCCGCTGCCTGGAGATGGAGATCCGGGACCAGGGCGTGGGCATCGCGAGCCAGCACCTGACCCGCATCTTCGATCCGGGATTCACCACCCGGACCACGGACGGCCACGAGGGCATGGGCCTGACCACGGCCCGGGACTCGGTGCGCGACCACGGCGGCGCGATCGTGGTGGAGAGCGTCGTGGGCCGTGGGACCACGGTGCGGGTGCTGCTGCCCATGGCCGCCGTGACCATGCCCGCGGCCGAGGAGCGTGCCATCGCCCTGGACTGCTCCCACACCGGCCGGCTGCTGGTGGCGGACGACGAGCCCCTGATCCTGGACGCCTCCGCGGCCACCCTGCAGGCGGCCGGGCACGAGGTGGTCACGGTCACGGGCGGCAACGAGGCCGTGGAGGCGTTCGCCGAGGCCCCGTCCCGGTTCGACCTCGTGGTGCTGGACATGCGCATGCCCGGCCTGGACGGGTCGACCTGCTGCGAGGTGATGCTCAGCCTCGATCCCGACGTGAAGATCCTCGTGGCCTCGGGCCTGCCCGACACCTTCAGCGACCGCCGCATGCAGTCCCTGGGCATCGTTGGGTGGCTGCGCAAGCCGTTCACCATGGACCGGTTGCTGGTCGAGGTGTCCCGCGCGCTGGCCGCGCCACCCACCCACGACGACGGCTAGGAATCGCCCGCCCTGGCAGTCAGCCTCAGCGCCACCAGGTAGAACACGATCGGCGCGGCAAACCAGATCAGCTGCGGCATCAGCGTGATCGGATGGCCCGCCACCTCGAACAGCACCGGATTCCACGCCTTGTCCCCCGCATAGCTCCACGCCTCGTTGGTCACCCCGCCCAGCTCCACCAGCAGCTCCGAGCCCTGGCCCCAGGCCAGTAGCACACCCAGCTCCCGCCACGAGAACCGCCGCAGGATCGGCCGTGGACACGCCAGCCCCACCAGCGCCAGCCCGGCCAGGAACAGCCCCCCGTCCCACAGCGAGTGCGCCACGATCATGCCCAGCGGGTGGATGGGCGGCGGCCGCAGCATCAGCAGCACCGGCTCCTCGGCCACCGTGGTGCTGATGAACAGCGGCACCTCCCACGTCAGCCCCACCGCTACCCCCAACCAGAACATCCGCTGAACCCAGCGAGGACGCCCCATCCCCCTGCACCCGGCCACCACCCACAGGGTCACTCCGACGGCAACAGCCAGGTCCAGCCACCAGAACGCGGATTGGAAGAGAGAGAAAAGGACGCTCATGAGTTCACAAGTTATCGCAAGCCGGCCTGGCCTGGCTGAACGCGCCTGAGAGCCACACCCGCCGGCCGGCGCCGATCAGAGGGGGGAAGGAGACCTTGACGTCGGCCGGCGGAGTGGCGTCGAGAGCCCCTGCAAGAACCTTGCCCGGTTTGTCGAAATCAGCTCGCGTCGCGGGTCAGGGCGTAGCGGTCGAGGGCGTTGTGGAACCACCACATCGGCATTCCGGGCAGCTCGTTGTCGTACATCAGCAGGCCGAAACGCTCGTCGCTCACGCCGCGGAGGAACTTCACCTCGTTGGAGCAGTCGTGCAGCACCACGTCCTCCCACCCCTCGCGCGCGGCCAGCTCCATCAGGTCACAGGTCAGCCGGCGGCTGGACATCGGCGACACGTAGCCCCGGGAGTACTGGTACAGCTCCTCGTTGCGGTAGTGCTTGAAGTTGTGGGTGTTGAGGTGCAGCTCGGCGCAGTGGATGTGGGTCACGCCCGTCGCCAGGATCGCCTTGCGCTTGCGCACGAAGGCATCGACGTAGTCGGGCACCATCGGCGACTCGACGCACAGCCAGTCGAACAGGCGGCGGGCGTCGTGCATGGCCCGGATCACCCGGTCCGAGCACAGCGTCGCGGCGAGGTTGAACCGGATCTCGTCCAGACCGGCCTCGGCCAGCGCCTCGAGGTTGGCGCGCGTGCACAGCGTGCCGTTGGTGTACATGTGCTGATACAGGCCCAGCTCGTGGGCGAACGCCACCATCTCGACGTGCTTGTCGACGACCGTGAACGGCTCGAGGAACACCCAGGCCAGGCTCTTCATCGTGCTGCGTCCGCGGACCGCCTTGGTCAGCATCAGCTTCAGCTCGCGCGCGGTCAGCGGGCGCTCCGAGACCTCGAACAGCTCGTCGCCGAGGGGGAGGATCGCCTTCTTGGTGTCGCCGTAGTAGCAGAAGTCACAGTCGAGGTTGCAGTCGCTCGCCGAGCGGATGGCCTCGAATCCGTGCTCCACGCAGCCCTGGCAGCCCGGCGTGAGGTCGCCCCCCCAGGTGGCCACGTGTCCCAGCCAGTCGGTCCTCAGGCCCGGGATGCGTTGCTGTCGTTCTTGGATCTCGGCCACGAAGATCTTCGCCACCTCGTCGAGCACGAGGTGGAGGAAGTGCTCGTCCGCGGGCGTCGGCTTCTCCTTGCGCCCCAGCCGGGCCTCGATCCCGGCGAGGCGCTTGACCGCCTGGCGCCGCGTGAGCTCCGAGAGTCTCGGGAATGGCCTCATCGGTGGCCCGTCATCTTGCCACGGAGAGCACGCGGATCGGGTCACCGGGCTGCAGGGGGCCCGCATCCAGCACGCGCAGGAAGACCCCCTCCCGGGGCATGATGCAGTCCCCTGTGGTGTGGTAGATCGCGCAGCGGGTGTGGCACTTCTTGCCGTGCTGCGTCACCTCGGCGATCGCGGAGCTGCCCAGCTGCAGCCGGCTGCCGACCGGCAGGGATTGCCAGTCGATGCCGTCTGTCACCAGGTTCTCGCCGAACGCTCCGGCGGCGAGGTCCGGCAGCGCGTCCCGCATGCGATCGATGGAACGGTCGGCCAGGGCACTGAGCTGCCGGTGGCCGGGGCCGGCGTGGGCGTCTCCCTCGATGCCGTGGCCCTCGACCACGGACACCGCGGGCACGGCGTTCTTGGCCGTTCCCTTTTCTTCGCTGACACAGAGCGCCAGGATGGTTCCCGTCCCGTTCATGTCTCTCTCCTGTTACCTTTTGGAAGCACTCGTTCATCCCAGGTGTGGCCCATGGGTAACACCCGCGCCGGGATCGAGCCGGCGCCGTCGGTGAATTCCGGGCGTGTCGGCACCTCCGTCGTCAGGACTGGCGCGGCCGGGCCACCATGGCACCCAACTTGCACTGCCTGTCCCGTGCGTACGGCAGGTGCCCGGCTCGATGCGTACGAGCCGCCCACGCCGTGACGCGCATGGAGGTTCGAAATGACGTCGCTCGCCATGATCTGGTCGCCGGGACCGCTGGAACTGGTCGTGATCCTCGTGATCGTGATGCTCTTCTTCGGAGTGGGGAAGCTGCCCCAGATCGGCGAGGCGCTGGGCAAGGGGATCCGGGGATTCAAGAGCAACGTCAACGGCGTGCCCGATGCTCTCGAGGACAAGCCTCCGAGCGCCGGCCGTGCGCGGAGCAACCAGGGCTGAGCCGACGCCGCCCGACCTTCTCGCCGCCTCACGCCCGCACCTCTCACCCACCCACCTGGGACATGTTGCCCTCGTAGCGCGGCCGGCCGAGTTCGTCCGTGGTGTAGTGCCGCGGCTTGGCCCCTGCGGCCGTCCGGATGATCTGCTCGAGGTCGTCGTCGGACGCCCCCGCGCGCATGGCATCCCTCAGTGAACGGTCGCGGCTGGACCGCGCCAGGCACGTGCGCAGGCTGCCGTCGGCCTCCAGCCGGATGCGGTTGCAGCGGTGGCAGAAGCGGTGGCTCTGCGGGGCGATGGTCGCGATGCGGCACGGCGATCCTGCGATCCGGAAGCGCGTGGCCGGGCCGTCATCCTCCCTGCCCGCGTCGTCCACCAGCCGGTATCGGCGCTCCAGGCGGGCGCGGGTCTCGGCCCACGGCACCGTGCGCTCGGCGTCGCCGCCGAACGGCATGTACTCGATGAAGCGCACGTCCACCGGGTCGTCGACGAAGCGATCCACCATCTGCACGACCTCGTCGTCGTTGAAGCCGCGCATCACCACCATGTTCAGCTTGACCGGGGTCCAGCGCAGCCGCAGGAGCTGTTCGATACCCGCGAGCACGCGGGACAGGTCCCCGGTCCGCGTGATCGCGCGGTACCGCTCCGGATCGAGGGTGTCGAGGGACAGGTTGACCCGGGACAGGCCGGCCTCGCGGTAGGCCGCGGCCTCGGTCAGCAGGTCCCAGCCGTTGGTCGTCATCGACAGGTCGCGCAATCCCGGGGTGCCCTGCAGGCTGGCGATAAGACGAACGAGACCCTGCCGGACGGTCGGTTCACCGCCCGTGAGGCGGATCTTGTCGAACCCCATCTCGCACATCAGCCGGCCGAGGCGCGCGACCTCCTCCAGCGTCAGCCGCTCGGCCCGGGGCCGCAGGGGTATACCCGCGGCCGGCATGCAGTACGCGCAGCGGTAGTTGCAGCGATCCGTGACCGAGAGGCGGAGGTAGCGCAGGCGGCGGCCGTGGGGGTCCACCAGCACTCCGCGGGGCGCGTAGGGGATCGGCGCGGGTCCACGACCTCTCATCGGGCTCCTCGTTCGGCAGCGAAACCTGCAAGGGCCGTGCCGTGCTGGCCCCGAGCTTGCAGGGGAATGGGGATCGAGGATGACCGGATAGACCACCGTTGCTATAGATGATAGGGGGGGGCGGTGAGGGAGGAGAGGGGCATGGACGAGCGAACGACCGGCATCGGGGCGACTCTCGTGCCGTGGATACCGTTCGGCATCCTGGGCATCGTGGTCGTGGGTGCGGTGGCCACCTTCGTGGTCGCGCGGCAGCGCGCCCCGGACGTGGTCGAGGTCGACCTGGCCCAGGTGTCGGCCCCGTTCGGCGTGGACGAGGAGCCCGTGGTGGACGGGGTCTTGCGCATCGCCGTGGCGTCGATGCTGACCCCGTCATCCAACTTCGAGGCCTATGGATCCCTGATCGAGTACATGGGCACGCACATGGGCCGCAGGACGTCCCTGGTCCAGCGCAGCACCTACGGGGAGGTCAACGAGCTCATCGCCGACGGCGACGTGGATCTGGCGTTCGTCTGCAGTGGTGCCTACATCGAGCTGCGCCAGCGCGGCGAGGCCAGGCTGCTGGTGGTCCCGGTGGTGGACGGGGCGACGACCTACCACTCGCTGATCCTGGCCCGGCAGCACCTCGTTGTCAGCTCGCTGGACGACCTGCGCGGCTCCACGTTCGCCTTCGTCGATCCGCTGTCGAACACAGGATTCCTCTTCCCCAGCTGGTGCATGAAGCAGCGTGGCGAGACCGCGGAGTCGTTCTTCAGCGAGACCGTGTTCAGCAACAGCCACGAGTACTCCATCGGGATGGTGGCTGGCGGCATGGTCGACGCGGCCGCGGTCGACAACCTGGTGTTCGATGCGGTGGTCGCCGAGCGGCCGGAGCTGCGGGACAAGGTCCAGATCGTCGAGCAGTCGATGGGGTTCGGCATCCCCCCGGTCGTGGTCCGGACGGGCCTGGACGAGTCCCTCGAGGCGTCCTTCCGACACGTGCTGCTGTCCGCGGACGAGGACGAGCACGGGCAGGCCGCGCTGGACCGGCTGGGGTTCGACGGCTTCGTGCTCGGCGACGAGGCCGCCTACGACCGGGTCGAGCAGATGTGGGCCGACGTGGGCACAGGGGCGACCGAGTGACGAGACGGTGGTTGCGCCCCGGCATCCGGGCCCAATTCGTGGCCGTGATGGTCCTGGCCAGCGTGGTGTTCGGCTCCAGCGTGCTGATCTTCCTGCAGGTGCTGGTCGTGGACGCCCTCGAACGATCCACGGCGGACAGCTACCGCCAGCTGCTCGGGGTGCTGGTCCCCTCGGTCGCGGACCACGTGCTCACGGACCGCACCTTCGACCTGCAGCTGATGCTGCACGACACCGTGGATCGCGACCCCCTGCTGGACTACATGGTCGTGACCCAGGGCAGCGGAGAGACGCTCGCCACGAGCTTCGGCGGCAACCCGCCCAACGACCTGGAGAGCATCCTCGCCGCGTCGCGCGCCCAGGCCGACGCGGGCCGCGACAGCGTCCAGGTCCGGGACCGTGGCCGGGACGTGTTGCACCTCAGGGCCGTGCTCAACGATCCCGAGATCGGCTTCGTGCACGCCGGCATCGACCTCGAACCCGTGCGCGCCAGTGCGCGTACGATCATCCTCGATCTCGCGGCGCTGTTCGCCTTCCTGACGGTCTGCGGCGTCGGGCTGGCCGTGTTCGTCGGGCGGTTCATCACCGAGCCGCTGCGCGAGATGACCGTGCTGGCCGCCCGCATCGGCCGCGGCGATCTGTCGGGCCGGATCCCGGTGCGGGCGGCCGACGAGGTCGGGGAGCTCGCGGCCGCCTTCAACTCCATGACGGTCCAGCTCGCCGACTCCCGCCAGGCCCTGGTCCGCTCGGAGAAGCTGGCCGCGGCCGGGCGCCTGGCTGCGGGCGTGGCCCACGAGATCAACAACCCCCTGGCCAGCCTGCGGGCCGTGCTGTGGATGCTGCGCAAGCCCGAGCTCTCCGCGGAGGAGCGGAGGGAACACCAGGACGCCCTGGACCAGGGGCTGCAGCGCATCGCCCAGACCGTGCAGCGGCTGCTGGATTTCGCGCGCCCGTCCCCCACTCGCCGGTCCCCGACCCACCTGTCCGAGGTCGTGCTCCGGGCCGTGCGGCTGGTCCAGCCGGCCGTCAAGGGCGACGGGATCGTGATCCGCTCGGACCTCGAGGATGGCCTGGGCGAGCTGGACGTGGACGTCGTGCAGCTCGAGCAGGCGCTGATCAACCTGCTGCTCAACGCGATCCATGCGATGGAGGACGCGGAGCTGCAGGGCACGGTCACGGTGCGCTTGCGGGGGACCCCCACCGGCCAGCAGCTGTCGGTCGAGGACGATGGCCCCGGGATCTCGGCCGAGGACCTCGAGCGGGTCTTCGACCCGTTCTTCAGTTCGCGGCCAGGCAGCAAGGGCACGGGCCTCGGGCTGTCCGTGTCCCAGTCCATCGCCGAGGCGCACGGGGGCACGCTCGTCTTGCAGGCGGCGCGCAGTGACGGCGGCGTGCTGGCCCTGCTCGACCTGCCCGAGGCCTAGCCTTTCCCGGCGGCCCGGCCGGGCGGAGCCTGGATGCCGAGCTGCTGCAGCTTCGTCCACAGGTGCTTGCGACTGATGCCCAGGGCCTGGGCTGCCCGCGTGCGGTTGCCGTCGTGTGCGGCCAGGACCCGCTCGATGTAGCTCTTCTCGAAGGCCTGCAGCACGTCCCGCAGCGGGCGGGTCTCGCCCGCCTCGAGGTCGACGTCGACCAGGCTGGCCTGGTGGGTGATCGAGGGGGGGAGTTGGTGGGGGTCGATCTCGGCGCCCTTGCACAGCAGCAACGCCCGCTCCACCAGGTTCTCCAGCTCGCGGGCGTTGCCCTCGAAGGGGTGCGACAGCAGCAGCGCCCACGCCTCCGGAGAGAACTCGACATCGCCGCCCCCGTTGCGGGCCGCGAACCGTTGCAGGAACCACGTGGTCAGGACCGGGATGTCCTCCGGCCGATCCCGCAGCGGTGGGATGGCGATCTCGACCACGTTCAGGCGGTAGAACAGGTCGAGCCGGAAGCCCCCTTCCTTGACCTGCTCGTCGAGGGGCTGGTTCGTCGCGCTGACCAGGCGGAAGTCCACCTCGATCGGCCGGGTACCGCCCACCCGGTGGAAGGTGCGCTCCTGGATCGCCTGCAGCACCGTGGCCTGGGCCGACGGGCTGAGGTCCCCGATCTCGTCGAGGAACAGCGTGCCCCCGGTCGCCTGCTCGAAGTACCCCTGGTGCCGTCTGGACGCGCCCGTGAACGACCCCGACTCGTGGCCGAACAGCTGCGACTCCAGCAGCGAGTCGGGCAGGGCCGCGCAGTTCACGGTCACGAATGGCCCGTCCCGGCGCGGGCTGAAACGGTGGATGCAGCGCGCGGCGAGGCTCTTGCCCGTGCCGCTGGGGCCGGTGACGAGCACGTTGGTCTCGCCGTCCGACACCGCCCGGATCAGCTCCCGCACGCGGTGCATGGCCTCGGATCGTCCCAGCATCTCGAGGTCGCCGCGGTGGCTGGACAGCTCCTTGCGCAGGGCCTCGAGCTCCCGGCTCATCGCGGTGCGGTCGCGCAGGTTGCGCACGTGGTGCAGCAGCTCGTCGATCTCGAACGGCTTGCGGATGTACTGGTGCGCGCCCTCCTTGAGCGCGGCCACGGCCTGCTCGACCGAGGCGTAGGCCGTGATCAGGATCACCGCCGTGTCTCGTCCCTGCCGCCGCGCTGCGGCCAGCAGGTCCATGCCCGAGGTGCCAGGCAGCCGGATGTCGGTGACGAGCACGTCGAAGGCCTGCGTCTCGAGGTACTCCAGGGCGCGGGCGCCGTCACCGGTCGACGTGACGTCGCACCCCTCGTCCCGCAGTGCCCTGGCGACCAGCTCGCGCAGGGTGGTCTCGTCTTCTGCGATCAGGACCGTGTAGCGCATCGACTCCTCTTCCCGCGGTGTGCCGTGCGGGGGTGTGTGCCGTGTCACGAGCAATTTCCAAGCCACCTGGGCCGATGGCCACCCGCCAGCGGGGGAGTCCACCCGTCGGTCCCGTGCGCGGCCAGTCTCCGGACCGGTGGATGTTACCATCCGGTAACGGCCGTCACCGCGCATTGTTACCAGCAGGTGCCGCGCCCTCCCCCTCGCCCGAACGGGGCGCACAGCCGCGGTCATGTCCTCCGGGCCCGCTCGCCCCACTTGGCACACCTCTTGCCTCTGTCTGGCCTCAAAACGCGAATCCTGGCCAACGGAGGCAGCCAAGCATGGGACAGCGAACCCACAAGAACCGCCGAGAGGTACTGAAAGCAGGGGCGCTCGTGAGCGCGGGGGTGATGACCTACGCGGCCATCGGCTGCGACGAGGAGGAGGAGGGGACGACTCCGGAGAACCCCTGTGACGAGGTCCCGACCACGTGCCCTGACCAGGACACGGCCGAGGTGCGGCTCGGGTTCCTCATCGACCTCAGCAAGTGCAAGGGGTGCAAGGCCTGCTCGGTGTCGTGCAAGACCGAGAACGACGTGAGGCTGGGCGTGTTCCGCGCCGCGGTCATCATCGGCGAGACCGGCACCTACCCGGACACGAAGCGGGTCAACATCCCGTGGCGGTGCAACCACTGCCGCGAGCCGGTGTGCCTCGAGCGCTGCCCCACCACCCCGATCATGGCCAGCCTGGAGTTCCCCGGCGGCGATGTCCGGGAGTTCTGGACCCGCGCCACCTACCAGCGGCCCGACGGGCTGACGATGGTCGACCAGTCCCGCTGCATCGGCTGCGGCTACTGCGTGGCGGACTGCCCCTACGAGGCCCGCTTCCTCGACTACTCGAAGACCGCAGGCGGGGACCCCGCCGAGTTCGGCTTCTCCATCGACGATCCCCACCCGGTGGAGAAGTGCGACAGCTGCATCCACCGCCTGACCCAGGGGGTCGTGCCGTCGTGCGTCAACACCTGCCCGGCCAACGCCCGCGTGACCGGCAACCTCAACGACCCCGACAGCGAGATCAACCAGCAGATCGCGGCCGCGGGCGACCGCGTGACCGTGTTGCTGGGAGGCTCGGGCACGGACCCGGCGCTGTACTACATCGACCTGGATCCCGACGTCTACGACTCCGGCTACGACATCCGCAACGACGCGGGCCGGCAGCTCGACATCCCCAATGTCTGAAAGGAAGAGCATCATGACGGACAAGCCAAGAAAGGGTGATGCGGAAGCCGCCGAGCCCACCGAGGTCGAGCGCTCTTCCTCGCGTCGCGAGCTGTTCGCGTCCCTGGGGGCGCGCAGCGCCCTCGTGCTGGGCGTGGGTGTGATCGCCGGTTGCGCCGGCGGTGACGACGACGACGACGACACCACCACCGAGGAGTGCCCGGACGACACCGTGCAGTTCGACGACGTGGTCGTCGGCGAGGTCGAGGACGGCACCATGAAGGACTACTCGCCAGTCACCGGCGAGGAGCGCACCGCGATCCCGAGCGCGTGCTGGCAGTGCGTCAGCCGCGACGGCATCGTGTGCTTCGTCGAGGACGGCCGCCTGGCCAAGATCGAGGGCAACCCCCTCGCCCAGAAGACCCGCGGGAAGAACTGCGCCAAGAGCCAGGGCGGCGTGGGCCAGGTCTACGACCCGGATCGCCTGCTGTTCCCCATGCGTCGCGTGGCGGGCACGGCCCGCGGTGATCACCAGTGGGAGCGCATCTCCTGGGACGACGCCCTCGAGGAGTTGACCGCCAAGATGGTCGAGGCCCGCGCGATCGACCCCAAGTACTTCATGTTCCACTACGGACGGATGAAGGGGTCGTCCTCCAAGATCGCCAAGACCTACTTCCTGCCCGCGTTCGGCTCCAAGAGCTACGCCGGCCACACCGCCATCTGCGAGTCCAACAAGTGGACGTCGCAGGAGCTGGTCTGGGGCAAGCACTACGACGTCAACGACGTCACCCACTCCGAGGTGATCGTCAACTTCGGCTCCAACCCGCTGGCGGCCCACACCAGCCACATCCCGTTCGCCACCCGCCTCAGCGAGGCCGTGCACGACGGCGCCGAGATGTACACCTTCGACGTGCGCCTCTCCGAGACCGCGTCCAAGTCCACCAAGTGGTTGCCGGTCAAGCCCGGCACCGACCTGGCCGTGGCCCTGGCGATGGCCTACCACATCGTCACCAACGACCTCGCGCCGGCGGACGGCATCGACTTCATCAACGAGTGGACCAACATCGATCCGCTGGACTTCGACAGCCGCTACGAGCGCCTGCGCGATCTGCTGGAGAACCCGCGCGACTACATCGAGATGTGCCGGGACGCGGATCCGGACATGAACGAGTACTGGGATCCCGACGTCCAGCCGGTCGGCGGATTCACCCCGGCCTGGGCCGAAGGCCTCAGCGGCGTGCCCGCCGCGGACATCGAGATGGTGGCCGAGGCCTACGCCGCGGGCAGCCCGGGCAGCACGATCATCAGCTACCGCGGCGCCGTGATGCACTTCAACGGCACGGTGACCGAGAACGCGATGCAGATGCTGGAGGGGCTGTGCGGCAACATCGACCGCGTGGGCGGCCGGGTGCACGGCGTGGGTGCCAGCTGGTCGTACTCCTCGACCTACGGCAAGCCCAGCAACTCCACCACCGGGCTGTCGGTGCAGAATGACGACGCCTACGTGGCGCCCACGCACCACGCCAGCCACCAGGTGCTCAAGGAGATCCGCGCCGCGGATCCCGACGGCCGGCCGATGGTGTACTTCGTGTACTGCTACACACCGGCGTACGCCAACGGCGACATGCAGGACAACATCGACATCCTCAAGGACGAGAGCCTGATCCCGTACATCGTCGTGTCGGACATCGCCTACACCGAGGCCGCGATGTACGCCGACCTGATCCTGCCGGACGCCACCTACCTCGAGCGCTGGGACTGGGAGGACATGGTCTCGTACGACATGGTGCCCGAGTTCTACATCCGCCAGCCGGTGATCGCGCCGCTGGGCGAGGTGCGCAACACCCAGGACGTGCTGATCGATCTCGCGGGCCGCATCAGCGAGGGCGGCGACGATCCCCTCGAGGACGTGGCCGTGATCGGCAGCATGGAGAACTTCGTGCAGGCCGCCTGCAACGACACCGAGGACGTCAACGCGGCCGGCCAGGCCGCGGGCTATGACGACGGCTTCGAGTTCATGAAGGCCGCCGGCGCCTGGCACGACCCGGACGCGGATCCCAAGTACGGCGAGTACGACGAGATCGTGGACGTGGACCTGACCGATCCCGAGACCGTCGCGGACGACGATCCGGACGACTACGACTTCATGGACGACGAGGGCATCGTCTGGGAGTGCACCAAGGAGGAGTTCCTCGACGGCTATCGCAACACCTCCAAGTCCTACAAGCACTACGTGGGCCAGGTGATCGACGACTCTGGCACCGTCTACCAGGGCTTCACCCCGGACAAGGCCAACAAGTCCGGGTTCTTCGAGCTGCAGTCGGTGCTGATGGAGATGGGCCACTACCCGGGTCTGCCCGTGTGGATGCCGGTCCCCGAGCACGAGGCCATGGCCGCGGACGAGCTCATCCTGACCACGTTCAAGCTGGCCACGCAGATCCACTCGCGCAGCCAGAACTGCAAGTACCTCAGCGAGCTGGACCACTCCGAGGGGGCCTGGATCAACGCGTCCACCGCCGCCTCGTTGGGCATCGCCGACGGCGACGACATCAAGGTCACCCGCACGGCGGAGCTGATCAACGACAAGGACCTGATCGTCACCGAGGGCTCGGAGGTGAGCTCGATCACCGTGACGGCCAAGGTCGTCGAGGGGATCCACCCCGGGGTGATCGCCATCTCCCACCACTTCGATCACTGGGCGTACGGACGGTACGCCACGGCGGGCGAGAACACGCACCCGCTGATCGACGACGCGGACTACGAGGCCCACGGCGCCAACGATCCCGACAAGGACGGGATCTGGTGGACCGACAAGGGCTTCCGCCCGAACTGGCTGATCCCCAACGCGGGTGATCCGATCGGCGGCGGCCTGCGGTTCATGGACACCGTCGTCCGCGTCGAACCCGCCTGACCACCGTTCGTGGTCCAGCAACGACGGGCCCGGCGGCGACGCCGGGCCCGTGATTGGACAGCTGCGTGATGACGACCTCACGAACACCGACCGCACAGGAGCTGGCCCAGCGCGCTGCGCTGTTCCGCCTGCTCGCCGAGCTGTACCGCAAGGAATTGACGCCCGCGCTGAGCGCGCGGCTGCTGGACTCGGGCATGCTCGACAGCCTCGAGGACCTCGGGTACGACCTGGAGCGGAACGCCCTGGCCGAACCCGGCGAGGTGGAAGCCCTCGGGCTGGAGTACTCCCGCGTGTTCATCGGACCGGGGCGGCACGTCTCGCCCTACGGCTCCGTGCACCACCCCGACGACCCCAAGCGGGGGCAGCTGTGGGGGGACACCACCTGCAGCGTCCAGCGCTTCGCCTCCGATCACGGCCTTGCGTTCGAGGGTGCGGCCTACGATGGCATCCCGGACCACATCGCCCACGAGCTCGAGCTGTTCGCCCGGTTGATCGAGGGCCGCGCGCAGGCGCGCAGCCGGGGGGACCGCGAGGCGGAGGAGCGCATCCGCAACTCCGAGGGGTACCTGGTCCGGGAGCACCTCGACCGCTGGGCTCCGCGCTTCTGCGCGGAGGTGCGCGAGGCGGCAGCGCGGCCATTCTACGGCGAGCTCGCCCGCCTCACGGCGACCCTGCTGGCGGACGAGGCCGCGATCCTCGGCAAGGCGACTGCGTGACCTGTGCACTTCCCGACTCGGGACGAGCGCTGGCGTGGGCCGTGGCCCTCGCCGTGGTGCTGCCGGCACCGACGGCCTCGGCCCGCAGTGCCTTCAGCGCGGACGTGCCCAATGGACTGGTGCACGACTGCGCGGCCTGCCATGTCGACATCAACATCGCGCTCAACGTGACGTGGTTCGGCGCGGACATCGCGCTGACCTACGACGACTACGTCAATCCAAGACCCGTGTGGGCCGAGGTGTACTTCCTCGACTCGGACGAGGATGGCCAGACCAACGGCGAGGAGCTCGGGGATCCGTGCGGGCTGTGGGTGTGGGGTGACGACGCCCCCGCCGACGAGGCCAGCAACCCGGGCGACGCCGCCAGCGTGCTCGACGAGGTGGTTCCCTACGACTGTGGCGAGCCCGCTGACGACGACGACTCCGCGGACGAACCGGTCGAGGTCACGAGCTGCATCTATTCCATCGCGGGTGAACGGCCCGGGCCCTGGTTCGCCGGGGTGCTGCCCCTGTGGCTGCTGCTGCGGCGGCACCACCACGCTGGGGGGGGGGGCGCGATGAGTCGGTGGCTGGCTGCAGCTGGGATCGCAGCGCTGCTGGCCGCCGCGGGCTGTGGTGTGCCCGTGGACCTGCAGCCCGGCGACGGCGAGGGTGGTTTCCCTCACCCCGACGACTACGTGCGCGAGCACATGGACGACGCCGAGCAGGACGACGAGGGTTGCTTCGACTGCCACGGCGTGGACTCCGACGACCCGATCGAGGGATCGACCACCCTGCACTGCTCGTTGTGTCACGCCTACCCACCTGTCCACCTCGGTGACGAGCCATGAGTGGCCCCTCGCCGATCCATGAACCAGCTGCGGCGAATCCCATCCCTTTTCGCCGCGTCGTCAGGCTGGTGCTCGGCCTGGCCCTGGTCCCCGCGCTGCTTTTCTCCTCCTTTGCCAGCGCCGGAACGATCCTCGACCAGGGTCGGGTCGAAGCCAGCACCTCCGTCGAGGGCCTGCCCGACTCCAGCGGCGACAGCTGGGCTCGCATCCGACATGGCCTCGCGTTGCGGGCCGACCTCACGTCACGCATCTCGCTGATCGCCAGCGGCCAGCTCTACTACGCCGCCTCCGGGGCGGGCACGGAGCCGTGGGACGAGTCGACCATCCAGCGCCTGAGCTTCGGCTTCACCGGCCGCGCGCTCTCGGTCCGTGTGGGCCGGTTCGTGCACGTGGGCTCCCTGGGCCTGACACGGGTCGATGGATTCCAGCTCGACCTGCATCCGGACGGCCCCCTCGGCGGCCACGTCTGGGCTGGCCGGGTCGGCCACCCCGAGGAGATCTCGCCCGGGGGCGATCTGGGCGCCGGCGCCCAGATCCGCCTGGTCCCGGGCGCCCTCGGCCTCGCCGCGGGCTACGACCTGCGCAAGACCCCCGTGGACCTGGTCCACCGGGTCCACGTCAGCAGCACCCTGCGCGCCCGGGGCGCCTCCCTCTTCGCCGTGGTCGAGCTGGGGCTGGGCCCCGACATCGGCCTGGGGGCCAACGCCCACGCCGCGATCCCGCTGGGTACACGGGCCCAGCTGCGGCTCGGCGGCCGGTACTACGGGCTGCCGCCGGTCTCCGTGCCCTGGTCCGGTCAGTCGGTGATCGAGGCCATCCGCCCCACCGACTACGGCGTGGGTGAGGTCGCGATCGAGCTGCGACCCCGCAACCAGCTGCGAATCCGTCTCGAGGGCGGGCCCACCCTGGGCCAGAAGGCCACCGGCTACGAGGTGGTCGCCGAGGACAGCGACACGCCTCCGGGTGTGGAGACCGAGCTGGGTGTGGGCGCCACGGCCAGGGCCTCCCTCGACTGGCGCGGCCTGGGCCTGTACGGGACCGGGACCGCCGTGGGCGGGGCCTGGTACGCCGGCGGCGGCGCGGGCGCGCACACCGACATCGGCCCGCTCGCCCTGCGCGGTGAGGCCGGGCTGTTCCGCTTCCGCGGCCTCGACGGCGTGCAGGCCACGGTCGGCGAGGCGCGGTTCCAGGGGGGGATCACGCTGCCCTCGAAGCCCACCTGGGGTGAGTTCGGCCTGGTGTTTCGCGCCGCGGTCGGCGCCGACCGCCAGCTCTCGCCCTGGTGGCGCGCCGGGGTGGCACTGCAGGGGCGGCTGGGAAGCGCGCGAGGTGCCCTGTGAGACGGCCGATCGCCATCGTGCTGGCCCTGCTGCTGCTCGGTGCCGCGGCCGCGGCCGAGAGAACGAGAGGGGGGGGGGGCGTCCCGCTCACCGACGAGGAGATCGCGCTGATCTTCGACGAGTTCCGGCACGAGCTGCACGAGGAGTCCTTCGCCGAGGAGAACGTGGGCTGCGTGGCCTGTCACCAGGTCGGCGGCCGGTTCGAGGGCGAGCCGCTCGACGATCCGCCGTTCGAGCTGTACATGCCGGTGCCGCCGGCCAGCTGCCACTTCTGTCACAAGCCCGTGGACGGGCGGGAGCAGATCGGCCCGGCCGGTTGCCAGATCTGCCACGGCGAGGGCTACCAGCCCGACTCCCACGGCCCGGGCTGGACCGACGTGCACGGCGTGGAGGTGCGCATGATCCGTCCCGGGTGCCACGAGTGCCACGACACGGGCCAGTGCACCACCTGCCACGACGACCGCGGCGCGCTCACCCGCTCCAACCACACGCCGGGATGGGGGGCCGTGCACGGCATCGAGGCGCGGTTCGATCCCCAGGGCTGCGTCAGCTGCCACGCCGGCGACAGCTGCGTGCAGTGCCACGAGGTGGGGAGGTCACCATGGTAGGGCGCCTCACCACGGCCCTGGTCGCCGGGATCCTGGTCGGCCTCCAGCCCGCCTGCGCGTCGCTGGTCCCTTGCGAGGACATCGAGGTGCCCATGGGCCGCTCCGAGGAGGGCCTGGTCGTCACGCCATCGGAGCACCCGGACGGGTGGGGGCGCGCGGACTGCGGCGCGTGCCACGTGCTCGAGGTGGTGCATCAGCGCGAGTGCACCGCCGGGGTCGACTACCTGGGACTGGAGGAGATCGTGGCGTCCGACGGCTACGACAGCTGCTCGCACTGCCACGGCGGCAACGGGGTGGAGCCATGAGCCGCAAGCTCGCAGCCGTGGCCATGATCGTGCCGCTGTGCATCCTGCTCGCCGCGTCGGCGGACACCGAGGAGGAGTCGCCCCACGGCAGCCCCACGGGCTGCTCCACCTGTCACGAGCCGGTGGCGCGGGGTACCGCGCTGCAGGACTTCGTCTGGGTCGGCGGATCGTCCGACGCGGCGTGTCTCGAATGCCACGAGCCCGGGCCCCACGACGTGGGCATGGAGCCCTACGGCGGCGGCGAGGACGCGGACGAGTACGCGACGCTCCCCGAGGGCTGGCCGCTGGTGGACGGCACGCTGGCCTGCCTGACCTGCCACGACGAGCCCGCGTGTGACGGCCTCCCCCTCGAGCCGGACAACCACCGCTTCTACCGCGGCGGCCCCGTGGGCTCGGTCGGCGAGTTCTGCGCGCGCTGCCACACCGTGGAGCAGTGGGGGAGCTACAACCCGCACGAGGTGATGGAGGAGCGCCCGGACATGACCTCGGTCTGCGAGTTCTGCCACCAGAGCGCCACGGTCACCGAGGCGGACATGGACGACCTGCGGGTGGCCGGACCCCGGATGTGCGCCGGCTGCCACCGGGAGCCCGACATCCACGCCAGCGCGGCCGAGCACCACGCCGAGCTCGACGCAGCCGCCATCGCCCGCGCCGACGCGGCCGGGCTGCCCCTGGACGAGGGCAAGGTGTACTGCGGCACCTGTCACGATCCCCACCCCGCGGGCAGCATCGACCAGAATCAAGACCGCGTCGGCCGTCTCGGCCGCGAGCTGATGCCCCCGGGTTGGGCCGACGCCGTGCTGGGGCAGGACTTCGCCCGGCGCGGCGAGGAGCGCGGGGTGGTCGTGCAGGCGCGCACCACCGAGGCGGACTACCTGCGCCTCCCCCTCGAGGGCGGCGACCTGTGCAAGGTGTGCCACCTCGCCGAAGACACCGACGCGGCCAGCGGGGAGCCCGAGCCATGAGACGCGTGGCGGCCATCGTCGCGATCGCCTCCCTGCTGTGCGTCGCCGGCTCGGCGGTGCTCGCCGGCGGTCGTCGGGTCACGGGGTACGAACCCCGCACCTCGTGCACCGAGGGCCTGGCCGAACCGATCGCGGTGGCCGTGCTCGCGGACGGGAGCGTGGCGGTCGCGGACATCGCCACGGACCGGATCACCTCGTTCGACGCCTCGGGCCAGCCGGGCTGGTCGGTCTCGCCCGGGCTGGATCACCCCTCCGGCCTGGGGATCTCCGACCGTGGTTTGTGGGTGGCGGACTCGGGCAACCACCGCCTGGTGCTGCTGTCCCCTGCGGACGGTGCGCTGCTGGAGACCATCGCGCTGGATTCCGATCTGCACCCCATCGACGTGTGCGAGGACTCCGACGGCAGGCTCTGGGTCGCGGCCTCGCCCGAGGATCGCCTGCTGGTGCTGGACGCCGACGGCGCAGTGGTGCTGGAGATCGACGAGGCGGACGGCGCCGCGCTGGAGGGGCCGCGGGGGCTGGCCTCCGACGGCGAGGGCGGCATGTTCGTGGCCGAGGCCCTGGGGGGCAGGGTGCTTCACCTGGGCAGCGACGGCCACCAGCGCGCCGTGCTCGCCCGCTGGGGGCCCGGCGAGGGGGAGTTCTACAAGCCCAAGGACGTCGCGGTGCTGGCCGATGGCGGCCTCGTGGTGGTGGACAGCCATCACGGGCTCGCGCAGATCCTGGAGCGCGACGGCACCTTCCGGCAGCTGGTGTCCGGTCCGGACGCCCCCCACCAGTTCGGCTTCCCCGTGGGCATTGCCGCCCACGGCGATAGCCTGCTCGTGGCCGACGCCGGGGCCGCCGAGGTCGTGCGGCTCGAACCCGCGGGCAGCGCCTGGCTGGACGGCCGCATCCCCCCCGCGGGGATCGCGGCCAGCGCGCCGTCGGTTCGCGACGAGGACCCCTCGTCCGTCTGCCGGCAGTGCCACGACGGCACGCGCATGCTCTCGGTCGGCAACTGGGATCCGGCCGCCACCAACCACCCGCTGCAGCTCGAGGACGACGCGGACGTGCCCGCCCGCTTCCGGCAGACGGATGACGGCGGGCTGATGTGCCTCACCTGCCACTCGGTGCACGTGGAGCTGGCGGGCGACGCTGCCCCGGGGATCGCGAGCGACGTGATCGACTTCGGGCTCTCACGGGACGAGGTGCTGCCCTCCCGCTTCCCGGGCAACGACCTGTGCGTGGAGTGCCACCACACCTACCTGGACACCGAGAGCTCCCACCGCCGCAAGAGCCACCCCATCGGGCTGGAGCCGCCGTCGGGCTCCCACAGCGAGGAGCTGGTCGCGGCCGGTGCGCGCTTCGAGGGCGACCGGCTGGTGTGCATGAGCTGCCACCCGCCCCACGGGGCGCACGCGGATCCGCTGCTGATCCGCGAGGCCACCGGCGGTGACCTGTGCGTCTCGTGCCACGAGGACCACGCGAGCGGGGTCTCCCGGCACGCCGTGGACGTGGAGGTCGACCGGATCACGCGCAACCGCGTCGAGGCGATGGGTGGCGTGTTCGCCGATGACGGCCACCTGACCTGCCTGTCTTGCCACGACCTGCACCTGTCCACCTCGGCCACCCTGCTGCGCACCGGGCAGTCGGGCACCAACGCCTGCCGGGCCTGCCACCTCGACCAGTCCCGGGCCATCCGCGACGGCGGTCACGGCGACGCGACCTGCGAGCAGTGCCACGGCATGCACACCCTGCCGGCCGGGTTCGGCGACGGGCAGGGCATGGCCGGCCTGGGGCCGGCGGCCTGCCTGGACTGTCACGCGGACGGCGGCGCCGACACGCAGATCTCGCCTTGGGACTCCCACCCGATGGCCGCGGAGCTCGAGCCCGGCGAGCACGGCGCGCTGCCCCCGCTCGATGGCCTCATCGGTTGCACCACCTGCCACGAGACCCACGCGGGCAACGACCTCCTGCTGCGCTCGGCCGACGGCGTGGCCCCGCTGTGCCTCGAATGCCACCCCGAGCAGGGGACGGTGCTCGGCACCGACCACGACGCCCGCATCGTTGCGGCCGGCGACACGGACCACACCTGCGTCTCCTGCCACGACGCCCATGGGTCGGCAGAGCCGTACCTGATCGCGGACGTGCCGCAGGACACCAACCCGGCCAACGCCCGCTGCCTGCTGTGCCACGACGGCTCCACCGACGCGATCGGCATCGAGCACTACACCCACCCCGAGCGCCTGATGCTGACCGTGGGCGGGCTGCCGTTCCGCTATGCCGGATCGGTGCCCTACTTCGCGCCGGACGGTGAGCCCACCGAGGATCGTGAGGTCGGCGAGATCACCTGCATGACCTGCCACGATCCCCATCGCTGGCGTCACGACGCCGAGGACCGGCCAGGCGCGGCGGACGGCACCGAGCTCAACAGCTTCCTGCGTGATCCCGACGAGATCGTGCACTTCTGCGAGGTGTGCCACGGCCTGGAGGGCCGGCCACAGTTCCGCTTCTTCCACGAGGACGAGTACCGGCTGACGCTGGACCAGGACGAGGAGTCGCCATGATGCGCTGGCTGCTGGGGGCGGTGCTGGCCGTGATGGGCGTGGTGCTCGGGTACGGCCTGGTGTTCTTCCTGCGGTTCATGGCCGTGGTGCTGCCGCACGGGGGGATGTGGTGAGGGCGCTGCTGTCCCTGCGCGGCCTGGCGCCCTTGCTGGCCGGCCTGACGGTCGGCGGGCTGGCCGGTGGGGTGCGCTTCGACCGGATCGACACGCACGATCCGCTGTGCGTCTCGTGTCACCACGGGACCGCCGATCCCGCGGCCCTGGACGATCCGCCCCACTCGGCCGACTTCTCGGCCGGCTGTCACGTCTGCCACGTGCTGCCGCTCAAGCAGTACCTGTCCTTCACCGCCATCCGTCTCGGCGGTCGGGTGCCGGCCTGGGTCGAGGGCCTGGACAACCCGGTGATCGCGGATCAGAGCTGCCTGGAGTGCCACCTGTCCCATGGTCGCGGCACCACGGACTGCGCCCGCTGCCACCAGGACGGCTCTCCGGAGATCGACATCACGCAGCGGTGCGAGGCCTGTCACCACGACCGCGCCATGACCGAGACGTTCGAGGGCATGCACTGCCGCAACTGCCACGTGGAGGCCTTCCACGACCAGCGGGCGAGGACGCGCGCGGCCATGCACGACCGCGTACGCGGCGCCTTCCACGCCCCGAGCGAGGTGCCCTGATGAGCGACAGCATGCACCGCCAGCTCGAGGACCTCGAGCGCGCGCTGGAACGACCCCAGGGCACCCGGCAGTGGGGCATGTTCATCGACATGCACGCCTGCACCGGCTGCCGCGCCTGCCAGGTCTCGTGCGAGGCCGAGAACAACACCCCGCCGGCCGTGACCTACATGATGGTCCTGGAGGAGCTGCACGGCACGTTCCCGCACACGCGCCGCGCCTATCGGCCCAAGCCCTGCATGCACTGCATGACGCCCGCCTGCGTGCTGGTGTGCCCCGTGGCCGCCACCTACCGCACGCCGGACGGCACGGTGGTGATGGACTACATGAAGTGCATCGGCTGCCGCTACTGCATGACCGCCTGCCCCTACTCGGCCCGCACCTTCGACGTGGGCGACCGCTACGGCGCGGGCTGCCAGGGCGAGGCCGTCTGGGAGCGGCGACCGTCCCCCGATTACGATCGCCCCTGGGAGCGTCACCACCACGACAGCCCCATCGGCAACGTGCGCAAGTGTCACCACTGCATGCACCGGCTGGCCCGTGGTTGTCTGCCCGCCTGCGTCGTGACCTGCCCCACCGGGGCGCTGGTCTTCGGTGACATCAACGATCCGCACAGTCTGGTGCAGGAGAGCATCTCCCGCCGCGGCGGACACCGGCTCAAGGAGGAACTCGGCAATGCGCCGTCGGTCTACTACCGGTCCTGAGCCGCCCCGCGATCCGGGGTCCCCCGGGGACGGCCGCCTCGGCCGTCGCGAGTTCTGCCGCCTGACCGCCCTGCTCGGCGGCTGCGCGCTGGGGTCGCTGGCGCTGTCCCGCACCGGGCTCGCCATCGGGCCTGGTCGCCCCGACTTCGCCGGTGAGGACACGATCTTCCAGGGCACCTACCCGCTCGATCGACCCGACGCCATCGTCCTGACCACCTGCCTCGGCTGCCACGCGGCGTGTCCGCTTCGTGTGTCCCGCGAGGTGGGCGTGGTCGCCAAGATCGACGGCAACCCGTGGTCTCCGCGGACGTACGGTGGCTCCCCACCGGTGGATGGCGAGGACGCGGCCCGGCTCCGGGGCGCGATCTGCGCCCGGGGCCAGGCCCGGCTGCTGAACACGCACGATCCGTACCGCCTGGTCCGGCCCCTGTTCCGGCAGGGCGGCCGTGGTCAGGGGGCGTGGACGGGCCTCGAGGCGGCCGGCGCCTCCGGCATGATCCAGGCGATCCTGGCGCAGGGGATGTCGACCATCCTGGTCGCCGCGGATCCGCGGCAGCAGGATCGGAGGGCCGCGCTGCAGGCCTTCGAACGGACCTTCGGGCCGGCTGTGGCGCACCTGGGTGTGAGCAATCCGTGGCTGGGGCAGGCCAGCCGCGACATGCTGGGCGAGCCCGGCTGGGAGCTCCAGCCGCGCTTCGCGCGTGCCGACGCCGCGCTGATCTGGGGAGCGGACGCCGTGGCCTCGGGCGTCGACCCGGTCGGCGACGCCCGCGCCCTGGGAGCGCTGCGCGAGCGCGTGGGCGAGGGGGCGGTGGTCGTGGTCGACCCGCGGCTCTCGGAGACGGCGGGCATGGCCGACACCTGGCTGCCGGTGCGGCCCGGTGGGGACATGGCCCTGGCCTGGATGATGCTGCGCGCCTGGCACGACGCCGGCGTGTTCGAGGGTCCGGCCGCCTGGGCGGAGCAGCTCGCCGCCCAGCCGTGGAAGGACCTGGAGCGCCGCTCCGGGCTGGGCGAGGAGGTCGTCCGCCGTACGGCCGAGCGCCTGGCCGCCGTGGGTCCGGGGCTCGCGATCCGGATCGGCGGTGGTGTGGGCGAGCGGCCGGATGGCGTGGCCGCCACCGAGGCGATCCTGCGCCTGGCCGCCGTGGCCGGCGCGGTCGGCTCCGGCGGGGCCATGGAGCCGACCGCGGCACCCCGGCCCCTGGGCCAGCGTCCCGATCTCGCGCTGCAACGGCTGCTGAGCGAGGGCGAGAGCCTCGATCTGCTGATCGTGGTCGGAGACGGGGGCATCGTCGACAGCCCTCGGCAGGGCGAGCTGTTGCGCGCCCTCGCCGATCCAGGGATGGTGCGCAACCTGGTGGTGGTCGCCCCCACGATGAACCCGGTCGCGGCCCTGGCCGACCTGGTCGTGCCGGACGTGACCGAGCACGAACGGCAGGGACTGGTCCAGCGTTGGGACGGCGTCTCCCTGGTCCAGCCGGTCGTGCCCTCGGTGATGGCCGAGGCCGGCCTGGAGTCACCATGGGACCGCGGGCTGGAGGGGCTCCTGGAGCTGATCTGCGAGCTCGATGGGAACCCGCTGCTCTGCACGAACGCGCTGGACCTGGCCGTGCGGGCGACCGGGCGGGAGCAGGCGCTGAGTTCGCGAGGCTGGGTGCCGCCAGCGGCTGACGCCGCGGAGCTGCCGGCGATCGACGCCTTCCGTGAGCAGGCCGTGCGCTCCCCCGGCGACGCCATCGAGGGCCTGGCCCTGGTCACCTACCGGGAGCCGTTCGGCGGCTTCGTCGACTCCACGGCCCAGTACTGGGCCACGCCCTCGCTGCGCGCCCGCAACGAGGTCTGGCTGCACCCCGCCACCGCGGACGAGCTCGGTGTGCACGAGCACGCGGAGCTCACCGGCGACCGATGCACGCAGCACGTGCACGTGCGCCGGACCGAGGCCGTCCGGCCCGGGGTGGTCGCGGTCGCCATCGGCTACGGCCACGCCGAGGGCTACGACGGCCGCATGACCATCGACGGCGTGGCCGTGCAGGCCGATCCGCGGCGCACGCTGGGCTTCGACGTGGGCGCCGTGTGCGACGCCAGCGGCGCGGTCACCGTCGCCCCTGGCCACCCCGAACGCCGCAACCCGCTGGCGAGCCTGTTCGCCGGCAGCACCGGTTCGTGCGACCGGCTGTAGACGGAGGGACTCATGCGCTGGCTCGTTCGCATCGTCGTCTTCGCCATCTGGCTGGTGCTGGCCGGGGCCGGCGTCTACGGGCTGTACCTGAGGCTGTTCACCGGCCACCAGCTCGCCAACTACAACAACTACATTCCCTGGGGCCTGTGGGTTGCCTTCTACATCTACTTCATCGGCCTGTCCGCGGGTTCCTTCATCCTCTCCAGCGTGGTCTATGTCGGTCGAGTGGAGAAGTTGGCGCCCCTGGCCCCTCTCGCCCTGTTCACCGCGGCCGTCACCCTGGTGATGGCCCTGCTCTCCATCGCCATGGACCTCGGTCACATGAACCGCTCGGTCCAGGTGATGCTACACGCCAACTTCCGCTCGATGATGGCGTGGATGATCTTCCTGTACTCCACCTACTTCGGCGTGATCCTGGT
>CAZXHG010000026.1:0-54079 GCA_964639985.1 uncultured Rickettsiales bacterium
CCAGGAGCGGGACCAGGAGCTGGCGTCGCTGAAGGAGTCGGCCGAGGAGCGGGACCAGGAGCGGGACCAGGAGCTGGCGTCGCTGAAGGAGTCGGCCGAGGAGCGGGACGAGGAACTGGCCGCGCTGCGCGAAGCCCGGGCGGAACGGGAGGAGTTCGAACGCAAGGTCACCGCGTTGACCGAGGAGCGCGACCTGTTGCAGGCCGCGGCCACCGAGCGTGACGAGGCCCGCCAGGAGATGGACGAGCTGCGTGCCCAGCTGGACAAGCTGGCCTTCAACGAGGCGGAGTCGTCGAACCTGGACATGGACGTCGACGACCTGGCTGACGAGCTGCAGTCCATGGCGTCCCAGGACGACGAGGTGCCGTACCAGGATCGCTTCGAGTCCATCCGATCCCAGCTCGGCAGCCTGAAGAGAGCCGCCGTGGAGCGGGACGGCCTGCTCAAGCGGGTGGAGGAACTCAACGAACGGGTGGCAGAGCTGGGCGAGGCCGAGGCCCGCGCCACGGCGGCCGAAGCCACGACCCGAGCGGCCGAGGAGGTCGCCGCGGGTCACGAGGACAGGATCGGTCGACAGGCCGAGGAGATCGAGCGCCTCGGCAGCGAGCTCGAGACCGGCGCAGAGAAGCTGAAGAGCGGCGAGAACGCCCTCGCAGAGCAGGTCCATGCGGTCGAGGCCGTGGCCGAGGAGGCGCAGCAGCTGCGCGATCAGCTCGGCGAGCGCGTCGTCGAGCTCGAGACCGAGCGTACCCGGTCGGCCACGGCCGAGGCGGCGCTCCGGGACTCGGACGAGGGCCTGCGAGAGACCGAGAAGCGGCTGGCCGAGCGGGACGCGGAGCTGGAACGGGCCAGGGTGGAGGTCAAGGACCGGGAGGGCTCGCTGGAGGCGGCCAACCGCCAGCTCCAGGACGTGCGCGCCGAACTCGACGCGCGGGCGGACGAGCTGGAGCAGCAGCATACCGCGCTGGACGAGAGTGAACAGGCGTTGGCAGCGGCCACTACCGCGGCCGGGCAGGCCCAGGCGAATGCCGACGATCTGCAGACGCAGCTCGATGGCCGCAACACGGAGCTGGAGCAGGCCCGCGCGGTCCTGGACGCGACCACCGAACGGGCCCAGGAGCGGGTCGCGGAGCTGGAGCAGGCCACGGCGCGCATCGACGAGCTGGGCGCTGCGCTGCGCGACGCGGACGAGCGGGGCAATGAGGCCCGGAACGCGCTGGACGGGGTACGGGCACAGGCCGAGCAGCTGCAGTCGGACCTGGCCGAGCGCATGGACGCGCTGGTGGCTGGCCAGGTGGAGCTGGGCGCGGTCCGAGAGGAGCTCGCTGAGCGCACCGACGCGGTGGCCGCCGGCCAGCTGGAGCTGGCCGCCGCCCGCGCCGACCTGGAGGAGAGCGCGGTCGCGCTCTGCGCGCGGGACGAGGAGCTGGGAGGCGTGCGCGCAGAGCTGGATGAGCGCACGGTCGAACTCGTCGCCCGAGACGAGGAGCTGGGCGGTGTCCGTGAGGACCTGGCCGAACGCACGAACGAACTCGCTACCCGAGACGAGGAACTGGGCAGCGTCCGCGTGGAGCTGGATGAGCGCACGGCAGTGCTCGCCGCTCGGGACGATGAGCTGCGCGGTGTCCGCGCGGAGCTGGACGAGCGCACGACCGAGCTCGCGGCGCGAGCCGAGGAGCTGGGTGGTGTGCGCGCCGAGCTGGAGCAGCGCACGAGCGTCCTCGCCGCCCAGGCCGAGGAGCTGGGTGGTGCGCGCGCCGAGCTGGACGAGCGCACGACCGCGCTCGCCGCTCGGGACGACGAGCTGGGTGGTGTGCGCGCCGAGCTGGACGAGCGCACGACCGCGCTCGCCGCTCGGGACGACGCGCTGGCCGGTGTCCTCACCGAGCTGGGTGAGCGCACGACCGCGCTCGCCGCTCGGGACGACGCGCTGGCCGGTGTCCGCACCGAGCTGGATGAGCGCACGACCGCGCTCGCCGCTCGGGACGACGAGCTGGGCGGTGTCCGCGCCGAGCTGGAGCAGCGCGCGGTCGAGCTGCTGGAAGCGGTCACGCGCCAGGAGAGCCTCTCCGCGGAGATCAGGGCCGCGCACGAGGAGCGGGATGCGCTGGCGCAGGCCATGGCCGAGCGCGACGAACAGCTGGAGCGGACCCGGGAGGAGCTGACCGCCGCTCGCTCGGAGAACACGGGCCTGGCAGACCAGCTCGGGGTGGCACGTCAGGAGGCGCAGTCCGTCACCGCGCAGTTCGGTGATCTGCAGCAGGCGCTGGAGACGGCGGAGCGCGAGCGTGGCTCGGTCCAGGCCGAGCTGGACGCGAGGCTCGCCGAACTGGATGGTCGCGCGCACGAGCTGGAGACGGCCCAGGAGGCCTTGGCCGGGCTGGACACCGACCTGGTGGCCGTGCGGGAACGGGCTGACGAGCTGCAGACCACGCTGGACGCCACCGAGCGGATCGCGCTGGAGCAAGCCGCGGCGGTGGAGGCGGCGCGGGAGGAGGCGCAGCAGCGCGAGGCCCGGCAGGCCGAGGAGCTGACCGCGGCGCGGGACGAGCTGTCTGCGGCTGTCGAGCGCGCACGGCAGCAGACCATGCAGCAGACCGATGAGCTGTCTGCCGCGCGCGTGGAGCTGGAAGGTGCGCTCGGAGAGCTCACGACGGCGCGGACGTCAGCCGAGGAGGCCGAGCAGGCCGCCGCTACGGCGGCGCAGGCTGCCGCGGCCGAGCAGGAGCGGCTGGTCGCGGAGCTGAAGCAGCTCACCGAGGAGACCGAGGACCAGCGTACGGCGCTGGTGGCCGCCAGTGCATCCGCCGCCGCCGCCACGGGTCGCGCCGAACAGGCCGAGGCCCAGGTCGCGGACCAGGAGGAGCGCGCGGGCGAGCTGACCGCCACGCTCGATGAGCGCGCGGGGCGGGTACGCGAGCTCGAGGAGGCCACGGCCGGGCTGGAGGCCCGGGTCGAGGCCGCCGAGGCCGCGGCCGCCGAGATGCGCGAGGCGGGCACGGACCGCGAGGCCGGCCTGGCCGAATCACTGCAGCAGGCGGTCGCCTCGACCCGGGTGGCCGAGGCCGCCAGGGACGCTGCCGAGGCCGCCAGGGACGCTGCCAAGGCAGCGAAGGACGAGGCCGAGGCGGCCCGGCAGGAGGCGGACCAGCGCCTGGCCGACGCGGAGACCCAGCTCGCCGCCGCGCAGGAGGACGCCACGGCCCAGGCCGCGGAGCGGGAGGCGGCCGCTGCCCAGGTGGTGACGCTCGAGGAGCAGCTGGCGGAGGTCAAACAGGCCGCGGCCGACAAGGCCGCCGAGCTGGGCGTGGCCCTGGCCGAGGCGAGCCTGCCGGCGGGCGAGGACGAGCGGGTGGCCGAGCTCGAGTCGAAGCTGGCCGAGCTCGAGTCGACGCTGGCCGAGAGCGAGGCCGAGCTGGAGGGAGCCAGGGACGAGATCGGAGCACTCAGCCGCGTGCTGGCGAGCTCCGAGTCCCGGGCGCGCAAAGCGTCCGAGGCAGCCGAGGCCGCGGCTCAATCCTCGGGTGACATCGAGGCCTACCAGGCCGAGGCGAAGCAGTCTGCCGATCGGGTCGGCGAGCTGGAGGAGGAGCTGACCACGGCTCGCGCCGAGATCGCGGAGCGGGTCGCGCAGATCGAACAGCTGCACGAGGACCTCCAGGCGGAGAGGGCCGGCCGTGCCGAGGATCTCGAGGAGAGCGAGGCCGACCTCGTGATCCACATCCACGACAGCGAGGACGACGAGCAGCCGGAGCACATCGGTCCACCGCCGTCTGGCTCCCTGGCCGCCATCCGACAGCTGCTGGCGTCCACCGAGTCCCAGGCGGTGGCCATCGAGGAAGGGGCCAACCGCTGGAAGGGCATCGAGCACGGGGTCGGGCAAGCCGTGTCCGAGCTGGTGACGTTCTCCAGCAAGTACCCCGAGTTGCAGGAGACCCTGTTCCCCATGCTCAGCGATCTGAAGACCGCGCTCGACACTGGCCGCGCCGTGGTGCTGCGATCCCAGGACTTCTTCGACGAGCAGGCACCGCTGCGCCAGGCGGTGGCCGACAGCCTGGAGATGGAGCAGGTGGACGACGACTGAGGGCTACCCCCTCACCACCCCCAGCTCCGTCAGCGCCCGGTGTTCGGCCAATCGCGAGGGCATCACGGCTCCCGCGCAGGGCCGCCCGTGGTCTCACCCAGCCGCATCTCCTCCAGCAGCGTCTCCAGCTGCTCGCGGATCGTGGCGTGGGACGCCTCGTCGGCCAGGTTGATGGTCTCGGAGGGATCCTCGGTCTCGTCGTACAGCTCCCGAGCGTCGGTGTCCTCCCACGCCAGCATGCGGTAGCGGTGGCCGTCGTCGCCCTCGAGCGTGACCGCCCACTGGGTGACGTCCTGGAGGTCGGAGACCTGGTAGGCACGCGCCTCGAACGCGCGGTCGGGGTCGTCGAACAGCGGGGTCAGGTCCAGGCCTCGCCAGCCGGCGGGGGACTGCAACCCCAGCACGGACAGCAGCGTGGGCGCCAGATCCAGCAGCTCCACGGGGCGGTCCACCACCTGGGTGGGCACGCCCTCGCCGTGGAATGCCAGCACGCAGTCCGAGGTCTCGTAGTGCAGCGAGCGGCCGTGCAGCCAGGTGCCGTGCTCGCCGAACGCCTCGCCGTGATCCGTGACCACCACGGTCACCCGGTCGCGAGTGCGGATCTCGTCCCACGCCAGCACGAAGCGCTCGATCTCGGCGGCGGTGTAGGCCACCTCGGCGTCGTAGAGCTCCTCGGCGCGCGCTGCGAGCCCGGTGAGGTCGAGCTCCTCGTCCTCCACGGTGCGCAGGGCCTCCTGGTCCAGGGGCGAGCACAGATCGATCTCACCGAAATCGGGCACGTCGACCACGCCGTCGTCCACCCCGGGCGGACAGTAGGGGTGATGGGGACCGTACAGCTGCAACACGAAGAACACCGGGTCCCGGCGCCGCTCCTCGGCCAGCCACAGCAGGGCCTCGTCCACCACTCGGGTGTCCACGTCCGCGGCGAATTCGTCCTGCTTGTCGATCACCCACAGCTCGTCGAACCAGTGCTGGTAGTGGGGGTGCGATGTCAGCACGTTGCCCGAGAACAGGGCCGTGCGGTAGCCCTCGTCGAGTAACGGTGTGGTGATGCCCACCAGGGAGGTGTCCACCTCGGAGTGACGCGCGGTCACGCCGTGCTCGGCGGGATAGGTCGAGAACAGCATCGAGGTCTCGGTCGGCAGGGTCCAGCCCGAGGTCGAGGCCACGCGCTCGAAGCACACGCCCTCGCCCATGAACTGCTCGAGCGCGGGCACGTGGCCCAGGGGCTGGCTGCAACCGAGCCGGTCGGCGCGCAGGGTGTCCACGAACAGCACCAGCACGTCCGGTTCGCGGGCGCAGCCCGGGGCGACACACAGCAGCACCAGCCATAGCGAGAGGCGTGCCGTCAACCGCCGTCCCTCCCCAGCGCACGCACGACGGCGGCCACGGCCTGCGCAGGTGTGTCCACCACCTCGATGCAGGGATCGAAGTCGAAGCTGCCCAGGCTGATCACGGGCTTGCCCAGCTTCAGGCCGATGCTGACCTCGCTGCGCGTGCCGTGACTCCCGCCCACGGCCACCAGCGCGTGCGCGGTGTGCGCGATCACCACGTTGCGGGCGTGGCCGATGTCGGTGACGATCGGGAGCTGGATCCAGCGGTTGGCGTCGCTGCGGCGGGATCCGGGCAGGATCCCGATCGTGGTGCCCCCGGCCTCGGTCGCGCCGCGTGCGGACGCCTCCATCACGCCGCCGAGGCCGCCGTTGACCACGACCAGGCCGGCTCGCGCGAGGCCCGCGCCGACCTCGCGAGCCCGCGCGTACAGATCGGGATCCGCGGAGCCCGCGCCGATGACGCCCACGAGCACGCTGCTGTCCGTCATCGGTCCGACCTCCATGGCAAAGGGTGCGCAGGATGCATATGATGGCCTATTCAACCGCGCGAGAGAAACACCGAGACCCTGGATGGGGCGACCTCGAACGATCCTGCTGGTGGACGACGACCCCAACGTGCTGGCGTTGCTGCAGGCGGCGCTGCGCCTGCAGGGGCACCGGGTCGTGTCGAGGGACGATCCGGTCACCGCGCTGACGTACCTCAAGCACAACGTACCCGATCTGCTGATCAGCGACACGGACCTGCCCACCATCGACGGATTCGAGTTCATCCGCAGGGTCCAGGGGAGCACACGCGCCGCCTACACGCCGTTCATCTTCATCGGCGAGGAGACCGAGCCGGAGAAGGCGGCGCGTGGGCTGCGCATGGGTGCCCGCGAGTTCCTGCGCAAGCCGTTCACCGTGGACGAGCTGCTGGTGCGCGTGGACAAGGTGTTCGCGGCCGTGGACAGCGCGCGCACGGCAGCCCCGGGGCACGACCTCGAAGGCTCGCTGGAGAGCTTCCCGTTCGCGGTGCTGGCCCAGTTCCTGGCCCGCCGCAGGTTGACTGGTCGCCTGGCCATCAGCCTGCCCTTCGAGCCGGTCGAGGGGATCGTGGTGTACCGCGAAGGCGCGGTCGAGCACGCGGTGTTCGGCCGCCTCAAGGGGCGCGCCGCGCTGCTGCAGCTGATGCTGGCCGACGACGGCGCATTCGCGTTCTCCGTGGAGGACGAGCCCGAGCGGCTGGTGGTGACCGTGACGCAGCCGCTGGCGGCGATCCTCGACGAGGGACAGGCGCTGCTCGAGGAGGGCAAGCTGCGGCGCGTCGACGTGGTCAACCGGGCCGCCTGCCGGACCTTCGTGCGGCTGATCGAGAGCTCGGACGAGGAACAGGTGATCCTGCTGACCGACCGGGTGGCGCCGGTGGCCGTGCTCAGCCGCGACCTGGCCCCGGGCAGCGGCGGCCGTGTCTCGGACTTCGAAGACCTGTCCGAGTCCTTCGACGAGTTCATGGCAGGTGACGAGGACAGCGACACCTTCGAGCGCTGGTCCACGTCCGACAGCCTGGTGCTGGAAGCCGAGGAGGACACGGCCACGGACTCGACCGTGCTGGTGCCGGCCAACACCCTGTACCCGATGGACGAGCCCGTCGGCGGTCGCTCGTCCGAGGAGCGGTTGAGCATCTCGGGTGACCTCGGCTCCATCGAGGGAGACGACGCTTCGACCCAGTCCATCATCGTGCCCTCCTATCGCACGAGCGGGGAGCTGGAGGCCGGGCTGGAGCGCTCCGGCGAGGTGTCCGCGGACGAGGTGTCCGACGTGGCCCTGGTGGACATCGGCCCTGGCCCGCTGGAGCGGATGTTCAATGCCCTGCAGGCGGAGCTGCAGGTCGGGGAGGGGGCCCGCGGCGTGCTCGACTTCCAGATATCCACCTGGAGCGGACGGGCCCTGGTGTCCACGGTGACGGACCGGCGGAGGCGGGACATGCTCGCGGTGTTCACCTCCCAGGCCGGCCAGTTCGCCCAGCGCGCCGAGGACGGCCTGATCACGCAGCTGTCCGCCGGAGACCTGCACCTGGTCGTGATGGAGCTGCCGCGTCGGCGCATGCTCACCGGACTGTTCGACTCGCCCCCCGACGTGGAGTCCTTCCGGCGGGTGGTGCAGGGTATCGTCGACGAGGTCGGCTGAGCGCTCACCATGGATCGGCGTCGTCTCGCGTGGATTGCAGTCGGGGTCGTCGCGCTCGCCCTGATCACGGCGTGGGCCTTCCACCGCAGCATCGAGCAGCGCAAGCGCGCGGTCGCCGATCTTGCGGGTGACGAGTCGTCCCCGGCGGTGCTGACGGGCGTGGTTCGGGGACCCGATGTCCGGCTCGAGCCGCTGGCTCCGGGCGACGGCCAGCACCTGCACCTCGCGGACGTGCGGGCCGTGCTGCCGCTGCATGGCGAGACCTGGATCGGCACCGCTGGCGGGCTACGCGTGCTGGACGACGGGGGCGGCGAGCGGTGGTATGGCGCGCGCAGCGGGTTGCTGCGCAACGACGTGGCCGCGCTGGCCACGGACGGACGAACCGTGGTGGTCGCACACATGGAGGCCGGCCTGTCGCTGGTGCGGGACGACCGGGTCCGCACCCTGTCCCACCCGGACCTCGTGCCCACGGCCGTCGTGGCGGACGGCGATCGTTTCGTCATCGGGACCGCCGCCGCCGGCCTGTGGCTGCTGAACGGCGACACCCTCGCCGAGCTGCCCATCGTCGGGGAGGGAGAGGACGGGCCCTGGCGCCTGGAGCGCCCCCGGATCACGTCCGTGGCGCGGGACCGCGACGGGCGATTGTGGGTCGGGACCTTCGACGGAGGGCTGGCCGTGCGCGAGGAGGGCCTGTGGCGGCTGGTGGGCACGGGCGACGGGCTGGCCGATCCCTTCGTCACGTCCCTGGCCACGGGGCGGCACCGCGATCGGCCGCGGGTGCTGGCCGGGACCCAGGTCGGCATGACCGTCTTCGATGGCGATCGCTGGCAGATCGTGAGCCTGGAGCAGGGCCTGCCCCACGACCACGTGGCGGCCGTTGCCGTGCCCGCGGACGAGGAGGACGACGCCCTGGCCGTGGGCACCTTCGGCGGCGGCCTGGGCCTGTTCGAGGGCGGGGACTGGCACGCGGTGTCCGTGCCAGACCTTCCGTCACCGTATGTGCAGGCCGTGAGCTACGACGACCGGGGGCGGCTGTGGATCGGCACGCGGGATGGCCTGGTCGTGCGCGAGGACGGGGCCTGGCAGGACCGACCGGCCGCGTTGGGACCCCCGGGACCTCGTGTGACCGCGCTGGAGTCCACGCCCGACGGGCGGGGACTGTGGGTGGGCACGTTCGAGCGGGGCCTGGGGCGGCTGATGGACGGCCAGTGGCGCCACTACGGCAAGGCCGACGGGCTGCCCTCGGCCGAGGTCAACGCGCTGGTGCTGCACCAGGGGGTGCTGTGGGTCGCGACCAACGCGGGCGTGGCCTGGTACGGCGACGACGGGTTCCACCAGCATCCCCGCCTGGGGGCGCTGCGGGGCGTGGCGGTCACGGCGATGCTGAGCGACGAACAGGCCCTGTGGTTCGGCAGCTCGCGGGGGGTCGTGAGGCTCAGCGCCGGATTGGACGTGCGCACCCTGGGCGTGCGGGAGGGGCTGGTCAACGCGCACGTGTACGCCCTGGCCAGCGCCGCTGGCGCCACCTGGGCGGGTACGCTCGGTGGGCTGAGCGGCCTGCAGCCGGACGGCTCGCCGCGGCCGCTGGACACGCCTCGCGTGACGGCCGGGCCCGGGGGCCTGGCGCACAACTGGGTCAACGCGATGCTGGCTGGTGGCGACGCGCTGTGGGTCGGCACGTATGGCGGGGGGGTGGACCGGCGGACCGACGAGGGGTGGGAGCACGTGTTCCCGACCGCGGGCGAGACGCTGGAGATCAACCCGGGTGCCGCGGCCTGGGCCGGGGAGCGGCCGGTGTTCGGTACCCTCGACCGGGGGCTGCTGGTGGTCGAACCGGACGGCACCGGGGCGCATCTGGTGGATCGCGACCTGGGCCTGGCCAGCCCGTCGGTCACCGCGCTGCACGCGGTCGATGGCGACCTGTGGATCGGGACCACGGCCGGGCTGCAGCGGGTCGCGGTGGACGCGGTCCGCTGAGGGAAGGTGTCGAAGGTGGGACGATGATCCGGACCAGCCTGGCAGCGGTGGGCATGGCGTGGGCCCTGTGCAGCGCGGGCTGTCCCCAGCACGACGTGGTCACCGGACCGGACGGCGACCCCCTGGAGGAGGGGGATTGCCTGCTGACCGTGCACATCAGCGCGTCGTGCTCGGACTGCGCCGGGTTCGAGCGGTGGCTGGTCGAGGTCACCGACGCGGTCGGCGGCGCGTGGTCGTTCGAGCTGGCCGCCGACGAGGTCTGGTCCGACGTGCTGCCCGAGGGGGCATTCACCGTGGACTACACCGCGGTCCTGTTCGGCACGCCCCACCCCTACGGCTCGGTGACCGAGTACTGCGGCTACACCTACGAGCTGTCGCTGGGCTGCGCCGGCTTCGACTTCTGCGAGTGATCAGGGGCAGCGCTCGATGGCGTCGGCGATACGCTGACCCACCGAGATGGCCCGCTCGTCGTCGAGGTTGAGATCGGCGGCGAAGGCGGCGATGTGGTGGGCGTTGGTCTCGTGGTGGAAGTAGATGCGGTTCATCTCGCGGGTCAGGGTCTCGGGAGGGCCGTGGTAGCTCTGGGCCATGCAGGTGGCCTCGGTGGTCACCTGCACGTAGGACGCGTCGTCCAGCGGTTCGACGTCCCACGCGCCGTCCTCGGGCGCGTCCGGGTAGTTCGAGGCGTCTCCCACCACCACCTCGGCCGAGGTCCCGTCTTCGCCCGCGTCGTCGGTCTCCGGGCTACCCTCGCCGCGGCCCAGCGCGAGCAACAGCACCAGCACCGCCACCGCCGCCACGCCCACCCCGATCCACACGGCGACCGGGGCGGTGCGGGTGGGTCTGCCGTAGGCCATGGTGCTCCGTCCGATCTCGGGGGGGCATCATAACCGAGGACGCCGCCCGTGGCACCCGATCCACCGTGACCTCCGCCGATCCGCGTGGCATGATGCCCGGGCGCGCCGCCACCCGGCGCGGGTCGGTGAGGGACCACGTCCATGAACTTCGTGCAGCGCCCCGACTTCCCGTCGGTGACCATCCCGCCCGCGGCGGGTTCGTTCTCCTACCGCAACGCCTGGAACGAGGTGATGACCGCGTTCCACGAGGCCGGGTTCCGTATCCGGGAACCCAAGCCCGAACGGCTCGGCCTGTCGCCCTGCCACGACTTCGGCTGGTTCTTCGTCGTGGCCGGCCTCGACCGGCACCACGAGGTGCTGGTGGTGGACCGGGAATTCACGCCCGAGATGGATGAGGCGATCCTGTCCGGTGCGTTCGGCGTGATCACCGCGTCCCCGGACGCGGCGTTCCACATCTATTCCGCGTACCCGGTCAGCCCACGGCTGCGCACGGCGCTGTCCGATTCGTCCTCGGGCCGCTTCCTGCGGCGGGTGACCGTGGAGATGCCCCTTTCGGACGTGCGACCCATGGGGGTGCAGTACGTGGCGCCCCGCATCGCCCAGCTGATGGCGCAGTGCTGGGACCACCCGGTCGATCTCGGCAGCCCGGGGGAGACCCTGGTGTGGCTCGAGGATCGGGTGCTGGAATTCCGCGGTGACGCCGGCCAGGACGACCTGCTGGACACGCCCGGCTCGATCCTCACACCGCCGCTGGCCGCGATCGGCCTGGTGGTGGCCGACGTGCTACGGCGCCACCTGCCGGGCACGACCAAGATCCATCCCGCGGGACCGCGGGCCGGGTTCGAGCGCGCCGAGGACGATCGGCTGTGCGCCCAGGACTGGGCCTTCGTGGTCGTGGTCGCCGGGGGCGAGGAGCTGGAGTACGTGTACGGCCCAGGCGCGGTGTTCGGCCGCTACTGCCAGGGCCGGGACCAGGGCCTGGTGGACCTGCTGCCCCGCGAGATCGCGTTTCCGGAGTCGGACGAGGCAGCGGCGTACGTGGCGTCGTTGCCGGATGAGGCGTAGCCGCGTTCGGCGGTGTCTCCGTTCGGTCTTTCGCTTTGCTCCAGGATCGGTCCTTGGTCGTTTCCTGTCTTTCGCTTCGCTCTACGGCACGGGGGCTGTTCAAGCTGGGGTTGGGTTCGCAGGGCAGACGAACCTCGTCGGCCCCGGGGCGCCTCCGGCCGACGGATTCGATGGTCGTTCGGGCGTGGGGTGGCGGACGTTGCCGGGGCGCATCGAAGGGGCCGCCGATCTGGATTGCCCTGTTCCGGATATCGATGACGAGCGTGAGCGACCGTCTGGCCACTCCTTGGTGGCCCACCAAAGAGCCCCTGCGGGGCCATCCGTCGTCCGGAGACACCCCGGGTCGAATGCCGGTAGCGTGATCGCGACGGATCCCACCGTAGAGCTGCCTCCGGGGTTTCGAAACCACCACGCCTCGTTGTTCTCGGATGACGGATGGCCCCGCAGGGCGTGGTCGCTGGGCTACCGATGGGCGGTCTGCCACCGACTGTGCCGGTCCTGACCACTTCGAGGAAGACGCATTCGAGTACTGCGCCACCGACGGAGCGCCCCGGCCTGGTCCAGCTCCCCTCGCCAGTACGCCCACTGTATCCGTCAGCCGAGGACGACGAGGCGCCTGAACCACCCCGGTGCCACGATCCGCCACCCCCGCCGGTCGTCACGTATTCCCGTGACATTCTCCGAGGGTGATCCGCCAACCCCGCCCACCGTCCTCCCTCTCAGCTCGAATTCGAAGAGTGGATCGTGCCTGAAGACGGCTATGCGGCCTCGCCGCGACCTCGTCCGAAGACCGCGCGCGGAACCTACCCCACCAGCGCGATGAACAGCCCGGCGGCCACCACCGTGCCGATCACGCCCGCCACGTTGGGGCCCATGGCGAACATCAGCAGGTAGTTCTTGGGGTTGGCCTTCATCCCCTCGACCTGGATCACGCGCGCGGCCATGGGCACGGCGGACAGGCCGGCCGCCCCGATCATCGGGTTGATCTTGTCGCGCAGGAACAGGTTCATCAGCTTGGCCAGCAGCAGGCCGCCGACCACGCTGAAGCTGAACGCGACCAGCCCCAGGGCGAAGATGAGCAGGACCTGCACCTGCAGGAACTCCTCGGCCGTCAGCTTGTAGGCGATGGCCAGACCCAGCAGGATGGTCACGATGTTCATCAGCTCGTTCTGCGCGCCCTGGACCAGCCGCTTGACCACGCCGGACTCGCGGAACAGGTTGCCCACCATGAACATGCCCATCAGCGGCGTGGCCGCCGGCACCAGCAGGCAGATGACGAAGGTACACACCAGCGGGAACACGACCTTCTCGGTCCTGGACACCGGCCGCAGCTGCTTCATCTGGATCCTGCGTTCGGTCTCGGTGGTCATCAGCCGCACGATCGGTGGGATGATCAGCGGGACCAGCGCCATGTACGAGTAGGCGGACACCGCCGTCGCCCCGAGCAGGTCGGGGGCCAGTGCGTTCGTCACGAAGATGGTGGTCGGCCCGTCGGCCCCGCCGATGATGCCGATGGACGCGGCCTCGGCGATGCCGAATCCCAGCCCGGGGAAGTAGTGGCCCAGCGCCAGCGCGCCGAAGAATGCCACGTAGACCCCGAACTGGGCGCCCGCGCCGAGCAGCAGCGTCTTGGGATTGGCGATCACCGGCCCGAAGTCGGTCATCGCGCCCAGGCCCAGGAAGATCAGGGGGGGCAGCACCTCGTACTGTATGCCGTAGTAGAAGAGCCGGATGAGCCCGTCGTCCTCGACCATGCCCGCCAGCGGCAGGTTGACCAGGATGACGCCGAAGCCGATCGGCAGCAGCAGGTAGGGCTCGTACTTCTTGCGGACCGCCAGGAAGATCAGCAGCAGGCCGATGGCCCACATCGTGACCTGGCCAAGGGATGCCTGGTGCAGGCCGATCCCCGGGATTGCCTGTTGCAGCAGGTCCATGCGGCGAGTCCTTCCCCCGAGGGACTAGTCCTCGACGATGCAGAAGACCTGTTCGGCCTCGACCATCTCCTCGGCCGCGGCCTTGATCTCGACGACCTTGCCGGCCGCGGTGGATGCCAGCGGCATCTCGATCTTCATCGCCTCGAACACCGCGAGGGTGTCGTCCTCGTCCACCGAGTCACCCATCGCCACCTCCACGGAGATGACCTTGCCGGGCATGGGGAACACCACTTCGTGCTGCGCCATCGGATATCCCTTCCGACCCCTGTACGCGGGGTCAGCTCGTTTCGCTTTCCTTTGCGGCCTTGCGCTGCTCAAGCTTGTGGATCGCGGCACCGTACAGCAGCGTGGAGAGGAAGAGCAAGGTGAGGGTCAGGAACACCCCCGCCAGGCCCATGCCGGCGACCGTCGCCGCCGCGCTCCAGTCCACCTCGGCTGTCGCCTGCACCGCGGCCTCCGCTACCGGGCCAGGTAGGCGCCCGAGATGATCAACTTCTGGATGTTGGACGTGCCCTCGACCACCAGGAACGAGCGCGCGTCACGCAAGTAGCGCTCGGCCGGGTACTCGGTGGAGAAGCCGTACGAGCCGAAGATCTTCATGGCCAGGTGGGCGGCCTCGTTGGCCGTCTCGGAGGCGTAGTACTTGGCCATCGACACCGAGTTGGTGTTGCGGGCGTTGGCGTCCAGGTCCTTCTCCCAGGCGGCCTTGCGCACCAGTAGCTGGGCCGCAGCGTGGTGTACGACCATCTCGGCGATGTCACCCCGGATCAACTGATAGTCGGAGATCGGCTTGCCGAACTGCTCGCGCTCCTTGGCGTACTGGGTGGCGTCCTCCAGGCAGGCGCGGCCCACGCCCACGGCGCGGCAGGCGCAGGACAGCCGGGTGTTGTCCAGCATGGTCATGCAGACCTTGAAGCCGTTGTTCAGCCCGCCGAGGATCTGCGACTTGTGCACGCGCGCGTTCTCGAAATACACCTCGCCCGTGGGCGCGCAGTGCAGCCCGAGCTTGGTCTCGATGGGCACCGTGGTGACGCCCTCGGTCTCCTTGAGGTGGACCAGGAAGCAGGTCATGCCCTTGTGCTTCAGCGCGGGCTCGGTCTTGGCGTAGACCAGGGCCACGTCAGCCACCTGCGCGTTGGAGATCCACGTCTTGCCGCCGTTGAGCACGAAGTGGTCCCCCTCCTCCTTGGCCGTGGTCTTCATCGAGGCCACGTCCGAACCGGAGTTGGGCTCGGTGATGGCGAACGCACTGAGCCACGAGCAGTCCACCAGCTTGGGGATGTAGGTCTGCTTCTGCTCCTCGGTGCCCCAGCGCAGGATGGAACGCGCCGGGCCCTGGGTCTGCATGTTGAACGGCAGCCCCCACGAGGCGCTGACCCGGGCGATCTCCTCGGTGATCACCATGGAGGTGAGCATGCCGTCGTCCAGTCCCAGGCCGCCGTACTCCTCGGGGATGACGCAGCCGAAGAACCCCATCTCGGCCATCTGGGCCAGGATGTCACGGTTGAAGTGGTGGTTCTTCTCGTCTTCCTCGATGGTCGGCCGGATGATCTCCTCGGCGAACCGTCGAGCGGTGTCCTGCATCATTCTCTGGTCTTCGGTGAGGCTGAAGTCCATGGCTCCTCCTGGGGGTCGACCGGCGGCGGAGTCCCCGCCTCCGGGAGGCCATTCCTACGCCGCAGGCGAGCCGTTGTCAACGCGCGCGCGAGGGCGTACTACCCAGCGTGCACCCGGACGTGATACGCAGGGAACATGCGTGGACGTTGGCTTGCAGTGCTGGTGACGATCGGGCTGTGCGCGCCGTGCCTCGGCGCCCGCGGCGAATCCCCACCCGAGGGCGAGGACGTGCTCGCCTGGCTGCTCGACGGCGCGGGCATCGCGCCGGCGGAGTTCGGCGTGCACCCGCGGGGCTACCACGCCCGCTTCCCGCTGCCCGGGGACATGCCGTACACGTTGCCGTTCTTCGCCGACCTGTGGGCCGAACCGTTGCAGGTCTACCCCTGGTCGGCGTCCATGGCCGCGTACGCCCGACCGTACCTGGATCCCGCCTACCTCGGGGCCGTGGGTGACCGCTGGCCCGGCGATCTCGAGGCGAGCGAGGAGCCCCGGCCGGACGCGGCCTACCACCTGCTGTTCCACCTCGGCGTGTGCCGGCTGACGTCCCGGTTCCGCGACTACTCGGTCAACCTCCCCCACCACGAGTTCGGCGACGCGCCGCTGGCCGAGACGATCGGCGCGCTGCGCGCGGCCCAGGGGGTGGGTCCCACCCATGTGACCTTCGGCCGCGACGCGGACTTCCCACGACCTGCCGAGCAGGAGGCCGAGGCAGCGGCCGCCATCGACGCCGAGCTGCAGGCGATCGTGGCCACTGCCGTGCTCGACCTGGCCGACGCCCGGCGCTGGATCGACCTGGCATTCCGCAACGTGGACTGGGACGACCGCATCGCGGTATGGCGGATCCTCGACCTGGGGGAGATCCAGCTCGACGGCCTGCGCTACGATCCGTCCGTCGACGACGTGATGCGGGATCTGGACCGCGAGAGCCTGCTGTACGGCGCGATGAAGGCCGTGCGCACCACCGAGGAGCTGCGCGCCCGGCTGCGTGTGTGGCTGCTGCAGGACGCTGCCGAGCCCCGGCGGTCCCGGGCCCGCGAGGTGGACTACGATCAGCTGACCCCCATCGGCCGCGTCGTGGTGCGCGGGACCGGCGCGGACCTGCACACCTGCAGCGATTGCCTGCTCGTGGTCGACCTCGGCGGCGGCGACACCTACGACATGCCCGCGGGCGCACCCCCCGATCCGGATCTGCCGCTGTCGGTGCTGGTGGACATGGCGGGCAAGGACACCTACCAGCCAGCTCCCTTCGGGCTGCCCACGCAGGGCGCCGGCGTGCTCGGCGTGGGGATCCTGTGGGACGCGGGCGGCGACGACCGCTACCGGGCGGACGGGCCGCTGGCTCAGGGCGTGGCCCAGGTGGGCGTGGGCCTGCTGATGGACGAGGGGGGCGCGGACACGTACGAGGCCGCGGGATCCTCCCAGGGCGCCGCGTTCTTCGGCGTGGGGCTGCTCGCCGACGCGGAGGGCGACGACCGCTACCTGTGTCACGGCGAGTGCCAGGGATTCGGCGGATCGGGTGGCGTCGGGATCCTCGCGGACGGCCGGGGAGACGACAGCTACGCCGCCGAGGTGCTGCCCGAGAACGTGTACCGCCCCGACTACCACGCCGGCATGGAGCGCAACATCACCAGCGCCCAGGGCGTGGGCCTGGGGCGCCGGGGCGATGGCGGTGACGGTCACAGCTGGGCCGGCGGCCTCGGCCTGCTGCTGGATCTCGACGGCGCCGACCGCTACGTGGCCGGCACGTTCTCCCAGGGCTGCGGGTACTGGTTCGGCACCGGGGTGCTGTACGACCTCGCCGGGGACGATGTGTACGAGTCGGTCAACTTCTCCCACGGGTCCGGCGCGCACTTCTGCATCGGCGCGGCCATCGACGAGGCCGGGAACGACGAGCATCGGGCCGTGCACACCGGGACCTGCGCGCTGGGATTCGGCTGGGACTACACCAACGCCCTGCTGCTGGACCGGGAGGGGGACGACCTGTACACCGGCCACGACGCGGTGCTGGGGGTGGCCAACGGCCGGTCCAACGCATTCGCGATCGACCTCGGTGGCGCGGACCGCTACGAGCTGACCGGCGACGGCGCAGCCCATGGTGTGGCCGGCGCGATGGCCCAGATCGAGCAGGTCGATCCGGCGCGGCCCTACTTCCACGAGGGTGCGTCCGTGGGGCTGTTCCTCGACGTGGGCGGGGCGGACACCTACCTCCGCGCGGGGGAACCCGACACCACCGCGACAGACGGGTTCACGCGGATCGAGCCCGCCTTCGGCGCGGACGGCAGCGAGCTGCGCAACGTGGGCGCCGGCCTGGACCTCGAGCAGGGAGAGGTCGCGACCCTGAAGGCGAGCGAGGAGTGAGCGCGGATCACCCACGACAGCCCTGGCGTGACATCGCCGCGGCCCTCGATCTCGAGGCCGAGGCCGAGGCCGAGGGCGGGGACGGCGGCGAGCGCTGGCCCACGCTGGGCGGCCAGTGGCGCGACCGGGCCGTGACCGTGCAGCTGCTGCGCAGTGGTCGGTCCCGATACAAGGGCCGCAGCACGGAGGTGGCGGTGACCGCGGCGGCGAGCTGGCCCGCTGGCCTGGACGTCCAGCACGAGACGTCCCAGCTGAGGGTGGGTGAGGCGCTCGGTATCGGTGATCTGCGCCTGGGCGATCCGGAGCTGGATCGGCTGGTCAAGGTGCGCGCCCCCGATCCGTTCGAGGCCCGGTCCATCCTGCTGGCAGGCAACGTGCGCGACGTGCTCGTCGACCTGTTTGGCAGGCACGACGACCTGGAGCTGCGCGGGGGCGTGGCTCGGCTGGAGAAGCTGGGCGTGGTCCCGGACGCGGATGTGTTGCGATCGTGGCTGGACGACCTGTCCTACCTGCTCGACGCGCTCGAGGCTGCGGCCGTGGGCCAGACCTACGAGTTCCCGGCCGACCACGATGGACTGCCCCACACCGGGGAGGTGCGCACGGCCCGCCCGCCGCGCCGGCCGACCGAGGCCCAGACACGGGAGGTGCGCGCGGTGGTGGAGTACCGTCGCCGCCAGACCATCGGGGTGATGGCCGGGCTCGTGCCGGCGGTCGGCGGCTTCGGCCTGATGGGCGCGGGGTCGCTGTACGCGGCCGAGCCCATGGGGGGCCTGACCGGCGCGTGGTGGGCGGGGATCGGGTTCGTGGCGCTGGTCGTTGGCGGGCTGGTGTTCTACCTGGCCTGGCGTTGCCCGGTCTGCGGCCGCTGGCCCCTGGCCCACGGCCAGCGGGAGGTCACCCTGGCGCCGCCCAACTGCCCCCACTGCGGGGCGCGGCTGGCCTGAACCGCTGGATCCGGGGAGAGGGGATCGAACTGGCTGGTACCAACACCCTCCGGCTGAGCCGACGAGCGGCGCTGCTGCTGCCCGCCCTCTTCCTGTCGGGCCTGGCCGCGCTGACCTACGAGATGTCGTGGGTGCGACAGCTGGTCAACCTGTTCGGCGTCACCTGGTTCGCCATCACCACGATCCTCACCGTGTTCATGGCCGGGATCGCCCTGGGCAGCCTTGCGGTCGGTCGGCTCGTGGACCGGCGGCGCGTGGATCCCCTGCTGCTGTTCGCTGGCCTCGAGCTGTTCCTGGGCCTGTACGCCCAGGCCTTCCCCTGGCTGCTGGGGCTCGTGGAGGGCCTGTACGTGTCCGTCGCCTCCCGGGGCGATCCGTCCGTGGCCGCGCACTCGGCGCTGCGGTTCGGGTTCGCCCTGTGCATCCTGGCCGCACCGACCGTGGCCTCGGGCGCGACCCTGCCCGCGGCCTGCAAGGCGTTCGTCCGACAGCGGGACCGCATCGGCCGGGGCGTGGCCGGGCTGTACGGGGCCAACGTGGTCGGAGCCGCGGTCGGCTGCTTCGCCACCACGTTCCTGCTGATCGGCCTGTTCGGCTTCCCGGTCACCGCGTGGATCGGGACCGGAGCCAACCTGGCGGCGGCCGCGCTGGCCGTGGCCGCGCGGAGGCTGGGCGGCCCGGCTCGGGCGATTGCGATCCCGTCACCGCGCACGGTCTGGCATCGCGGAGCGGCCGTGGTCGCCGCGGCCTACTTCACCGTCGGGTTCTGCGCCCTGGGGGGGGAACTGCTATGGACCCGCGTGTACTCCCAGTTCAACCCCAACCCCTCGACCGCGGTCTTCGGCGTGATCCTCACCGCGTTCCTGCTCGGCCACGCGGCCGGGGCGAGCCTGCTGTTCCCCGCGCTGCACCAGGTGGTCCGCCCCCGGCGCCTGTTCGTCGGGCTGCTGGTGTTGATGGGCCTGTCCACCCCGCTGGCCGTGCTCGACCTGTTCATCCAGGTGGATCCCACCAGCCAGTGGCCCCTGCTGTCCGACCTCGGCGTGGGCATGCCCACGCGGCGGGTGTGGTTGCTGCTGCCGGCCATCGTCGTGCCCGCGATGGCCTCGGGGGCGCTGTTCCCGCTGGCCTCGACGCTGACGATCCGGCGCGTGCACGGCGTGGCCACCGGGGTAGGTACGCTGGCGGCGCTGTCCACGGTCGGCGGGATCCTGGGCTCGCTCGCCACCGGGTACTGGCTGATGCCCCTGCTCGGCGCGGTGCGCTGCCTGGTGGTGGTGGCGGCCCTGCCCCTGCTCGCGGCCGTATGGGCGCGGTGGGCGCTGGCCGGTGCGGGCGGTGGCCGCGCCCTCGCCGTTCCGCTGGTCGCGTCCATGCTCGTGATCGTTGCCGGGGCCAGCCTGGCCGCGCGCATCCCCCCCCACGTCCACCTCGGTCTGAACGACGGCGACCGGGTCCTCAGCTTCCACGAGGGCCGCAACACCTCGTCGGCCGTGGTCGAGGCATCCGACGGGATAAGGCGCCTGGCGGTCCACGGCGAGTTCGTGGGGTCGGGCGGGTCGGATCTACACCTCGCCGGGCGCCTGCACCCAAGTCCGCGCCGGGTGGTGGTGATCGGCGCGGGTGCCGGCCAGGTGGTGCTGCAGGCCCTGTTGCAGCGCAGCGTGGAGGACGTCTGGGCCGTGGACCTCGACGGCATGATGCCGGTGCACTTCCCGCTGATGCTGCGCACTGCCTGGCTGGACACGTCGGACGAGCGCATGCACTTCGTGGAGAACGACGGCCGCCACTTCCTGCTCACCAGCGACGGCGGGTTCGACATCGTGGCCAACGACGCGGCCGTGTACGCGTTCTACCTGGAACTCAGCACGCTGGAACTCAACCGGCTCGTGCGCAGCCGGCTGGCCGACGAGGGGCTGTACGTGACCCGGCTGCACCTGGACCGCATCACGGAGGAGACGATGCGGCGGGAGATGGCCACCTTCATGGAGGTGTTCCCCAACGCGGCCTTCTGGCGGCTCGATCCGCACAACGGCATGCTGGTCGGGCGCAACGGCGAGCAGCCCGTGGACCGCTGTGAGCTGCCCACCAACGACCTGGCTCCGCCCGAACTGTGGTACGACGCCGACCAGATGCGCCGGATCGCGGCGGGCGCTCCCCTGATCACCGACGATCACCCCCTCCACCTGCCGCGAGCGTTCCGCGCGCGGGCGCCGGTGAGGGTGTGGGTGGGGGTCGGGGATCAGTAGGCGGGCACCAGCCGCACGCCCGACACCGAGTCCGAGCCGCTGTTGACCGTGGAGTCGAGCACCACCTCGACCGTGCCCGCGAGGCAGTACTGGCCGTGGTAATCCCACACGTAATCGCCCGAGGCGTCGACCTGGTCGATGACCACCGAGTGGCCGTCCACGATGAACAGCGCGCCGGACGGGTTGCGGTTCTCGGTGTGCCGGCCGCCCATGTACGCGTCGTAGGTGCCCTGGGGCACGCCCGCGAAGGTGAACGTCGCGGTGCCGGTCCGCGAGCCGTCCGGGTCGAACTGGCTGTCGCACTCCGTGTGCTCGTCGCCGTAGGCGGTGTAGGCGTAGGGGTAGCAGTCGAGCACCCAGTTGTGGCGCTCGGTGTACGAGGCCTGCGTGTAGGACTGCTCCACCTCGTAGGGCGGGTTGGTGGGGTCCACCGGGCAGTCGTCGTCGTCGCCCCAGTCGGGCCGCTCGCACTCGCACCAGTCCGACTGGTGACCGTTGACCTCGCCGCAGCTCAGCACGTTGTGCGGCTCTTTCTGGCACCCGGGCTCGCCGCCGTAGCGGGCGGTGCAGATCAGGCCGGCGGCCGCGCAGTAGGCCGTGCAGCCCGCGCCGTCGGTGAACACGCCGTTGCAGAAGTCCACACCCGTCTCGCACACCTCCCAGGCCGGGTTGGCGGCCGAGATCAGCGAGCAGTCCACCGGCGCGACCGTGTCGTCGTCGCCTACGTCGCTGGTGTCGTCGTCGGCCGCGTCGTCGTCGGCGACGTCATCGTCGGCCACGTCGTCGTCGTCGGCCTGGCTGTCGTCGTCGTCGCTGAGGTCGGGCGTGGTGTCGTCATCCCCGGCGGGGTCGTCGTCCCAGGTGTTGCAGGCGACCAGGGTGACCAGGATGCAGGCCAGGAGCGCATATCGTTGACGCATGAAACCTCCCGTGAAATCGAGCTGTCGCATGGAGCATACGTCGAGCCTCCGAGGGTGGATGAACCGGACGGTGACGTGGAGCCACCGAGATTCCGTCGGCATCGGATGTGACCAGGGCAGAAACGAGCGCTAAGGTAGACAGTGGTCGTGCCGGCGAATACTCGGTGGCATGGCGGTAGGGGAGGAACCATGGGGAGCTGGCCTCTCCAGCTCACAGGCTGCGCGGTCGCGCTATGGCTGTTCGTCGGCTGTCCCGATTCCGACACGTTCGACGTGAGCCCTGACGGCGACGACGATTCCGAGACCTCGCATGACGACGACGACAGCGAGCAACCCGCTGATCCCTGCGACGAGCATCCGGGTGAGATCCTCTGCGACGGCGAGATGGAGATCGTGTGTGACGAGGCGGGGGACGTTGTCTCGAACCGCGACTGTGAAGAGGCCCTTGGAGAGTTCTGTGTCCCGGGCCTCGGTTGTACATACTGTGATCCGGGGGACCGGTTCTGCGTTGGCCCCACCATCGTGGAGTGCGATGCGGATGGCCTGGGCGTCACCACCATCGAGACCTGTGTCGAGGCCATGGGCGAAGAATGCCTGAACGGTGCGTGCGTCAACGCCTGCGCGCAGGCGGCTTCCCAGCAGCGGAACGACGGGTGTTCGTTCCTCGCCGTCGATATGGAAATCTCCTATTTCCCCATGCCCTGGACGTACGGTGTGGTCGTAGCCGCCTCGAGGACCATCGGGGCGACCGTCGATGTCGAGACCAAGGTGGGTGATGTGTGGGACCTGGTTGCCACCGAGTATGTCGGCTCCGGGGGCAGCTACGCCTTTCGGCTTCCCAATCTCCACACCGGGGGAAGCGCCGTCACCTCCAACGCCTATCGCATCACCTCGACGGCTCCTGTCTATGCGTGGCAGTTCAACCCGTTGGATGAACCGTCGGGGCTCACCGACGCATCGTTGCTCTTCCCGGTGGTCGACAGCGCGCCGGCGGCGTCCCAGTACCACATCCCGGGGTGGGCTCACGGGGTCTCGGAGGAACAGGGTGCGCGCGGCACCCTCAACGTGCTGGCAACCGCCGACGGCAGCGTCGTCACGGTCACGCCCTCGGCTGCCACGGATTCGGGAGTCGGGATCGGCGCAGGTGAACCTGGGGTCGCCATGACGGTCACCCTGGACGAGGGTGAGAACCTGCAGCTCGTGCGATCCGTGATCGGCGAAGGGCTGGCCGGGACGGTCGTGCAGAGCGACGGAGCTCCGGTGGCCGTGTTCTCCGGCCATACCTGTGCCTACGTGCCCGCGGGCGCCGGAGCCTGCAACCACCTCGAAGAGCAGGTCTTCGATATCAGGCTGTGGGGCAGTGACTACATTGCTGCACGTTTTCCCCAGCGGACGATGGAATTCACGAGCGAGCCGGTCCACTGGCAGATCGTGGCTGGAGATGAGCCAGTCCAGCTCACATTCTCGGCGGCTGGAGCGGTGCTTGGCCTGCCGCAGGATGGCCAGCTGGCGCTCGCTGCCCGGGAGGCGATCCTGCTCGAGGTATCGGGGAATGAGGATCACCCGGGGGACTTCAGGGTGAGCGGGGACCAACCGTTCCTGCTCGCCCAGTATTCCGTGGGATGGTCCCAGGTGCCTGAACCGTGGACCAATGGCGGCGATCCGAGCATGGTCCAGGTGGTTCCGATCGATGCCTATCGGGATGCCTACCTGGCGTTCTTTCTCGACCGCTCTGGTTGGCGACATCATCTTGTCGTCACCCGGTCGCTCGGGAGCTCTGTCCGCGTGGACGGCGAAGACCTCGACTCGATGCCCGATACATCGGCGAGACTGGTGGACGGAGAGTGGGAGGTCGTGCGTGTCCTGGTCGCCCAAGGATTGCACGACATCGAAGCCGACGCACCTGTCGGACTGATGGCAGGGGGATGGCAAACCGGCGACGCCTACTGGTACCCCGGCGGCTACTCCAGAGCCGTCCCGGAGGAGCGTTGAGACGAGAGGGACTCCGTCACCCCTGCCCGATCGCCGCGGCCGGGTCCACTCCCCCGTCCACGGCGTCGTAGTCCAGCTCGCTGCCGTACATGCTGTGGGGCACCAGGTACACACCCAGCATGATCGTGGACGCGGCCACCGTGCCCCAGCGGCCGCGGGCCGTGACCTCGCCGCGCCGGCCCAGCAGCAGCAAGGCCACCAGCCAGCAGGCGAACATCACCAGGGTCTTGTTGTCGGTGAGGTCCCAGCCGAACGGCACCCCGGTCCAGAACGCGCCAAACGCGTATTCCTGCACGATCGGGCCCATCACCATGCCGCCGAGGGCCACGCAGCCGAAGGTGGTCCAGGTCAGCCCGCGTACCCTCCGCCGCCCGGCCAGCGCCTCCAGCAGCGTGCGGATCCCCACGAGGACGGCCACGAACATCAGCAGGATGTGGGGGATCAGCGCCCAGGCCGGGACCGCGTCCTTGAACCGGATCACGGCGGTCACGTCCGGCGGTACCAGCACGCCGGGCAGCTCCACGTAGTACTCGAGCTTGCCCGCGGCGGGCTGGGTCGGCAGGTACGCCACCCGCTCGTCCCCCTCGTCCACCATCGGCACGGCCGTGTACGGCTCGTCGGTCGGGTAGCGGCGGTAGTGCAGCACCGCCTCGTCCTGCACCGGCAGCGCCACCCGTGCGTCCACGCCGTGCGTGCCGGAGCGGATCAGCGCGTAGTCCGCGCCGGCCACGGAGCCCTTCAGGGGGTGGGTCGGGCCTGTGCGCCGCTGGTACACCACCGTACCGAACATCAGCACAACGGCCAGTAACCACAGCAGGGCGCCGATCCACCAGCGGTCGCGGGTGCGTGTCATCGCTCCCCCAGCACGACCGTCAGCTGCAGCTCCTCGCCGTCGCGATCCACGGTCACCACCACCTGGTCCCCGGGCTCGTACCCCTTCAGTACTCCGGCCATCTGCCGCAGCCCCTCGATTGGCCGCCCGTCGATGGCCATCACCACGTCGCCCGCCTGCATCCCGGCCGCCTGCGCGCCCGAACCCTCGACCACGTCCTCGGCCCGCACGCCAGGCCCCTGGAAGGCGAAGTCCGGCACCGTACCCAGGCTCGCCTTGCGCTCGCTGCCCGGATGACCGCCGCTGGCGTGACCGCCGGGGTGTCCCCCTCCCGGATGACCGCTGGCCTGCAACGTGCTCGTCAGCGACTCGGTCCGTTCGGCCAGCCAGGTCACCATCGGCAGCGCCGCCTCGGTCACCGCCACCAGCCCGTCGCCGTCCACCCGATCGGCCGTGTCGGTGGGGCGGTGGTAGTCCGCGTGGGGTCCCGTGGTCAGCTGGATGGCGGGGATCCCCCGCTCCAGGCAGGCCCCCTGGTCCGAGCTGTCCAGCGGCTCCTTGGACACCGCGATCGAGATCCCCGTGGTGTAGCCCACGCCGCGCGCCACGTGCGGCCACTCGCTGGCCGAATGCGCGTCCAGCACCAGCAGGCTGCCGTCCTCCAGCCGGCCCACCGAGTCCAGGGCCACGCAGGCCGCCGGCGCGCCGCCCAGCGCCTCGAGCAGGTGGCGCGCGCCGAGCCGGCCAGCCTCCTCCCCGGTGGTCACGGCGAACACCACGGGCCGGGGCCGCGCGGGTTCGCTCGCCAGCGCCTCGGCCAGCTGTAGCAGCACGGCCACGCCCGAGGCGTTGTCGTCCGCGCCCGGGTGGACCTGCCCCTCGTCACCGGCGTGCACGTCGGGCCAACCCGTGCCGAGGTGGTCGATGTGGGCCATCACCACCACGGGCTGGTCGGCCAGCGCAGGGTCGCTGCCGGGCACGGTGGCCACGAGGTTGACCAGGGTCATCTCGCGTACGGGGTCGCCCCCGGTCCAGGGGAAGACCTGGCGCAGGCCGTCGTCGCCTGCGGGCTGCAGGGACAGCCGACCCAGGCGCTGCTCCACCAGTGCCGTGGCCCGCTCCAGCCCGTCCGTGCCCAGGCCGCGTCCCGCCATGTCCGCGCTGCTCAGCGCCTCCACGTCGGCCACCAGCGCGCTGCGCGAGAAGCGCGGCGGCGGCTCGGCCAGGGGAGCGCGCTCGGCCAGCGGCTTCATCGCCACCGGGTCGTCTCCGAGCTGCACGACCATGGGCGAGGCCACCGCTGGCCAGGTCTCCTTGACCTGGTTGTCCGGCGCCTCTCCGGCGAATACCAGGTGGCCGTACCGGGTGTAGTGGGGGAGCTTGCGGGCGAGACCCGGGATCGCGGCCACGGGGTCTGCGGCGACCCAGGCCACGGCGGCTGTGGGATCGTGGGCTGCGCGGGCGACCAGCACCCACGAGTGGTCCTGGGCCGGCGGGAGATCGTGGTCGCCGGCCACGGTCGCGCCGAAGCGGTTGGCAGCGCCGAGTACCCAGACCGCGGGTTCGGACGGGAGGCCGTCCAGCTCGCTGTCCAGGACGATGCGGGGATCGCCGGGTCTGGCCCAGTCCGAGGCCAGCGTGGTCCAGGCCTCGAGCTCCTCGGGCGGTGCGTCCGATGGCATCACGAACAGGGGAGCGTCCGCGCCGAACAGCGCCGACAGGCTCGGCTCGACCTCCATGGGGTCGAGCTGCCGCATCACGTCGAACGCCGGGTCCACGTCCACCCGCAGGGGCCGTGACGGGATCGGGATCTCGGCGCGGTAGTACCAGCCGTCCGGCAACAACACCGCCTCGGCGGCCAGGTCGGACGCCGTGTGGGAGATCGTCAGGAGCAGGGACATGGGGTAGGGGTCCTCGAGCGGGACCTGGCGGGCCGCGAACACCAGGATCCAGGCACCGTCCTCCCCCTCGGTCGCAGTGGCCTCGGTGATCTCGATCCGCGGCGCGCCCGTACGCGTCGTCCACTCGGCGAACCACCGCTGCCAGCGGTCATCACCCTCGGCGTCGAACGCCGCGGCCAGGTCGACGAAGGTGGCGCGCTGGAACGCGTGCTGCTCGTGGAAGCGCGTCAGCCCGGCCAGGAATGCCTCGTCACCCAGCTCCCGCCGCACCATGTGCATCAGCATCGCCGCCTTGCCGTAGCCGATGGCCTCGCTGGCCGCGGAGGTCCGCGAGCGGAAGGCCGACAGCGGCTCGTCCTGCTCGCCGAGGGCGTAGTCGGTGTACTTGTGCAGCACGGTGCGGCGGTAGCCCACGTCCTCACCCCGCTGCTCGGCCAGCATGTGGTCGGCCATGTACGCGGTCAGGCCCTCGCACCAGTTGCCCCCGTGGTCCGCGTCCACGTACACGGAGTTGCCCCACCAGTTGTGCAGCAGCTCGTGGGGGTACGACGACGTCAGGATCCAGGGGAAGCGGATCACCTGCGGGCCCAGCAGGGTGAAACCGGGCATGCCGTAGCCGGTCTCCCAGAAGTTCTCCACCAGCGCGAACGAGGCGTAGGGGTAGGGGGGCAGGATCGACTCGTACATGGCCAGGTAGCGCTCCGTGGCCTGCAGGTAGCGGTGGGCCAGCACCGGGTCGTCCTCACGCAGGAAGGCGCACGCCTCGGTGTCGCCGGCTTCGATGCACGTCTCGTGCAGGGGTCCGCCGACCAGGTAGACCTCCTCGGTGGGGTGGGGACAGCTCCACGACGTGGTCGCGCCGTCGGCTGTGCGGCGGCCCTGGCTGACCACCTCCCAGCCTTCCGGCACGTGCCGAACGGTCAGGTCGAAGGTGACGAGCTGGGTTCCGAAGGACGGGATCCAGAACGTGGTGCCGGCGAGGAATACGCCTTCGGCCTGCACCGTGCCGGGCGTCTCGGAGAAGCTGCGCTGGTATTCCTCGCCGGACTGGCGCAGGGGGTGGTGCAGCTCGCCCCCATAGGTCACCTGGACGGGAAACGCTGCGTGACGTCTCGGTTCGAGGCGCCAGGCCTGCAGCGGCGCGGGTTCGGCCAGGGTGTCGGAGGTGGCGTTGATGCCGAAGAAGACCGCGTCCACCGGTCCGTCGTCGCGCTTCAGCCTCCAGCCGGGTGTCTGGACCACCGGCTCCAGCCCGGCGTGCAGGACGAATCGGTACGCCTCGCGCTCGGTCGGCTCCACCGTGTGCAGGTCGATGATGTCCGTGACGGCGATGCGGTGGGTGTCCGGGGTCAGCTCCACGGTCAGGTCGTGGTGCACGGGATCTGCGGTCGCCCGGCCGGCGGTGAGCCACAGCAGGGCGAGCAGGAGTACGGGTCGTCGCATGGTCGTCATCCCCTGTTGGCGGTCTGCGAGTCCACCCGCGCCCAGATCCGCTCCGGTTCCCGAGGGATGCCGGTGCGCCCCCCCAGGGCCTCGCACTTGAACGCTGCGGCCGCGCCCGCGAACGCCAGGCAGCGGTGCACGGGTTCGCCGGCCAGGTGGGCCCAGGTGAAGCCGGCGTGGAACACGTCCCCGGCACCGGTGGTGTCCACCACGTCGGCGGGGAAGGCGGGCGAGTGCAGCAGCTCCCCGTCGTGGAGCAGCACCGCGCCCTGGTCGCCCAGGGTCATGCCCAGCACATTCATGCCGTGGACCGCCATGGACCGCAGTTGTGCGCGCATCGAGGGCTGGTGCGTGTAGTCCCGGGGGAAGGTGGCGTTGCACAGCACCACGTCGCACAGGCCGAGCAGCGGTCCGGTGAACGGCAGCACGCGGTCGCAGTCCAGGACCACGACGACTCCCAGCTCGCGCGCCCGGCGGGCCGCGGCCAGGGCCAGGCGCTCGTGGCCGTCGAGGAACAGGCAGCGGGTGTGCTCCAGGATGGCCAGGTCTGCGTCGCCGTCTCTCAGCTCCAGGTCCGGATCGCGGCGAACCACGATGGTGCGTTCGCCCGACTCCCGCTCGACCATCACGAACGAGGTCTGGGAATCGAGGCCCCGGCGGACGACCAGTGCTGTGGTGTCCACGCCCTCCTCGGCGAGCTCGCCGGTGATGAGCTGTCCCAACCCGTCGTCGCCGACCGCACTCACGGCCGCGGTCCGTAGCCCCCAGCGCGACAGCGCCACCAGCGCCGTGGCGGTCTGGCCGCCGCCCTGCATGCGATATTGCTGCATGCGGATCTTCTCGCCGGGCACCGGGAGCCGGTCGACCCGGCACAGCTGATCCATGCCCGCGTACCCGATCCCCACGACGTCGTACTGCACCGTCACCGGACCTCCGAGGGCAACAGCATAGAACGTTCGTGCGCGACGCGTGATCCCGGACGGCAGCGTGCTAGAGTGGAAGCGGGGAGGAATCGTGAGGCTGCTCCCGATCATCGCCATGACCGCGGCGCTGGCGCAGGCTGGCTGCGCCGATGAGTCCGCGCCGAGCCCCCCCGCGGCCGACGACGACACCCAGGCCGACGACGACACCGTCGCGGACGACGACTGCGTGCAGCCCGAGCTCGACAACCCGTTCCCGGAGTTCGTGGAGAACCAGCTGTCCTCGGACGCGGACTGGCTGCACGTGGCCTGCGGCCGGTACCACACGTGCGGGATCCGGGGGAACGGCAACCTCGTGTGCTGGGGCAAGGAGCCTGGTTGGAGTGCGCTGAAGAGCCCTCCCTACCACCGAGTCGCCGCCGGGAACTACGCCACCTGTGCGTTGACCACGTGGGGTGGGATCGACTGTGTGGGCGCGAGCGACCTGTCGAGTGACACCTTCCTCCAGGTCGATCTCGGATTGAACCACGTGTGCGGCCTGCGACTGGCGGGGGACATCCAGTGTGATCCAGGCGACATGGAGGTCGACGGCGATGGCTACATGGCCGTGGCCGCGGGTGGCGACCACACCTGCGGTTTGCGGTCCAATGGCCGGGTACTGTGCACGGGCGCCAACCTGCACGGACAGACCGACGCTCCTTCGGACCTCTTCGTGCAGATCACGGCCGGCGAGACCCACACGTGCGGCATCCTCGTCGACGGCACGGCCGAGTGCTGGGGGAACGACACGGCGGAGCAGAGCCAGCCCACGGCCCACACCTTCGACTTGCTCGGTGCGGGCGACCGCCACACCTGCGGGATCCGCGCCGACGGCCTGCTGTCGTGCTGGGGTGATGACGAGTCGTACCAGTTGCTGTCGTCGATGTTCACCTTCGCGCACGTGTCCGCAGGCGGCTTCCATACCTGCGGCCTGCGCAACGACGGCCACCTCGAGTGCTCCGGGTACAACGAGCACGGCCAGTCCACCCCCCCGTGATCCGAGGGAGTTTTCCATCACAGGTGGGTCGAACGGCGATAAGGTAGGGGGTGAGGATCCGGGAGGGAGCCCCACCATGACCCACGACTCGACCTGGCGGACCGCCGTCCTGTTCACCCTGGCGCTCGTGCTGGCGGGCTGTCCGTCGCCCCAGCCCTCCGGCGACGACGACGACGACGACAGCACCGCGGGCGACGACGACACCACCCCCGGTGATGACGATGACACCACGGCCGGGGACGACGACACCACGGTCGGGGACGACGACACCACGGTCGGGGACGACGACACCGCCGCCGACGACGACGACGCGCAGATGACCGGCACGGTGGTGACCGAGGAGTCCGTGGGCTACGTCCACCGCCAGCAGCTGGAGGGCGCGGCCCTGGCCAACGGCTGCCCGGGCTGCGAGTTCAGCTTCACCATCCAGTACGTCACGGTCGTGCAGAACGGCACGTGCTTCTTCTGCTGGGACCTGGCCGACGGCGTGCACCAGCTGGGCTACGACGCGAACTACCTGTACGGCGGCTACGGTCCGTACGAGATCATCTTCTACAACTACCAGGGCATGGGCTGGTACCTCTGGTACATGGCCTACGGCAACTACGGTGGCCACGACGTGGCCTTCTTCTGGGTGGACGACTACTACGGCTACGACTTCTACCAGTACGGCTACTGGGACCTCGGCGCGGTGGTGGACGCGGATGGTGACGGCTGGTCGGAGATGCAGGACTGCGACGACGGCGACCCGAACATCAATCCGGGTGCCACCGAGGTCTGTGATGGAGTGGACAACGACTGCGATCCCGCCACGGACGAGAATGCGGACCTCGACGGCGACGGGTACAGCGTGATCTGCGACGCGGACTGCGACGACTACGAACCGGACACCCACCCGGGGGAGGCCGAGGCCTGCGACGGAGACGACAACGATTGCGACGGCGCGGTGCCCGTGGACGAGACCGACGCGGACGGCGACAACGTCTTCCCCTGCCAGGGGGACTGCGACGACGGCGATCCAGCCGTCCGGCCGGGAGCGCCCGAAGTGTGCGACGGGGTGGACAACGACTGCGATCCGGCCACGGACGAGAACGCGGACCTGGACGGCGACGGCCAGAGCCTGTGCGGTGGGGACTGCGACGAGGCCGATCCGTCGGTGTTCGCGGGCGCTCCCGAGCTGTGCGACGGCATCGACAACGACTGCGACGGCGCACCCATGGGCACGGAACTCGACCTGGACGGGGACGGCAGCCTGGCCTGTGCTGGCGACTGCGACGACGGCAACGCCTCGGTCTACCCGGGTGCCACCGAGGTCTGCGACGGGGTGGACAACGACTGCAACGCGGCCGTGGACGAGGGGTGTGCGACCGGCCTGAGTGGCCTCGCCACCACCACCGAGACCGGGTACTTCCACGAGCAGACGCTGGTGGGGTTCGCCGCGGGCACCAACTGCCTGGGCTGCGACTACACCTTCGACATCATCTACACCACGACCGTGCAGGGAGGCTCGTGCCTGTTCTGCTGGGACTTCGCCGACGGCTCGTACACCCTGGGATACGACTCGGACTACATGTACGGCGGGTACGGCCCCTACCAGGTGGTGTTCTACAACTACGGCGGCGCTGGCTGGTACATCTGGTACATGGCCTACCCCAACCAGGGCGGCCACGACCTGGTCTTCACCTGGGAAGACAACTACTACGGCACCTTCTTCTACCAGTACGGCTACTGGGACCTCTGATGAGGTTGCCCTTCATCCCGCTGGCGCTGGCGCTGGCCGTCGTGGGCCCCGCGGCCGCCAACGACATCGATCCCTACCAGCCCCGCAACCTGCAGCTGGTCGACGAGGGCGCGGATGTCCGCGTGAGCCTGGAGATCGCGACCTATGGCGAGCCCGACGTGGTGGAGGTGCTCCGCAACGGGCCCTGCGACCCGGTCCTCGTCGCCACGCTCGGCTGGCACCTGGGCGATCCGGTCGAGGTGGTGTCTTCGGCTTGCTTGCACATCGATCTGGTCGACTGCGACGAGGAGCCGGGGCAATGCGAGGACTGCGACGGCGACGGTGTGAACGAGTGCGCCGGTTTCTGCAACGTCTGGGGCCGCTTCGAGGTGGTCGATCGCTGCGTCCCGGTACTCGACGCGTCGTCGGACTACATCTACGAGGCCGGCGGTCTGGTCTACGGCGACGACTGGGCGACACGCAAGGCGATCCAGGTCAGCTGGGTCGACGAATGCCAGGATTCGGATCCCTGCCCCGGCTCCTGTTCGTGCCGCCAGAGCCGGTCTCGACCGGTGCGCGGTGAGCTGCTGACGGCTCTGATGGTGCTCGTGGGCCTGGCCGGCCTGGCCCTGGCCCGACGTGACCCGCGGGTTTGACCCCCTGATTCCATTTGCGGTTGAATGCCGCCCGGTGGGTGAGAGGGCGGGTTGGAGCGTCGATGGCCAAGGTAGACAGTGGAGTGAAGTTCCTGTTCGCCGGCCTGGTCCTGGTGGCCGGCCTGATCCTGATCGCGCTGTTCTGGCGCCCCTTCTACATCAAGGTCATGTACCTCTCGCCCAGGCCGGTGACCGTGGAGGACGTGGCCCGCGACCGGCTGCCCGAGGGCGCGCTGGTGTCGGTGCAGGGCATCATCGATCCGCGGCACGCCCAGATCTCGCACGTGCCGGGCAGTGATCAGCGGATGGAGGTGCGGCTGCTGCTGGCCGACGACAGCTACATGGCCGACTGGCAGGACGCCATCCAGCGCGACACCGATCTGCTGAAGGCTCACCTCGAACCCGCGCTGAAGAAGGAACTCGTCCGCAAGGACATGAAGGAGTTCATGGAGTCGGTGGACAACTTCGACTCCCGCTGGAACTCCCGGGTGACCCAGCTCAACAAGACCATCCGCGACGCCTGGCCCGGCTACGCCGTGGGCGTGGCTCGCCTGTGCGCCGACTGCGCCGAGGGGGGGTTCGACAAGCGCACCCACCCGGAGCGCAACTGGGTGCTCGACGGCTTCCACCCGCCCGGTGGGCCGCAGGAGCGGCCGCCGTGGCCCGAGGAGATCGTGGTCAGCAACCCGATCAAGCGCTCGGAGATCCCGCTGCTGCGCGGGTACCTGCAAGGTGAGGTGGACTACTACGAGGGCTCGGCCCTGCAGGTCGCCGCCGAGCTCAAGGCGTTCCAGCCCGAGGTCGCGTTTGGCCGCCTGACCACCGTGGTCGGCACCGTGCGCAAGATGCCCAAGGACGCGTTCGAATCCTACGAGGCGATCGACGATCTCCTCTTCGACGTCTACTACTACATCAAGGAGGGCGACCAGCCCTCCACCATCGGCCTCGTCTTCGTGCCCATCGGTCTCATGATCGACGGCCTGATGGTCCTGCTGATGCTCAAGTGGGCCCTGTTCGGCCGCAAGCGCTACGACTTCGACGACTGACCTCCGATCAGCCCCCCACGCCAGTTCACCCCCGGACAGGTGTTTGTCGGGGGGTGAGATAGGGAGGGATCAGGTCTGGAGGACGAGCATGCGGGGCTCGGTCATGTCCTCGACTGCGTAGCGGGCGCCCTCGCGGCCCAGGCCGGACTCCTTGACGCCGCCGTAGGGCATGTGGTCCACGCGGTAGGCGGGGGAGTCGTTGTGGATGATGCCGCCCACCTCCAGGGTGGCCAGGGCCTTGGTGAGCTTGCCAACGTCCGAGGTGAAGATGCCGGCCTGCAGGCCGAAGCGGGAGGCGTTCACCTGGGCCAGGGCCTCGTCGTAGCTGCCGTAGGTGGAGATCACGGCCACCGGACCGAAGGCCTCGCGGGTGACGATGTCCGCGTCCAGGGGTGCGTCCTCCAGCACGCAGGGGCGGATCATGTTGCCGTCCCGTTCGCCACCGAAGAGCTGCTTCGCGCCGCCGGCGACCGCGTCGCCGATCCAGGACTGCAGGCGCGTGGCGTCGCCCTCGCTGATCACCGGACCGCTGACCACGGCTGCGTCCGCCGGGTCGCCGAACGGCACCTTCTCCACGGCCGCGAGGAACTTTGCGCGGAAGGTGTCGGCCACGTCCCGGTGCACCAGGATGCGCTGCACGGAGATGCAGGACTGGCCCGCGTAGTAGTACGCGCCCAGGCTCAGCTTCGCGGCCGCCAGGTCCAGGTCGGCGTCGGGCTCGACCACGGCCGCGGCGTTGCCCCCGAGCTCCAGCACCACCTTCTTCATACCCGCCCTGGCCTTGAGCGCCCAGCCCACCTCCGGGCTGCCGGTGAAGGTCAGCAGACGGAATCGTTCGTCCGTGGTGAAGGCGCCGGCGCCCTCGCGCGAGCAGGGGATCACGGACAGCCCGCCTGCGGGCAGGCCGGCCTCGGCCGCGAACTCGGCCAGCATGAGCGCGGCCGACGGGGTCTGGGAGGCGGGCTTGAGCACCACCGGGCAGCCCGCGGCGATGCCGGGGGCCACCTTGTGGGCGGCCAGGTTGAGCGGGAAGTTGAACGGGCTGATGGCCGACACAGGCCCCACCGGGATCCGTCGCAGGATGCCCATCCGCCCCTCGCCGGGCGCGTAGGCGTCCAGGTTGATCAGCTCGCCGTCCTCGTGCCGCGCAACGTTGGCCGCGTCCGAGAACGTGTCCCCACAGCGCTCGGCTTCGATGCGGGCGAAGGTCAGGGGCTTGCCCGCCTCCTCGGAGATGGCCGCCACCACGCGGTCGAGGTTGGTGACGAGCAGCTGGCGCATGCGCAGCAGGATCTCCGCGCGCTGGTAGGCGGGCAGCGCGGCCATGTCCGGCGCGACGCGAGCGGCGTCGGCGATGGCGCGCTCCACCTCGGCCGGTCCACCGCGGGAGACGCGTGAGACCACGCGGCCGTCGAACGGGCTACGCACCTGCAGGGTGTCGTCGGTGTGCTGGAACTGGCCTTCGAGGAAGATGCCGGGTTCGCGGATCATGGGAACTCCTGAGCTGAAGTGGTGTGGTCCCAGCGGGCGACTCGTTCGTTACGTCATCGTCTGCGGTGCATGGCAACGCAGGTGCCGTCGTGGCACTCGGGCCAGTACTCGTCGCGGGGGTCGCACTCCTCGGGGCAGTCCACGGGCGAGACCCAGGCGGCGCAGCCCACGTCCTGGTAGGCGAGCCAGTGGTCCTGCGAGGTCTCGTGGTTCATGGGTACGCCCGGCTCGCAGCAGGTCTCGGTGGGGTAGCAATCCTCCTGGTACTCCACCTCGGTGTGGTACGGCGTCAGCTGGCAGTCGGTGTCGACCTCGCAACCGCACTGCTCGGCGTCCCCGGAGCACACCGCGTAGGGCTCGCAGGCCGGCGCCAGAAATCCGCCGAACGACAGCAGCATACCGAGGTGCACGAGCGATGATCTCACGACCGGTCCTTTCGCGGCAGACGGGGCGGACGGGCGGATGATATCCTCCCCTTCCACTCCTGATCCACCCGGTCGCGTACGCGTGGGACGGTTCCCCCGGCTCCGGGTGTTCGGTACGTGGGAGGCGTCCTCGTGAATCGATCGATACTGCTGCTCGCCCCGCTCGCCCTCGCCACCCTGACCCAGCCTGCCGTCGCCCTCGCGGTGCCCCTGCTGCTGCCCCTGGACGACCCCCCGTCCGCGGCGGCAGGTGACCCGCGCCTGACCGTGCAGCAGCAGGAGGTGGAGATCGTCATCAGCGACGAGCACGCCACCACCCGCATCACCCAGGTACTGCGCAACCACACCGGCCAGACGCGGGAGGGCATGTACCTGTTCCCCCTGCCCCAGGGCGGCGCGGTGAGCGACTTCGCCACCTGGGACGACGGGATCCGGATCCCGGGCGTGGTGCTGGAGCGAGAGGAGGCGCGGCGGATCTACAACAGCATCGTGCGGCGGCGGATCGATCCCGGGCTGGTGGAGGAGCAGGAGGGCAACCTGTTCTCGGTGGAGGTGTTCCCCATCCCGCCCTACGGCACCAAGCGGCTGGAGATGGAATTCACCCAGCTGCTGGACGTGGACTCCGGCGGCGTGCGCTACCAGTTCCCGCTGGCCGCGGCCGACGAGGCCGACCGCATCGACACCTTCAGCCTGACCTTCGAGGTGCATTCCAGCCAGCCCATCACCGGGCTGAACTTCCCATCCGAGAAGCTCGACGTGGTCGTGGACGAGCAGTCCGCGTCCGTGGTGCGCGGCCACCTCGAAGGCCAGGGCTTCCTCGTGGCCCAGGACTTCGCCATGGAGTACGTGATCCAGACGTCGGGCCTGGGAACGCGTGCGTTGAGTCACCGCGAGGCGGATCCGGAGGAGGACGGGTACTTCCTGGTCTCGGTGCTGCCGTCCATGGATCTGGTCGGGGGTGGGGACGACGCGGGCCGCGATCTCGTGCTGCTGTTCGATACCTCGTACTCGATGATGGGTGACGGCCTCGACGGTTCGGTGGAGGCGGCCCGCGAGCTGGTGGCGTCGCTGGGTGCGGACGACCGGGTGACGGCCCTGACCTTCGGTGACGAGGTCGCACCGATGGACGGCGGCTTCCTGCCGGGCGGCGTGGACAGCGCCGCAGCCGTGGAGCAGTTCGTGCGTACCGCGAACCTGGGCTCGGGTACGGATCTGCGCGCCGCGCTGCTGGAGGGGCTGTCCCGGGTGGGCGGCGGCGAGCGGGGAACGGCCATCGTGCTGGTGACTGACGGTCACCAGACCGTGGGCAACATCGACCTGCAGAAGATCGAGCGTGACGTGCTGGCGAAGGCGGGAGATACGCGCATCTTCACGTTCTCCGTCGGGCAGGGGACCGAGGATCCGCTGCTGAAGCACCTGGCCGAGCGGACCTGGGGCCACTTCGAGCACGTGCGCGGCTACGGCGACCTGCGCTACCGGCTAGCGCGGTTCCTCGAGAAGCTGGACCTGCCGCTGCTGATCGGGCCGAAGGTGCGCGTGCCGGGCCGCACGGACCGCGTCTACCCAGGTGAGCTGACCGACACGTTCGTGGGCAGCCGGCTGCTGGTGGTGGGCCGCTTCCGCAACGCGGTGCGCGGCAACCTGCGCGTGGAGGGCACCCTGCGCAACGAGACCGCCCGCGAGGACGTGGCCGTGTCCTGGCCCGCCGAGGAGCACGGGGACGACTACATCGCCCGACTGTGGGCGCGTGCGCGGGTCGATCACCTGCTGGAGCGGATCCACGTGGAGGGCTACCGGGACGAGTGGCGCGACGAGATCGTGGAACTGGCCCGCCGCTACAAGTTCGTCACGCCCTACACCTCGTTCCTGGCTGCGCCGCGGGCGCTGCTGCGGCCACGGGTGATCAAGCCGGGGGACCCGGTGCTGCAGATCCGGGCCCCGGAGGGGACCGAGCGGGTCAGCGTGGTGTTCCCCTTCGGCGAGACCAAGCCCGCGGTGTACGACGAGGACAAGGGGCTGTGGGTGTGCCGCTTCCTGGTGCCGGTGGGCATGGAGGACGGTGGCTACGACGCCATCGTGGTGGTCACCGACGCCGAGGGGCGGGTGGTGCGGGAGCGCAAGACCTTCGTGGTCGACAGCCACCCGCCCGACATCGACGTGACCCTGTCCGCCGGGCGGCTGCGCGCGGGGGAGGAGCTGGAGGTGCGGGTAGACGCACCCCCGGACACCGGCCACATCGTGGCCACCCTGATGCGGGCAGACGGGGGCGAGCTGCTGCGCGTGCCCGTGCGCTGGGACACCGACGAGAAGGTCAACGTGGGTACGCTCACGCTGCCGGATGCGCTGTCTGCCGGCCGGTACGCGGTGTTCGTGCACGCCACGGACTTCGCGTTCAACGAGACCGGACGCCACGTGGAACTGGAGGTGCTGTGATGCGCGTCTCCACGACCCTGGCGACGGTGGCCCTCTTGTGCACACTGACCCCGCTGGCCTGGGCCGGCATCGAGGACGTGACCGCCACTCCGTGGCCGGATCCCGAGGATCGGCTGGCCGCGGCCCGGGAGGCCGCGGCCGACGGCGGCGCCCTGGAGACCTGGGCCCTGGCCGAGGCGCTGATCGGCGTTCAGCGCTTCACCGACAGCGACGCGGCCTTCCGACAGGCCGCGACCCGGGCGGCGAAGGAGGACGACCTCGATCTCCGCGTGCTGGGGCAGCTGGCCGATCGGCTGCAGCAGCGACGGCTGTGGGACGCGTCGATCCAGGTGCGGCAGCACCGCGTGGACCGCGCCCTGGCAGGCGTGCCCGAGCGGGGCGCGGTCACCCGCGCCGAGCGCGAGCTGAGCGCCATCGCCGTGCAGGAAATCGTGGCCGTGGCCGACCTGCACCGGCGCGCGCTGCGCTGGAGCGATTTCCACGCCAGCCGCGAGCGGGTGCTGGACGTGGCCGCCGAGGACCGCAAGGCCGCGGAGCTCGCCGAGTACCTGGACCTGCTGCTGGAGATGAAGCGGACCGAACGGGCCCTGCGGGTCGCGCGCGACCACGCCGACCTCGCCGGGGACACCGAGGTCCTTCGCAAGTGCACCGAGGTCATGATCCGGGAGGAACAACAGGAGGACGCCCGCCGCATGCTGCGCCTGGCCCTCACCTCGGACATGGAGTACTGGGAGTTCCGGCACCTGCTGGTGCAGTACCTCGAGGCATTCGACCCGGGCGTGCGCTGGGCCTCCGATCGAGACGATCGGCTCCGCTCGCTGCTGCTGTCGCGGCCCCTGGAGGCCGAGGACTTCCTGCTGCTGGGCGCGGCCTACCACGTGGTCGGCGACTACGACGCCGAGGAGGTCGCCTACCGGGCCTACCTGGACACCGGCGGGGTGACCCCGGCCAAGCTCGAGACCGCGGGTGACCTGCTGTACGGTATGGACAAGACCGCCGAGGCGTTGCTGCTGTACCAGCGCTACCTGGCCGAGTACCCCGACGGCAGCGCCGAGCCCGCGGTGCTGCTGCGGGTGGTGGATTGCCTGCAGCGGACGTACGACCTGCAGACCAGCTTCCACGGCGCGTTCAACGCCTTCGGATACCTGTTCCTCGACGAGCGTACGCCCCAGCTGCCGGTGGGCGCCCTGTCGGTGTTGTTCAACGACGAGCCCCTGCAGCAGCGGATGGAGGGGCTCGAGGACGCGCTCGACCGCTACTACGTGGACATGCTGGCCGTGGACGTGCTGTGGAACGTGACGCGCCGCAACGCGGACACGGACGAGGCGCGCCAGGCCTACCGCGACCTGCTGGAGTACTACCGCCGCTACCAGGACGTGGAACGGCAGCTCGAGGTCTGCGACCTGTTCATCGAGCGATACGCCGACCACCCGGAGGCCAACGAGTTCCGGTTCACCAAGGCCGGCATCCATCACGGCCGCAAGGAGTACGGCGCGGAGGAGGCGGCCTACCGCGAGGTGTTCGAGGAGACCCTGCCCCCCGAGGGCATGCCGCGGCCCTACGAGCCCGTCGACCCGGACGAGCAGGAGCGCGTTCGCCAGCACGACCGCGCCTTCCGCTCGCTGATCTCGGTGTACGACCGTGACCGCAAGGGGCGGTTCTACGATGCCGTGGCCCTGTATCGGGTGGAGATCGAGCTGCGCGGAGGCGACCTGGGGCTCGTGTCCGATCTCGTCCGCATCTGCGACCGGCAGAGCGCCTACGACGACATCGAGCAGATCTACCGTGACGTGATCCGCAGCTACGAGACCATGTCGGTGTACGACAAGCTGGCGCGACACTACCTGCGCATGCAGCGCCACGCCGAGGCCGAGAAGATCTACCAGCAGGCGCTCAAGCGCTTCTCCGACCGGGAGGAGCCCTATGGCTGGCTGGCGGGCTACTACAGCGGCCAGCGGCGATACGACGACGCGGACCACGTGTTGCGCTCGGCCATCGAGGCGTTCCCCGACGACCTGGACTGGTACTTCCAGCTGGCCAGCCTGGCGCACACCGCGCACGGCGACGGCGGCCGCTGCGGTGTCTACGTGGAGGCCATGGAGCGCTTCCCCCACGAGTGGCGCCTGGTGGACGGCCACCACCGCTGCCTGAAGGGCAAGGACGTCCGGCTGGCGCTGATGGAGCGCGAGCACCTGGTGCTGCCCGAGGCCCACGATCGGATGATGCAGGTGTACGGCGCGGACTACCTGTACACGGACCGCATCCGCGACGCCGAGGCCGCGCTGGCCGCGAACCCCGGCGACGCCGTGCTGCACCGCTACCTCGGCGACCTGTACCACGCGCTCAGCGCGTTCGAACAGGCGCTCGAGCACTACCAGGAGGCGGCCGCGGTCATGACCGACGACGCCCGCCTGATCAAGCGGGTGGCCGACCTCGAGCGCTCCTTCGCCGACCACGACGCCGCGGCCCAGCACTACGCGCTGGTGGCCGAGATGCGGCGCGACGGCTGGCTGACGACCGTGCCCGCCCCCCTGGCGGGACTGGGCGTGCAGCGTACCGTGATCCCGGCGCAGGACCAGGACTACTGGGTCACGGTGGGCGAGGTCCGCGCCGAGGCCGGGGACGCCGCCGGCGCGCTGGCCGCGTGGCGCCACCTGATCGAGGCGGACCGCTCCGACCCGGACACCTGGCTGGAGGTGGCCAGCGCGTGCTGGGACTACTTCCTGTTCGACGACGCGATCGACGTGTTCGCCGAGGAGCGGCGCACCCTGGGCGACCCCCACCTGCACGCCAAGCAGCTCGCGGCCGTGCACGAGTCCAAGCGGGACTACCGGCGCGCGATCGACGAGTACGTGACCATCCTGGCCGAGGGCGATCCCATGGTGCGCGAGGACGTGCGCATCCGGCTCATCTACCTGGCGCGCAACAAGGGCCTGGACCGCAACGTGCGCCGCGCCTTCGACCGGGCGCTCAAGGAGCAGCCGGACCACGAGGGCCTGTACCGCAACTACGCGGACTATGCCGCGCGGCTGGAGGACTGGGACGCCTGCTATGCCATCTACGACCAGGCCCGCCGCAACGTGCGCGAGCGCCGGTTCCTCGAATGGGTGGGCGGCGAGTTCGAGCGCCTGGACCAGTTCGACCGCGCCGAGGCGGCGTTCGCCGACCTGGCCCAGACCTACGCCACGGACACCGGCGCCTGGAACGCCTGGCACCGCTTCGTCACCCGGCGATACGAGGGGGACGAGCGTGTCACGGCCCGGCTCAACGTGCTGATGCAGGCGCACTACGCCATCCCCACGGCCGGGTACCACGAGGAGCTGATCCAGTTGCTGCAGGCCCGCGGCGACAGCCAGGGCATCGACCGCGCCCTGCGGGTCCGGGCCGACGCGTACGACGGCGCGGATCGCGTGCGCACGCTCAACGAGCTGGCCCTCAGCCGCGTGCGGCGCGGGGACCTGTCCGGTGCGGAGAAGGTGTTCGACGAGCAGCGCAGCCTGCGCGTGGACCTCACGACGGCACGCGGGACCTGGGCCTCGCTGGACACGATCCAGGCGGAGCTGCTGGCCCGGGGCGCCGACGACCTGGCCGGGCGCTGGCTGGACTGGCTGCGCCGCGATCTGGCCCTGGAGCACGACACGCTGGACACGTGGGTCGCCGTGGCCGCGGCGTGGCACGACGCGCAGCGCTGGGACACGAGCCAGCCGCTGCTGGCCGAGATCCAGCGGGCGGCTCCGTACCGCGTGGACGTGGCGCGGATGATGGCCGAGCGCCTGCTGGCCGACGGCGACGAGGCCGGCGTGGTGGCCATGTTCGAGGACGCGGCCCGCGCCGTGGGCAAGGTGCAGGACAACGACCCGGTCATCCGGACGTGGTACGCCACGACCGCCCCGCCCAACGCCGAGGTGGCGCCGTCGAACTACGGCTTCCATGACCTGGAGCTGGCCGCCACGTTGCCGGGGTACGACCACAACCCGTTCGGGGAGTACCTCGACCGGGGCGGGCGCGACCCCTACGGGTACGGCTACGACTACGGCTACGGCTACGACTACGGCTACGGCTACGGCAACCCCTACGACGGGTACGCGTATGGGCATGGGTACGGCCACGACGACCACTGGGGCCGGCCCCCCGTGAGCGGGGACCCGGCGAGCCGCGGCAAGCTGGTGCGGACCTGGATGCGACGGGACCTGCGCCGCGCGTTGGTGGAGGTCGTGGTGTCCCGCGGCATGCGCTACGACGCGGTCACGGCCTACGAGCGCATGGTCAACGACGATCCGCTGGACCGCGACCTGCTGATGGAGGCGTGGCGCAACGCCGCGCTGACCGGCTACGACGACGAATTCCGTGCCTACTACGCGGATGTACAGGCCGAGGCCAACCGCGACTTCCGCTGGTACCGCGTGATGGCCGAGCTGGCCCGGGTCCAGGGAGACCTGGCGGGCGTGGCTGGCTGGCTGGAGCTGCTGCTCAAGGTGGAGCCCCAGCGGGTGGACGTACACCAGGAGCTGGTCACGCTGTACCGCCGGCTGGACCAGGACGACCAGGTCGAGGAGCACCTCGATCGTATCCGGTTCCTCTCCTCCGACGAGGTCACCTTCCATCGCACCATGGCCGAGCTGGCCTACCAGGACGGCGAGGCTGCGGAGGGGCGGCGCCACCTGCTGGCCGCCGCCGCGATCCGCCCGCAGGAGTCCTGGGTGGTGATGCCGCTGGTGGACATGGCAGAGACCCACGGCGACGCGGACACCGCGGCCCGGCTCTGCCTCGACTACCTCGACGCGACCGAGACCCGCCGCAAGGCGCTGCTGAGTTCTCGCCGGACGGCGTGGTCGCGCCTCGTCGACGCGTACCTGCGCGATGGCGCGGTGGAGTCGGCGCGCGACACCTGGTGGGATGGGTACGAGGACTGCGACCAGGCGTTCGCCGACTCGTTCACCCGCATCTATACCGCGCCCGGCATGATGGCCACCCTGCGGCGCGACTTCGAGCGCCACCAGGAGGACGTCATCCAGGATCGCAACCTGGCATCGCGCTTCCGCACGGTGTTCGAGTCGGAGCACCTGTACCGGGAGCAGGTGGCGCTCAAGACCCTGCTGCTGGATGCGGACCTGCTGGACGGCGCGCGCAAGGTCGCCGAGACCTACGGCAACGTCGCCGACCGCGCTGGCAGCGAGGTGTCGCCCTCGGTACGGCGCCGACTGCTCGACCTGCACGGCCCGGATCACCGGGACGTGCACCGCAAGATCGCCTGGCGGCCGATCGCCACGCCCGCGGGTGACCTCGAGAACGACCATGCCTACGCCATGAAGGCCCTGCTGGACTGGGAGAAGCAGCGCTACGCCGGCGCGACTCGAGACCTGTCCGTGATCCGCGACAACGGCGCGGTCTCCAACCACCCGGACGTACGGCGTTACGCCAGTCGGTACGACTCCGGGCACCGGGACCTCAGCCGGTTCTACGCCGAGCGCCACCTGTACTTCGACGCCGCGGCCGAGCTGCGGCGCATCGAGACCATGTTCGGGCCGCTGTACAACGACGTGTACGCCGAACAGCTCGACCTGCTGGGCGAGCAGCTCGCCGCGGGCGTGGAGGTGGGCGCGGCCCGCAAGGAGCGGGCGCGCATCCTGCGTATCGCGCTGTACGCCTGCATCGCCGAGATCGACGCCTGGCCCGGTACCTGGCGCCAGACCCCGTCCCTGCAGAGCTGGTTCAGCAGGTCGGGCATGCGCGGCTACATGCGCCACGCGGCCTCGGCGGGGGACGACGAGGCGTTCTTGCAGGCCTACGCCCACACGCGGCGCCTGCTGGACGTGGCCGAGCTGTACACCTCGGGCGACGGCCACTCCAGCCGCGAGGTGCGCGAGGTGGGCCAGCTGCTGACCGACATCAACGGCATGGTCGCCCACGCCGACCTCGACCTGGCCGTGCAGGTGCACCGGCAGGCCTTGCAGACCCTGCCCGACGACAGCCAGTTCCAGCGGGCGTACCTGGACCTGCTCGCCCGCCGCGCCGAGCGCGCGGTCGTGGATCAGGCGGTGGACGAGCTGATCGGGGACACCGGCCGGCTGTGGGTCTACCACTGGGGCATCGGCTACCTGGAGCGCCAGCAGGACGCCGAGGCCGCGCTCGCCCTCACCCAGCGCTGCCTGATGGCCTTCCCCGCGGACGTGCACACCCGGCTGCAGCACATCGACCTGCTCGTGGCGCTGGGCGACCTCGAGCGCGCGGCCGAGGAGGTGCAGTTCCTCATCGGCGGCCAGTCCGTGGGCGGGTTCCTCCAGGGGCAGACCCTGTACGCGACCACCCGGTTCGACGCGCCCCCCGACCAGACCCGCACGGCCCTGGGCAACCACACGTGGCACGCGCTCACCGCCGAGGAGCGGGAGCGGCTGTACTCCATCTGGGCGCTGCAGGCGGGGGACGAGTCCGTGCTCGTGTACCTGGCCGAGCGGCACCCCCGCCAGGCCGACGCCTACGAGCGCATGGCCCGGGTGGCGCTGGAGGGCGGTCACCACGACCTGGCCCTGACCTGCCTGGACCGCGCGGCCTCGATGTTCCCCGACCAGCCGACCCGGTACCTGGACACCCGCGGCGCCATCGAGTGGTCCGCGGGCCGGCACGACCAGGCCATGGTGCACTGGACCCGACTCGCCCGGGAGCCCTACGCGGGCGCCGTACGCGAGGTGTTCGACCTGCTGTGGGAGCGGGACCAGAAGAGCCGCGCCGTGGACCTGATCGCCGACGAGGTGGTCCGCCGCGGCGGCTTCGATCCCGGCGGCGGCGGCCAGGGCCCGGCCCTGGTCACCCACGCGGTGTCCCGCATCGAGACCACCCGCGAGACCGACCTGCAGGCGCGGCTGTACCTGGCCGTGGCGCCGGCCATCTCGGATCCCTGGATCGTGGCGGAGTACTCGTCGCGGCTGCGCAACCTGCACCGCCCGGAGGAGGCCGACCGGTTCCTGGACGTCGTGCGCGACAGCCTGTCGGAGAACGACCAGCTGTCCGTGCTGTTCTCCACCGCGCGGCTGGCGCGCAACCAGGGCGATCCGGCCCGCGAAGCCGAGGTCCTGGCCGAGCTGGTGGCGGCCAGCCCCCTGCCGTACGACCCGGCGGATGGACCGGCCGACGGTGTGGAGGTGTACGGAGATCGGCTGCAGTGGCGCGCCATGCGCGTGCGCCCGCTGCTGGACCTGCACACGGCAGCCCACACGGCCGAGGCCGTGGAGGAGGTCGTGCAGGCGCTGTCGGAGAATCGTCTCTCCGACGGGCTGCACGACCACGCCTTGGCCGCAAACCTGGTGCGCGCCCTGGCGCGCGCCGAGGTGCCCCCGGACGCGGCCGCCGTGGACCGGCTGTTGTCCGTGCTCGCCGACGAGCGCTACCAGCAGCAGCGTGACCTGCTCGTCGCGCCCGTGGTCGAGCTCGAGCTGGCCGCGGGCCGGCCGGAGCGCGCGCTGGCGGGGCTGGACGAGCCGCTCAGCGACCATCCGGCAGCGCGGGCGCTGTGGCGCGATGCCATCGATCTGCTCGAGGCGCGCGACGCCGAGGTGCAGGGCTGCGGCCTGCGCAAGCGCCAGGCAGACCACCTGCTGACGTACCTGCCCGGAGAGGCGGCCGCACTCATGGCCCGGGCTCGCGCCCAGGCCTGCACCGGGGATGTCGACGGCGGCGTGGCCACGGCCGCCTCCGCGCAGGAGCGCAACCCCGGCGATCCGGCCCTGGTGCTGACCCGGGCGCGGTTCCTGTACGACGTACACCACCACGAAGAATGCGCCGAGGTGGCCGGAGCCATCGAGCCGTACATGCACGAGTACCGCGACGCCGTGTTGCTGGCCGGCGAGGCGCAGCAGCGGGCGGGCACGGTGGATGGAGTGCGGGACGCCTGGATGTCCCTGTACCGGCCCACGCTGGACGACCGCCACGGCGACGGCGAGGCGCTGACCCTGGTCGCGTGGGCCACGGACCCGGTCCAGCGTTCTCGCGCCGAGTTCGTGTTGCCCGCGGTCGAGGTCCTGGGATCGAAGGACAACGACGATCCCCGTCCTGACAGGCTGGCGGCCGCCCTGTACCGCCACCTCGACCGCCCGGCCCACGGCGAGGCCGCGCTGCGCAGGGCCCTGTACAAGGCGCCTCACCACCCCGAGACGGTCGTGCACCTGGTCGACCTGCTGCTGGTGGCCGACGGTCCGGAGGACGACGCCGTGGCCGAGGCTGCTCGCCTGAGCACCACGCTGTTCCACCTGGATCCCGGGGCTTGCGACACCGGGCGCATCGATTTCCGCGTCGAGGCCTGCCGCAGCGGCGAGCGCGCCGGTGACCTGGCGGCGGCGGTTCCGGCCATGACCTGCGCTGGCATCGACGACCTGGTCCACGCCGAGGCCGTGCTCGTCGGCGAGGAGCGGTATGCAGACGTCATCCGGGTGATGGAGCGGCTCGCGGGGCTCGATCCGGGCGGCGCCGAGGGCTACGAGCAACGCAAGGCAGGGTACGTCGACGCCTGGGAAGCCGAGGCACGGAAGGAGGTGCAGCCATGAAGCGCCACTGGATCACCGCCCTGGCCGTGGTTGCCGCCATTGGCCTGCTCGCGGCCGCCGGGTCGAAGTCGGACCCGCGTCGCGTCATCCGCGCAGACATCCCAGCCGTCATGCCCCCGGGGGCCAACATGTACCTGGGGTTCTCCGACCTGGACGCGGACATCGAGCGGCTCGCGCAGTCGAAGCTGTGGGGCCGCTACACCTCGGGCGACAACCACGCCGAGTTCATCCGGTCGCGCCTGTGGCTGCGGTTCAAGGACCGGCTGATGCAGATGGAGGCGCTGGCCGGTGCGCCCCTGGACGGCCAGGGATTCACCCGGCTGGCCGCGTCCACCTGTGGGCTGGCGTTCTACGAGATCGGCGAGATCGAGTTCGTGTACGTCGGCCAGGCCGGCGTGGAGACCGAGCTGCTCGCGGCCCTGTCCGGCATGGAGGGCCAGTTCTCCGAGCGGTCCCACGGGGACGTGGAGTACCGCGTGGCCACGGACGAGCTGCTGGGCATGGAGCTGGCCTGGGCCACGGCCGGCGGCTACCTCGTGGTGTCCGACCGCGTCGGGCTGCTGACCGACACCCTGGACCGCATCGGCGGTGGCGGGCCGTCCCTGGCCGACGAACCCGGGTTCGCCCAGGCCGTCGAGGGGCTGCCGGTGGACGGCGACCAGGTGGTGTGGCTGAACCTGGCGCGGCTGCGGGACGACGGCTACTTCCGCACCTACTGGATGCAGAAGGACCGCTCGATGCTCGAGCAGTACCAGGCCTACGGCGCCACCCTCACCTGGGGGGAACAGCAGGCCACCGAGCACCGCTTCCTGGTCGCCGAGGTCCCGGCCGAAGGGGCCAGCCAGGACGCGCCCGGTCCGGCGGACGTGTTCGCGTTGCTGCCGGACGACGCGCTCGCGGCCAAGGCCGTGGCAACGGCTGACCCGGCCGAGACCGCGGCCATCTTCCTCGACGGGGCGCGGGGCACGGGTGAGCCGGTGGACAGCTTCCGCACCCCGCTGCACGACCTGCTGGAGGCCGGCGCCATCGACCGCGATCAGTTCGACGCGCTCGTGGGTGACCGCTTCGGCGTGGGCGTGTTCGCCCGCCGCTACGACGACACCTTCACCCTGCTGGACCGCGTGGTGGCGACCCGGCCCACCGATCCGGCCGCGGCTGCGGCCGCGCTGGCCGCGGTGCGTGACGCGTTGCCCGGGCTGGTCACCGAGCGGCTGGCAGGGGACGTGAAGCGACCGTTCCCCCTGGTCACCGAACAGGTGGCCGGAGTGGAGGTGTGGACCTTCGACCTGTACACCCGCGGCCTGTACGCACCCACCCTGGCCTGGACCGACGGCTGGCTGCTGATGGCCAACAGCCCCGACGGCATGGCCGCGGCCCTGGAGGCGCGGTCGAACAAGGCCTCCCTGGCCGACCGCAAGGACCTGCGTGCGCTGGTGCACAACGACGAGCGCGGCGCCATCCGCCAGGTCCTGTACGTGGATCTCGACAGCTCGCGCGAGACCTACGACACCATCGTCACGGCCATGGAGAAGGGCGACACCTTCCGCTCGTGGAGCGCGCGCGAGTTCTGGACCGTTCGCATGCGGGACCTGCTGGACGTGCTGGCCACCGTCGACGACGTCAGCGCCTGGTCGGCCCATCGCCCCGGCGGCCTGTATGGTGAGACCGTGTACCACCTGGAGGGGTGAGCGGCGTGCGATCCGGACTCCTGCTCGGCACCCTGTTGCTTCTCGGCTGCCCCGAGGCCCCGCCCCTGCAGCTCGATGACGACAGCGCCACGGACGATGACGCTGCGGACGACGACAGCGCAGCCGTGGAATGCGCGGGGGTCTGGGTCGCCGATCTGCAGGAGGTGACGGCCGGCGCGGTCGCCGTGGACTGGTCCGGGCTCACCGAGGACATGCTCGGCCAGCCCCTGGACCCGACCCAGGATCTCGACGAACTCGAGGTGATGGCCCTGGCGCTCAACGTCCAGGCCGCCCGCCAGAAGATCTGCGACGACGCGTTGCAGCAGGGTGACGTGGCCGTGATGCTGGCCCCCATCGAGCTCGTGCCCAACATGACCTCCGCGTCGGTGGACACCACCGACATGGGGGGCAAGACCCTGGTCGCGGCCGTGCGGACCGGCACGGACACCCGCTCGATGGCCATCGCCGCCATGGACGAGGTCAACCCGGGCACGACGGTCTACCTGACGAACGGCGGCGCGGTGCGGTAACGTAGCAGGCGGGAGGCCCCGCCATGCGCCTGTTCCTGTTGCTGCTGTGCTCGACGGCGATCCTCATCCTCGGCTGTCCCACATCGCCGGCCGACGACGACACCGGCGACGACGACACGACCACCGACGACGACACCGGGGACGACGACACCACACCCGGGGATGACGACACCGGCGACGACGACACGTCACCGCTGGACTCGGACGGCGACGGCGTGCCCGACGAGGAGGACGCCTTCCCCGACGATCCCACCGAGTGGGAGGACACCGACGGCGACGGCATCGGCAACAACGCCGACGCGGACGACGACTGGGACGGGGTCCTCGACGTGGAGGAGGTGATCTACGGCGAGGACTGTCGCATCAGCGACCCCCTGCTGGCCGACACCGACTTCGACGGCATCGACGATCTGCACGATCCGTACCCCCGCGACGCGTTCCCCGAGTTCGTGCTGGTGCGCAACGACGTGGGCACCATCGAGTACGTGCTGAGCAACCGGGACGGCTCGTTCGACACCTGGGTGCCCATCGGCCAGGACATCGGCGTGGACTACACCCGCTTCGACATCGCCGACTTCGACAGCAACGGTGTGATGGACTTCATCGCGCACACCGCACAGGACGAGGCCACCGAGCTGTACCAGGCCTGGTACTTCTACCGTTTCGACAGCCCCACCAACTTCGTGCAGCTGTACCTCGGCGACACCGACATCCCCCTGCACGGCGTGGTGGACGACGTCAACGGCGACGACCTGTTCGACATCGTGGCCATGGACTACTACCGGCCCGGCAACTTCGAGTGGGCGAAGTTCGTCACCTTCATCAACAACGGCGACATCCTGAATGCGACCTGTGTGTACAGTGACGTGCCGGGCAACAGCTGCGCATTCACACGACTGGAGGCCAAGGACATCACGCCCTGGATCGCCAACGAGTGGGTGGTGAAGTTCGCCTACCAGGCCGTGGACGTGACCGACGACGGGATCAAGGACCTGATCATGGGGCACTACGCCTACGGCGGCAACGCGCCCATGCCCGTGTACTACCTGGCCGGCAACGGCGACGGCACGTTCGCCGATCCGGTGTCGATCTTCACGCACAACGCGGCGTACGACCAGTCACCGGCCAACTCGGTGGTGTTCGGCGAGTTCACCGGCGATGGCATCGGCGACGTGCTGATGGGACTGGACGACGACGGCGACGCGGGCCAGGCGTGGATCTATCCGGGCACCGGGCCCGGCCAGTTCAGCGCCAGCCATACCGAGGCGTTCGACATCAACCACACCTGCGAGTCCGGGTGCGCGGACGACCCGGGCGCCACGGCGTCCGCGCGGACCTTCGACTTCGACTTCGATGGCGACATGGACATCATGGTCGGGGTGCACACCGGCGGCGTGTGGGGCCCGCCGAGCCAGGTGCACGTGCTGCTCGGCAACAACGACGGGACGTTCGGTGCGCTGTTGCCGATGGGCCCGGAGCTGCAGTCGGACTACGCCCACTCGTTCGCGGTGCCGACGCGGCTGTGTCCGTGGTACCAGCCCTGAGCAGGGCGCCTCACTCGGGCATGTAGAGGTCCGGATCGACCGCGGCATCGGCGTCCGTGGCGGCTCCGCCCGTCCCCTTGCGCGGGACGAGGTTGCGCGCCAGCGTGGACGCGATCCCGGTGGAACCGACCGCCACGATGCCCACGATCAGCGACAGCTCCGCGCTGTACAGGGCCATGGAGATGCCCGACGCCAGCAGGGTCTGCTTCATCTCGGGCGAGGCGTGGGCGATGGCGCTGTAGCCGGTGATCTGGCCGAAGATGGCGCCGTTGAAGCCCAGCAGCACGATCACCAGGACCATGGCCCACAGGGCCGGAGACAGGTCGAACTTCCGCATCGCGGCCAGCACGACCGCGGTGATCACGAGCACCATGTGCAGCAGGCCCGCGGCCAGGATCAGGTACAGGGCGGGACCGCCCGCGGCGAACATGTAGGTGAGCTGGTGCACGGCCGCCCCTCAGTCGTGGAACTTCGCCACCACGGTGGCGGCGAAGCCCGTGGCCGCGGCGCCGATGGTGGCCAGCGCGAGACCGAAGGCGGTGGTGTACAGCGAGATCGAGATGCCCGCGGCGAGCAGGGACTGCTTCATCTCGGCCGAGGCCGCGCCCACGGCCTTGAACGCCTGGATCTGGCCGGAGACGGTACCCAGGAAGCCCAGCAGGGCGATGGCGATCACGCCGGACCACAGCAGCGGCCGCAGGTCTACCTTTTGACACAACGGCAGCTGCGCGATCACCACCAGCGCGTGCAGGCAGCCGGCCATCACGAGCACGTACATGAACGGCCCGCCCTTGTAGAACAGTTCCGTGATCAGGTCCATGGACACTCCCTCGCTGGCCGGGATGCTACCATGGCCATCCGGGAGGCGCCGATGAGGGACGCGCTGTTCGCCACCGCGGTGATCGGCCTCGGCCTGGGCATGGTCATGGCCGTCGTGATGCAGCTGATGATGCTGTCGGTGCAGTTCGCCGAGTACGCGGCCACGTACGAGTACGGATACGAGATCCGCCACGGGGAGATCGAGCTGCCGCGGAATCCCTGAGCTACAGGTCCGCGCAGGGATGCGGCTCGTTCAGGATCTGCTGGATCGTGCCCTCGGCGCCCTGCACCCCACCCTGCACGAACTGCCGGAAGGTCATGGTGTCGAGGTCGATCACCATGGTCGAGGGGTAGGAGCCGCCGCCGATCGGCCCGGTGAAGTTGGAGTACATGTAGTCGGTGGTGTCACCCCACACCGGGGACACCAGCCCGAACTGGTTCTGCCACTGGGCGGCGAGCGACGCGCTACCCGGGCCCGTGGCCGTGCAGAGGATGCTGACGAGCTCGACACCCTGGTCGGCCCACTGTGAATACCAGCTGTTCAGAAGCCCCGCCTCTGAGATGCAGCCGCCTCACGTGTCGAATGCGTTGGCGATCACCAGCACCACCTTGGAGGTGTCCCGGTAGATCTCCTCGAAGTCGTGGGGGTTGCCCTGGCCGTCGACCATGCCGGGCACGTCCGCGAGCACGGCGCCGACGCTCGTGCCGTAGGGTCCACCCGGGTACTCGGTGCGGTAGTCCGCGCATGCGTCGTCGTCGTCGTCGTCGTCGGCCACGTCGTCGTCCGAGACGTCGTCGTCGTCGGCCACGTCGTCGTCCGCGGTGGCGTCGTCGTCGTCATCGTCGTCGTCGCTCGGCACGTTGCTGGCGGGCGGACAGCCCACCAGCGCGAGTCCGAGCAGGAACGTCATCAGCAGTCGGTACATCGTGGCTCCTCTCATGGCCTGGACCGGTGGATGACGAATGATACGCTACCGAGGTGGCGCCCTCCAACGACGAGAATGTCCGTCTGCGGGCGGCGACCGACTGGACTACGGGGGAGAGAGCTGGGCGCTCGTTTCGTCTACGGGGGAGTGGGAGGAGATCATGGTGGGGAAAAGGGACGTACGTAAGAAATCAACTAACTCGCGAGTTAGTTGATTTCTTACGTACGTCCCTTTTCCGGATCACCCCTTGTCGTTGCTGACGCCGGAGCGGGCGAGGGCGGTGGCGACGAGGCCGGAGGCGTGGCGGGCGGACCAGATCAGCAGCTTGCCGTGGCCGGTGAAGACGAACTCGCGGCGGCGCTTGTGGATGGCGCGCACGATCACCCGGGCGGCGTCCTCGGCCGACCACATCAGCTGGGCCGGGCGGCGGTCGGTCCACTCCTCGCGGAAGCGGCCCTGGCCGTCGACCAGGGCGATCTCGCTGGCCACGAATCCGGGGTGGATGGTGGTGCAGCTGACCGGGGTGTGGGCCAGCTCGGCGGACAGGGTCTCGCCCAGGGACCGCACGGCCGCCTTGGACGTGTTGTAGGGGCCGGCCCTGGCCGCGCTGACGAATGCGGCCACCGAGCCCATCAGGGCGAGCCGGCCGCCGCTCTCCTGCAGGTGGGGCATCGCGTGCCGCACCGTGGACAGCACGCCGAAGAAGTTGACGTCGAACTGACGGCGCCAGTCCGCGTCAGACAGGTCCGTGACCGCGCCGGGCACGCTGAACCCGGCGTTGGCCACGACCACATCGAGCCTGCCCAGTTCCCGCACCACGGCGTCCACCGCGGTCGCCACCGCATCGTCGTCGGTCACGTCACAGGGCACGGCCACGGCCTTGCCCTCCGTGCCCTCGATCTCGGCGACCAGCCCGTCGAGGCGCTCGATCCGGCGCGCGGACCCGGCCACGATCGCGCCCTCGCGGGCGAACTCCAGGGCCAGCGCGTGGCCGATGCCCGCGGACGCGCCGGTGATCCAGACGACCTGGTCGTCGAAGCGGCCCATGGCTCTCCTCGATCCCTCAGTAGGGGAACACGCCCGCGTAGCTCACCAGCTCGCGCAGGATGTACTGGCCCACCTCGGTGGGGCGCTGCTCGTCCCACTTGACCAGGCCCAGGCCCTCGACCCAGTACGTGTCGAGCGTGCCCTCGTGCGGGCCGATGACGTCCTCGGACTGGTACTCGGCGTGGATGTGGATCGCGTCGAAGGTGCCCGCGGGCACGGTCACGCTCTCCAGGCCCACCACCTCCCAGTCCCACGTGCACACGTAGGACATGAAGCCGCCGGCGTTGATGTCGACGTTCTGCGTGTAGCTCGACGTCCACCCGTAGCCCACGTTGTCGTCCGGGTCGAAGGGCAGGTACATCACCTGCGGCGTGTTGCGGGTCTCCACGGTCATGGTGCCGCCCTGGTCCACGACCAGGGAGCCGTAGTCGCCGTTGCCCAGCCCGTCGCAGGCGTTGTAGCCGAAGAAGTCGACCATGTACTGCGAGCCGATGAACTCGCCCACGCGCTGGTGCACGGTGTAGCCGTTGAACGTGGTCGCACCACCGGCGACCACCGTCTCCGTGCCCAGGTCCTGGTACATCTGGCCGTTGTACAGGAAGTAGTACTGCGAGTTGTACGTCCACTCGGCAGACGCCACGTCGATCGGATCCCACGCGTTGCAGGTGGCGGGCTCGTCCACGATCCCGTTGCAGTTGTCGTCCACGTTGTTGGTCTCGTCCTCGACCGCGCCGGGGTACACGTTGGGATCCGTGTCGTCGCAGTCCATGTCCTCGGGAGCCCAGGCCGCCTGGCAGAAGGGGATGTTCTCGTCCACGTAGCCGTCGCCGTCCGCGTCGAAGTCCTCGTCGATGTCCCCATCGCAGTCGTCGTCCACGGCGTCGCAGTCCTCGGACGCGCCCGGGTGGACGAATGCGTTCAGGTCGTTGCAGTCGCCGTCGCAGCTGTCGTACCCGTCGCCGTCGAGGTCGTCGTGGTTGAGGTCGGCGTCCGCGTCGTCGCAGTCACCGCAGGCGATCCAGCCGTCGCCGTCGAGGTCTTCCTCGTCCGCGGGCAGGGCGCCGTCGCAGTCGTTGTCCTCGCCGTCGCACAGCTCGGTCGCGCCGGGCCAGGAGTCGGCGTTGGCGTCGTCGCACTCCTCGCAGCCGATGTAGCCGTCGCCGTCCAGGTCCTGCTCGTCCGTGGGCAGGCTGCCGTTGCAGTTGTTGTCCGCGCCGTCGCAGACCTCGATCGCGCCCGGGTGGCTGTCCGCGTCCTGATCGTTGCAGTCGTTCTCGCACATCATGAAGCCGTCGCCGTCGCCGTCCGCCTCGGACGGCTTGAGCGTGCCGTCGCAGTCGTCATCCACGCCGTTACAGCTCTCGATGGCGTCCGGGTTGATGGCCGGGTCGAGGTTGTTGCAGTCACCCTGGCACGCGTTGTAGCCGTCTCCGTCGATGTCCGCGTCCACGTCCTCGTCCACGTCCCCGTCGCAGTCGTTGTCCACCTGGTCGCACTGCTCGGGTGCGCCGGGGTAGATGTCCGCGTCGCCGTCGTCGCAGTCCCCGTCGCAGGCCCAGCTGCCGTCGCCGTCGTCGTCGGACTCGTC
>CAZXHG010000027.1:0-53613 GCA_964639985.1 uncultured Rickettsiales bacterium
GGCCGTACTCCTTGTTCTTGTAGTGCTTGATGCCGCGCAGCAGCTTGTCCGGGGTCGGGGGGATGACCTCCTCCTCGATCAGGACATCCGACTCCTCGTCCTCGAACTGGGCCAGCGCGGGCAGGCACCAGAGCAGGGCCAGGGCGGCAGCAGCGATGGTGATCGCTCTCATCGGATCCCCTAGTCCAGGGTCGCGCCCTTGGCTTCGCCGACGAACCCGCCGATGCGGACGCCGAGAATCACGTTGTTGCGCACGCCGAGGGTCTGGCTGAAGGCCCTCGCCTCGAACGAGATGCAGTCGCGGATGTCGATCGAGATGTTCATCTTGGGACCGGTGAACACCCGGAAGCCGACCCCGACCATGGGGCCGGGGATCACCCGCAGGCGGGTGCCCTCGCGGCTGCTCTCCAGCAACCCGTGACCCAGGTAGAACGTGCCTCCGAGCAGCACGTACAGGTCGTTGTGGAAGACCCGCTTGCCGAAGAAGTTGTACTTCGCGTACGCCGGGATCAGCTCGGCCGCGACGGTCACGCCGGCGAGGATCCGCCGGCCGTCGTTGCCCAGGGTGTAGCCCACGTCGCTGAAGATGTTGCTCGTCAGGTCCTGGTGGTGCTGGTTCGGCCCCCCGTAGCCACCGCAGATCTGCACGTGCAGCCCGCCGGTCTCCTTGAAGAAGTGGGTCATGTCGAACCCGGCGATGAAGCCCACGGCGTAGGGGTCGAAGAAGTGGCCACCGAGGTGGAAGCCGAGCTCGGTGCGGCCGGTGTGCGGGTACAGGATCTTCTGCACCACGGCCACGTCCTCGTACTTGAGGACGCCGACCTCTTCCGGTCGTAGGACCTCCTCCACACCTCTCTTCTTGGCCGCCTTCCGCTTGGCCGCATCGGCCGGGAGGGCTGCGACCATCACGACCGCCAGGGTCAGGCACAGCAGCGGGATTGACTTGCGCATGGCGTGTTCTTCCAGCTCCAGGATCTGGGGTTTCTCGTCTTGGTCCAGGCCGCTCAGAAGGGCAGCGGCCGTCCTCCACCGGACAGCGGCAGGTAGTAGATGTCGACCACCTGGTTGAAGTCCGGAATGCAGTCCCCGTGGAACTTGATGCTCTGCGAGGACTCGTCGTAGGTCCATCCGTTGAGCCCGGCCGAAGGGGTGTCCGTGCACGACGGGTGGTACGCGCTGGGCACGCAGTCCTCGTCGTCGTCGCGGCACTCCGCGGGCGGGACCTCGATGCCCTCGATGAACACCATCACGGTGCCCATGTCGGGCACGGTCGACAGGTGCCAGCCGCTGGCCAGGTTGCTGACCAGGCGGCCGAGGTCGCCGAGGGTCTCGTCGAAGTTGGCGTCCACGCACACGTCGTTCTCGTCGCGGACGTTGATCGGGGCGTACAGACCGCCGGTGAGCTCCGAGCCCCACAGGTAGAACTCGAGCATCGCGATGGACGAGTTCTGGTCGTTGCAGATCGCCTCGGTGGTGATGTTGCCCTGCTGGTCGGTCTTGAGCTCGGCGCCGGGGCCGATCACGGCGAACACCACGCGGCGGTCGATGGTCTGGAAGAAGTCCAGGAAGATGTCGATCTTGCAGAAGTTGGTGCAGATCACGTCGGGCGCGCCCTCGCAGGCGTCCTGCACCTCCGCCGGCCACGGATCCTCGATCGTGCAGTCGGTGATGTCCCACGGCCACGAGTTGGCGCCCATGTTGGGCGTGAAGTCGCCCTCGTCGGTGACCACCACCACGACCATGGTCGAGTTGTCGCGGAGGAAGCGGGTCTCGATGCCGTCGTTCGACGCGACGTTGTAGTCCTCGAACTCGGGGGGGATGCACCGACAGAAGGGGGCCCACGGGTGGGTCAGGTCCCAGTTGGTGCCGCTGCACTCCCACAGCGTGTCCGAGCCGTTGTCCTCGAAGTCCGAGGCGAAGGGCAGCTCGAGGCTGTTGCAGATGGTCAGCGCCGTGACCCACATCCCGTACTCCTCGGTGGCGCCCTCGATGCCCACGTCGACCAGGGCCTGGAAGTCGGGGATCAGCGTCTCGGAGTCGGGCACCAGGAAGGTCGGCGCGTGGCTGACGTCCTGGCCGGAGTTGCCCAGGCCGCGCAGGCGGCCGGTGTTGCCCGTGGAGTCCTCGCAGCCGTCGAACGCGGTGGGGTCGTCGGCGCAGGGCGCGGACTGGGTGGTGGTGATCCCCATCTGGTAGTTGAGGAACTGGGTGCGGTTGGCCAGGAACTGGTTGTAGACCAGGATCGCGTCGGCGATGGTGTCGAGCTCGATCAGCTCCTCCTCGCCCTCGTCGCCGGTGGTGGGAGCGGCCAGCTCGTTGATGAACGCGCCGAAGCTGTGGGCCAGGTTGGTCTGGTCCTGCGCCATCGAGTTGGAGCTGTCCACCAGCCACAGCACGTCGACCCGGTTGGAGAACGACGCCTGGGCGAAGTGGTCGTGGATCAGCAGGTCGTAGCTGTTGCAGGCGAGGCCGGATGCGAACAGGCCGAGGCCCATCCCCACCAGCAGCAGGACCGGAAAGAGGATCAGGGAACGCGCTGACACGGGGTTCACCTCCCGCATGCGGCCCCTCCAGCGTCTGGCCCCGGCAAAGGGGCGGAGAGACCTATCTACTTGAAATCTTTTTGACAATTCAGCGCCAAAACGCCGCGCGAATCTTAAACCAGCGGTGCGTGCACGCGCAAGCGCCTGCGACGGCGGGCCCTCGGGAAGGTGGAGAAGGGGTCAGGCGTCGGGCAGACGCCGCATCGCCATCTGGATCTGCTGGAACTGGTGGGTCACGGCGTTGGAGATGTAGAGGCCCTTCTTCTGGTGGTACTTCAGCAGGTCGGACCAGATGCTGTTGATCTGCGTCCTGACGTAGCCGAAGCGCTTCTCCTCCACCAGGGACTTGAGGAAGGTCACGGGGGGCGGCAGCTCCCCGTCCTCGTAGGCCTCGTCGATCCGGGCGAGCGCGCTCTCGAGCTGCTCGGTGAACTCGGCCAGCGCGTCGCCCTCGAGGCCGGCGGTGTCGTCCTCCTGGTCCTGGTCGATGGACGGGGTGCCCATCTCCATGGACGGAAGATCCGCGCCCACGGGCTGGGCGCTCAGGGACTCGTCCACGTCCTCCGAGTCCTCGAAGTCGTCGGAGTCCTCGTCCTCGAGATCGCCGCCGAGATCGTCGCCGGGTGGCGCGGTGGCGAGTTCCTCCGGTTCGGCGGCACCTCCCAGGGCCGCCCCGCCGCCGAGAGACTCGTCTTCGTCGTCCTCCTCGTCCTCGTCGAGCTCGGGCACGGGGATGCCGTTGGCCTCCAGCACCTCGGCGGCGCCGGCCACGATGTCGACGTAGTCCTCGAGGCTGAGCCGGCCGCGCACCTTGCTGGCGCCGATCTCGTTGTCACACTCCACGGCGGTCGCCCGGCCCTTGGTGTCGGAACCGAAGCTGACCTGGGGAGCCACGACGAGCTCCACCTTGATCGACTTGCCGGCGAGCTCGATCTCGTTGTCGGCGATCACGACCTTGCTGATCAGCTTGCCTCCGGTGGACCGGACCGCGGCGGCCGTGATGCGCTTGGCCTTGACCGTACCGGAGAGCAGCACCTCACCGGCGGCCGCCTCGATGGAGCCGGCCTTGAACTTGGGGGCGCTGACCTCGATCGAGCCCTGCTCGGAGAAGACCTGCTTGATCTTTCCGAGGCTCTCGGAGATGTCCCCCGCGATCACCACGTCACCCTGGTTGCCCACCACGGCACCGTCCGCGTCGAGGCGGAGGGTCATGCCGGCCGGGAAGACGGCCGTTCCTGCTGACGAGTCATTTGCCATCGAGTACTCCCTCGTATTCCCGGCGCGCGATGTGCGGGCCTGATTCGAATCCAGCCGGAAGATCGTAGGAAACCGTGACCGAAGGTGTCAATCGACCCGGCACCGGTCGAGATCGTGCAGCACGTCCACCAGCGTGGGGGTGGTTCGCGGGGCCGCGGCGTCTGGCCACGGTGCCCTGGCCCACCGGCGCAGGGCGACGGTATCCGCGAGGGCCGCGGTCCACGCGTGCTCGTCACCGGCGGGCAGCAGGCGTCCGACCGCGGGGGGCAGTCGTTCGGGGATCCCGCCCTGGTCGGAGGCCAGCACCCGGCGCCGGGCGGCGAGCGCCTCGTCGAGCACGACGGGGGCGTTCTCCTCCCACGTGCTGGGGAGCGCCACCAGCTCCACCTCGGCGAGACGGGCCGCGACATCGGACGGTGCGTAGGGCCCGACCAGCGTCGCCCCGGAGGCGGCCGCGAGTTCCCGCACGTGGCGCCGCCAGGCCTGCCAGACGGCTCCCGTGGGGAGGGGACCGTGCAGCTGCAGGTCGACCCGGTCGGCGTGCTGCCGGTGTGCGTGCAGGAGCAGCTCGATGCCCTTGGTCGGCAGCAGCGTGCCGAAGAAGCCGATCCGCAGCGGACCGGATGGCGGGGGGAGCGGCACCGGGGAGAGGGTCGGGGCCGGATTCTCCACCACCTCTACGGAGCCGGGCCGGCCGAGCCAGGCGGTGTGACGGTCGGCCACGTGCGCCGAAGGCGCCATCATCCGCCAGGCCTGCGACAGGATGTGCGCGACCCGGCGCTGACGCCGCTGCCATGAGCGCTCGGCCACGGCGCGGCTCCATGGACGCAGCGGGAGTGGCGCGCCGGGCGCGAGGCAAGCCGGACAGCGCTCCCGGGCGGGCCCGGGGCAGCGGGAGCCCGCGCGGTCCACGAGCTGCCCGCGGGGGCACATCCACCAGTAGTCGTGGAAGGTCACGAGCAGGGGGATGCGATCGCGGAGGACCAGCTCGGGCACGTCCAGGGCCAGGCCGGACAGGTGGTGGATCCACACGGCGTCCGGGCGCCACAGGGTCAGCACGCGCGCTGCCGCCTCGCGTGCGTGGGGTGACTCGTCCCGGTCGGGCAGGACCCCGAGCCCGTAGCGGGTCACCGCGTGACGGCGCGCGCGGATCAACACACCGATCCGTGCATCCGCTGCGTCGTCGCGGTGGAGCACAGCCACCTCGCGGCCCGCGCTGGCCAGGGTCCGCGCCGCGCGCCACACCACCAGCTCCGCGCCGCCGACGCGGTGGGGGGGCAGCCCGTGCACGACGAACAGTACGCGTCTCATGCGCGGTGGTTGCCTCCGGCGGTCAATCCGCATACGGTTTCGGCGCCGGGCCGTCCGGCGTGCAAGCAACGAAAGGGTGCAGTCATGAAGATCCTGGTTTCCGACGCCTTCGATCCCTCGCTTCCGGACAAGCTGACCCGGTTCGGCACCGTGACCCACGACAAGGCCGAACTGCCGACCTGCGACGTGGTGCTGGTGCGGAGCAAGACCAAGTGCACTCCGGAGTACATCGACTCCGCGCCCCAGCTCAAGCTCATCATCCGTGGTGGCGTGGGTCTGGACAACATCGATCTGGAGTATGCCGCGAGCAAGGGCATCACGGTACACAACACGGCGGCGGCGTCCAGTATCGCCGTGGCAGAACAGGCCATGGCGCTGATGCTGGCCATGCCCAACCACGTGGTGCGCGGGCACGAGACCATGAAGGCGGGCGAGTGGGCCAAGAAGCAGCTCAAACGCTCCGAGCTCTACAAGAAGACCCTGGGGCTGCTCGGCATCGGCCGCATCGGCACCGAGGTCGCCCTGCGCGCCCAGGCATTCGGGATGAAGGTCATCGCCTACGACGCGTTCGTCGACTCCCACGAGATCGCCGAGCTGAAGGGCAGCCTCGACGAGCTGCTGGCCGAGGCGGACTACCTGTCGATCCACGTGCCGCAGACCCCCGAGACCCTCGGCATGCTCGACGCGGCCGCATTCGCGAAGATGAAGGACGGCGTGCGGCTGGTGAACACCGCCCGCGGCAAGGTGGTGGTCGAGGCCGACATGCGTGACGTGCTGGAGAGCGGCAAGGTCGCGGGCTACGCGACGGACGTGTGGTACAGCGACCCGCCGGTCGACTCGCCCCTGATCGACGCCCCCAACATGCTGATGGCCCCCCACATCGGGGCCTCGACCAAGGAGAACCTTCTGCGCATCGGCGACATCATCGAGGAGCTGATCGGAGAGTTCTCCCAGGGCTAGACCGAACCCCAGGAAAAGCAACACGGCGCCCGCGGGCGCGTGAAAGGAGCCGACGCGATGGTCCACCGCGTGTACAACTTCAACCCCGGTCCCGCGACCCTCCCCCTCCCCGTGCTGCAGCAGGTGCAGGCCGAGTTCCTCGACTACGAGGGCACCGGCATGTCCATCATGGAGAGCAGCCACCGGGCCCCCGAATTCGACGCGATCAACGAGCAGCTGATCACGCTGACCCGGGAGCTGATGGAGATCCCGGACAACTACCAGATCCTGTTCCTGCAGGGCGGCGCCAGCCTGCAGTTCTGCATGGTGCCGATGAACTTCCTCGCCGACGGCGCGTTCGGCGACTACATCCACACCGGGACGTGGTCCAAGAAGGCGATCAAGGAGGCCAACGTCATCTCCCGCGCGCGCCTGGCCGCGTCATCCGAGGAGGTGAAGTTCACGCGCGTACCGGCCCTGGCCGAGATCGACCTCGATCCGGCCGCGCAGTACGTGCACATCACGTCCAACAACACCATCGCCGGGACCCAGTTCCACGCGTTCCCCGACACGGGCGACGTGCCGCTGATCTGCGACGCGTCCTCGGACATCATGTCGCAGCGGATCGACGTGTCGCAGTTCGGCATGATCTTCGCCGGCGCGCAGAAGAACCTCGGCCCGTCCGGGGTGTGCGTCGTGATCATCCGCGACGACCTCGTGGTGAAGGGCCGCACCGACATCCCGACCCTGCTGCAGTACCGCACGCAGGCGGCCAAGAAGTCCCTGTTCAACACGCCCAACACGTTCGGGATGTACTTCCTGTGGCGTTGCCTGCTGAACCTCAGGGACTCCGGTGGCGTCGCCGCCATGGAGGAGGTCAACCGCCAGAAGCAGGCGTTGCTGTACGACACCATCGACAACAGCGGCGGCTTCTACCGGGGCACGGTGGAGAAGGCCTCCCGCTCGTGGATGAACGTCACGATGCGCATGCCCGAGGAGGCCATGGAGAAGGCCTTCATCGCCCAGGCCAAGGACGCCGGCCTGGCCGGGCTCAAGGGCCACCGCTCCGTGGGCGGCATCCGCGCCTCGATCTACAACGCCATGACCCTCGAAGGCGTGCAGGCGCTGGTCGACTTCATGAACGAGTACCAGCGCAAGAACGGCTAGCTCGCCAGCCCAGAACCGAACCGCCCCCCACCGACATGCCGGTGGGGGGCGGTCTCGTCTGGGTGGGCTACTGGCGCTCGCTGACCAGGGTGGTCACGACCTCGGGGTCGGCGAGGGTGGTGGTGTCGCCGATGGAGTCGATGTCGCCGCCGGCGATCTTGCGCAGGATGCGGCGCATGATCTTGCCGGAGCGGGTCTTGGGCAGGGCGTTGGCGAACTGCAGCTTGTCCGGCTTGGCGATGGGGCCGATCTCGGCGGAGACGTGCTTGACCAGCTCCACGCGCAGCTCGTCGGTGGCCTCGGCGCCAGCGACCAGGGAGACGTAGGCGTAGATGCCCTCACCCTTGATGTCGTGGGGGTAGCCGACCACGGCCGCCTCGGCGACCAGCTCGTGGGAGACCAGGGCACTCTCCACCTCGGCCGTGCCCATGCGGTGACCGGAGACGTTGATCACGTCGTCCACGCGGCCCATCAGCCAGTAGAAGCCGTCCTCGTCCTTGCGGGCGCCGTCACCGGAGAAGTACATGCCCGGGTACTGCACGAAGTAGGTGTCCCGGAAGCGGCTGGGCTGGCCGTACACGCCGCGCATCTGGCCGGGCCAGGGCTCGGTGATGACCAGGTAGCCGCCCTCGTTGGTGCCGCACTCGGAGCCGTCCTGGCGGATGATCCTGGGGTTGACCCCGAAGAAGGGCAGGGTCGCGGAGCCCGGCTTGAGCGGGGTCGCGCCGGGCAGCGGGGTGATCAGGATGCCGCCGGTCTCGGTCTGCCACCAGGTGTCGACGATGGGGCAGCGGCCCTTGCCGACGACGTTGTAGTACCACATCCAGGCTTCCGGATTGATCGGCTCGCCCACCGAGCCGAGCACCCGCAGGGAGCTCAGGTCGCAGCGGTTGACGTACTCGTCGCCCTTGGCCATCACCGCGCGGATCGCGGTCGGCGCCGTGTAGAACTGGGTGACCTTGTACTTGTCCACCACCCGCCAGAAGCGGTCGGGCTCCGGGTAGGTGGGCACGCCCTCGAACATGATGCTTTGCGCGCCCGCGGCCAGGGGCCCGTACACGATGTAGCTGTGGCCGGTGACCCAGCCGATGTCCGCGGTGCACCAGTACATGTCCCCGTCGTGGTAGTCGAAGATGGTCTGGAAGGTCTTCATCGCGTAGAGCAGGTAGCCGCCGCAGGTGTGCAGCACGCCCTTGGGCTTCCCGGTCGAGCCGCTGGTGTACAGGATGAACAGCGGGTCCTCGGCGTCCATCACCTCGGGCTCGAAGGTGGCCGGCTTGCCCTCCATCACGTCGTGCCACCAGTGGTCGCGGCCGTCGGTGAACGGGATGTCGCCGCCGGTGTGCCTGTACACGACGCAGGTGTCGACCACGTGGCCCTCGGCCTCGCACAGCTCGATCGCCTTGTCCGCGTTGCGGTACATGGGGATGGAGCGGCCGCCGCGCAGCCCCTCGTCCGAGGTGACGATCACGGTGCTGTCGGCGTCCAGCATGCGGTCCTTGATCGAGTCGGGGGAGAAGCCGCCGAAGACGATGCAGTGCACCGCGCCGATGCGGGCGCAGGCCAGCATGGCCACGGGCAGCTCGGGGATCATCGGCATGTACAGGGTGACGCGGTCGCCCTTGTTCACGCCGAGCTCACGCAGCGCGCCGGCGAAGCGGCAGACCTCGGCGTGCAGGTCGTTGTAGGTGATGACCTTGTCGCTGGACGGGTCGTCCCCCTCCCACAGCAGCGCGGCCTGGTCGCCGCGGGTGGCGAGGTGACGGTCGAGGCAGTTGACGGTGACGTTGAGCTTGCCGCCCTTGAACCACTCGATGCGGCCGTCGACATAGTCGAAGTCGCGGACCCGCTCCCAGTCCTTGGAGAACCACTCGAGCTCGTCGGCCATCTCGGTCCAGAAGCCGTCGGGATCATCCACGGAGCGCTGCCACATCTCGCGGTACTGGTCCAGGTCCTTGATCCAGGCGCCCTCGGACAGCTCTTTCGGCGGTTCGAAGACGCGCTTCTCGGTCATGATCGAGGCGATGCTCTTGGGATCGGTCATGAGGTCCTCCATTCGCGAAAGGGGAGGGGATTGTAGCTGGCGGATCCGCAACTGCAAGCACACCTGCGACCCGGGCTTGCGCTACCATTCGATCCCCATGCGCCGGAGCGGGGCGGGGGCAGCGGAGTCGATCGTGAGCGGCCTGTTCGTGCACAGTGATCACTTCGCCGGCGTCAGCCTGGGTGAGAACCATCCCTTCAAGCCCGTGCGCGCGCGTGCGATCCTGGAGATGTGCCGGCGCGAGGGTTTGCTGGGGGACGGGGACGCCGCGATGGTCGAGCCGGCGTCCCTGCCTGCCGGCGCCCTGGAGCCGGTGCACGACGCGGACTACGTCGACGCGTTGCAGCGCGCGAACGAGGCGTTCCACGAGGACCTGTTGCGGTTCAACCTCGGCCGCGCCGAGTGCCCGGTGTTCCCGGGCGTGTTCGACTACGCGGCCGGTGCGGTGGCCGCCACCCTGACCGGGGTGGAGGCGCTGCTGGCCGGAACGGCGTCGGTGGCATTCAATCCGGTGGGCGGCATGCACCACGCCATGCCGGGCAACGCCGAGGGCTTCTGCTACCTCAACGACGCTGCTGTCGCCCTCGGGCGGCTGGTCGCGGCGGGCCGGCGACCGCTGTACCTGGACATCGACGCACACCACGGCAACGGCGTGCAGCAGGTCTTCTACGAGCGCGGGGACGTGATGGTGGTGTCCGTGCACGAGAGCGGGCGCACGCTGTACCCGTGGAGCGGGTTCGAGACCGAGTCCGGCGAGGGCCCGGGGGCGGGGCATACGATCAACTTCCCGCTGCCGCAGGACACGGACGACGAGCTGTACAACGCGGTCATGGACGCCGTGGTCTGGCCCGTGATCGAGTCCTGGCGCCCGGACTGTGTCGTGGTCGTGATGGGCATGGACACCCTGGCCAAGGACCCCCTGACCCACCTGAAGCTGACCAACAACGCCCCGGAACGCGCTCTGCGCAAGCTGGCCTCGCTCGACGTCCCCGTGCTCGCCCTCGGGGGCGGCGGCTACGACCTCGACGCGACCGTGCGCGGCTGGACCCTGGGCTGGGCCGCGCTCAACCGCCTCGACCTGGCCGAGGCCGACCCTGGCATGGGCGGCCGCTTCCTCGGCTCGGCCGAGCTCGGCGGCGCCAGCCTGCGCGATCCGGCCGTGCTCGTCTCTGGCGAGACCCGCGCCCGCAACGTGCAGGAGTGCATCCGCGTGGAGAAGCACCTCAAGCGCAAGGTGTTCCCGCTCCTCGGCGTGTAGCCCCCGAGCTACCCCAACCCCCGTACCAGCCCCCAACCAGCGGTCGAGTCCGGACGCACCCCAACAAGTTCACAACTCATGAACGTCCCTTTTTCCGTCGCCTCGCCGTACAGCGAATGACCCCGCGCGGGAACTCAACAACTCATGAACGTCCCTTTATTCCTGGACGTCCCGAAAAGTTCCAGGATGTCGCTGTCAGTCGCGCTCGGCGGTGCCTCTTCGTCCCCCCACCCACTGGCCGGCGAGGGCGCCGGCGCGGCGGGTGGCGCCGCGGAGGAGGCCGGTGGGGAGGTCGCGGGTGGGGACGTGCTGGTCGCGCAGGTCGCGCAGGTCGCCGAGCCAGCCGGTGGACCAGGCGAGCAGGGCGTGCACGGGGTTGTGCACGGTGCGCAGGCCGAACTCGCGGGCGAGGAGTTCGTGGGCGAGGCGGTCGCGGTGGTAGGCGGCGGCCGGGCCGGGCTGGTGGCCGTGCTCGACCTCGGCGGCGGCGCAGTAGCGGAGGTCGTGGCCGGCGAGGAGGACGAGGCGGGCCCAGGCGGCGTCCTCGCCGAACGGGACGTCGGGGAAGGGGATGGTCTCCCAGGTGGCGCGGCGGATGGCAGAGGCGACGTTGTCGAACCGGCAGTGGGCGGCTCGCGCGCGGGGGGCCATGGCGTCGAGCTCGGCGCGGGTGAGCGCGCCCTGGCGCCGGCTCTCGTCGGGGCACCACCGGGCCACGGTGGCGCGGACAAGCGGATCGGCGGTGGGGGGCGCGAGCTGGCGGGCCCAGGTGCCGGCGAGCCGGGGATCGCCGCGCAGCGGGGTGACGAGCTGCGCCACGAGGCGGCGATCGCGCGGGATGGCGTCCTGGGTCAGCAGCACGACGAACGGGGCGCGGGTGAGGGCCACGGCCTGGTTGCGGGTGGCGCCGTGGCCGAAGGCCCGCTCGCGGTAGACCCGGCAGCCGGCGGCCGCGGCGCGCTCGGCCGAGCCGTCGGTCGAGCCCGAGTCCACGACCACCACCTCGAGGCCGTCGGACCACTGCTGGTCGGCGAGGGTCTCGAGCTGATGGCCGAAGCGGTCCCCGCCGTCCAGCACCGGCACGACCACGCTGGCGCCGGGCGGGGAGCCCGGATCCGGTTCATGGATCGGTTCGAGCATCGGTGACCTCGCGGTAGATGGCCAGCACCTGGCGCGCATTCTCCCCCATGGTGCGGGGCGCGGTGACCCGGGCGGTGAGCTCGGCCAGCAGGCCGCGGTCGCGGCCGAGGTGGTCGAGGGCGCGGGTCCAGGCGGCGACGTCGCCCGGGGGCAGCAGCTCGCCCTGGGCGGTCTCGGCCACGCCGCCCACGGCCGAGGCGAGCACGGCCCGGCCGCGGGCGCGAGCCTCGAGCAGGGTGAGCGGGGCGTTCTCCGGCCACAGGGACGGCAGGCAGACCAGGTCGGCGGCGTCGATCGCCGCCGGTACGCGATCCCGGTCCAGGGGGCCGGCGAAGCGGACGCGACTGCCGTCGCACCGTGCCCGGTAGGCGGGCGAGGGATCGCGACCGTTCACCACCAGCTGGACCTCGGCCGTGGTCTGCCGCGCCGCCTCGGCCAGCACGTGCAGGCCCTTGTGCGCGACCGGCGTGCCGAGGAACAGCAGCGTGAGCGGCCGGGACGGATCGTCGACCCCCGGGGGCACGCCGGGCGCGGCGGGCACGTCGGTGCCGTTGGGGACGTGGCGCAGGCGGTCGGGGTCCAGGCCCAGGGCGGCCATGCGTCGGCCGATGTCCCGGGAGGGCGCGAGCACGGCGTCGGCCGCGGCGAGTCCGCTGGTGTAGGCCTGGCGGCGCTCCCCGGCGGTCATGCCTGCCTGGTCGTCCACGGAGTCGGCCCCGGCCCGGCGCTCGTTGAGCCGCTTGAGCACGGCGCGGGCCATCGGGGGCAGGCCTGCGAAGGCGCGATGCAGCAGGTCGGGCGGCAGGGGCCGGGGGATGCGTCGGGCTGCCCGCAAGGCAGCCCGCTCGAGGGGACCCTCGGTGGAGCGGAAGCGGGCGTAGCACGCGTCGCAGTCCACGCGGTCGAGGTCCTCGCAGACGGTGCCGTCGGGGTGGTAGCGCTGGCCGCCGGACGGGCACGCCAGCCAGTGGTCGTGCAGGTGGACGACGACGGGCAGTCCCCGCGCTCGGGCTAGCGCCGGGAGGGCCGCGGACCAGCCCCACAGGTGCTGGACGTGCACCAGGTCCGGTCGGAAGCGGTCCAGCACCTCGAGGAAGCGGCGGTCGGCCTGGGGATCCACCGTCCCCTCGGCCAGGGGCCGGTACGGGTAGTTCTGGACCAGGCAGAAGACGCGCACTCCCCGCACGTTGCCCTCGTCGAGCGCGTACTGGTCGAGGCCCGGGCCGCGCACCGGGTGGAGCACGGCCGCGTCCACCCCCTCGCGGCGCGAACGGAGCGCCAGCTCGAGGGTGTAGACCTCGACGCCCGCCACGCTGGCGGGCAGGAAGTCGTGGGCCACGTGGAGTACCCTCATGGGACCACGATAGCACTCCGGCCGCGGCGCCTCGCTGGCACGACGCTTGCAGAGGTCCCATGCGGTAAAGTAGGGACGTCATGCCTGCACCCACGAACCCGGACCTGCGCAAGGTACTCGTCGTCGACGACGAGGAGAACCTCCGTCACCTGCTGCTCGTGATCCTCAAGAAGGCGGGCTACGACGCCTCGGCCGTGCCCAACGGCGAGCAGGCGCTGAAGATGCTGGACAAGGAGCGGTTCGGCATCGTGCTGTGTGACGTGCGCATGCCGGTGATGGACGGCCTGGCATTCCTCGAGGCCGTGCGCACGGCCGGCACGGACACGTACTGCATCATGATGTCCGCCTACGGCACGACCGAGACGGCCATCGAGGCGATGAAGCTGGGGGCCTACGACTACATCTCCAAGCCGTTCAAGGCCGACGAGATCCTGCTGGTGCTGCGCAAGGTCGAGGAGCGGGAGGCGCTGTACCGCGAGAATATCGAGCTGCGGCGCGCCCTGGACCGGGAGACGTCGTTCGACGGCATCATCGGGCAGTCCGAGCAGATGAAGCGGGTGTTCGACACCGTGGGCAAGGTCGCCCCCCACCGGGCCACGGTGCTGCTGACCGGCGAGAGCGGGACCGGCAAGGAGTTGCTGGCGCGGGCGATCCACCGCAACTCGGATCGCTCCGACGGCCCGCTGATCCCGGTCAACTGCGGCGCCATCCCGGAGCAGCTGCTGGAGACCGAGCTGTTCGGGCACGCCAAGGGCAGCTTCACCGGCGCGGTCCGGGACCACCAGGGGCTGTTCGAGCAGGCCCACCGCGGCACGCTGTTCCTCGACGAGATCGCCGAGCTGCCGCTGGCCCTGCAGGTCAAGCTGCTGCGCACGATCGAGGACGGCGTGATCCGCCGGATCGGTGACTCGGAGAGTCACCAGGTGGACGTCCGGCTGGTGGCCGCGACCGGGGCCGACCTGCACAAGATGGTCAAGGAAGGCGTGTTCCGCGAGGACCTGTTCTACCGGCTCAACGTGATCAACATCCACGTGCCGCCGCTGCGGGAGCGGCGCGAGGACACCGTGCTGCTGGCCGAGCACTTCGTGCACACCCATTCGCGTCGCCACGCCACGGCGAGCCGGACCATCGACAAGGCCGCGATGCGGGTGATGCTGGCCTACGGCTGGCCCGGCAACGTGCGGGAGCTGGAGAACGCGATGGAGCGCGCCGTGCTGCTGTGTGACGGCGACACGATCCGGTTGCGGGATCTGCCCGACCAGCTCGGGGGCGGCGCCCTGGAGTTCCCGCCCCCGCGCACCGAGGACGACCTGTCGATCAAGAAGGCCACCCGCACCCTCGAGGCTCACCTGATCGAGCGGGCGCTGCGCAAGACGCGGGGCAACCGCACGCAGGCGGCGAAGCTGCTGGAGATCAGCCACCGTGCCCTGCTGTACAAGATGCGGGACTTCGGCGTGGACTATCGACCCGAGGACGAAACTTGAACAGCGGTCTCGGCTGGCGCGGGCGCAGGAGGCTGGCGATCGCGTGGGCCGCGGCGGTGGTCCTCGGGGGCCTGGCGCTGTACGTGTTCAAGCTCAACCCCTCGTTCTGGACCTGGAGCGGCGACCGGCACCTGCGCGCCGAGCGACTGGTGAAGGCCGAGCGCGCGTACCAGAGGGCCCTGGACATCGACGTCGATCATCCCCGAGCGCTGTACGGGCTGGGCTGGTCCTACTTGCGGGCAGGGCTGCCCGACCCGGCTCGCGAGAGTTTCCAGCGGGCGGTGGACGTGGCCCCGGAGTACTTCGGCGGCCACCGGGGCCTGGGGGCCGTGGAGAGCGCGGCCGGGGAGACGCTGGCCGCCGAGGGGCACCTGCGGCGCGCGTACGAGCTGGCGCCGGGTGAGGCAGGCGTGCTGACCGACCTCGCCGGTCTGTACATGGACGCCGGACACCCGGACGAGGGGCTGGGCCTGTTCCGGCGGGCGATCGAGGTCCAGCCCGAGCGGGCCGAGTACCGCTTCGCCATGGCCGAGGCCTGCCTCACCGTGGGGCAGGCGCAGGAGGCGCGCTCGCTGGTGGACGAGGCCCGGGGTATGCCGCTGCGCAACCAGCGGTTCGCCGGCGCCGCCGACGAGCTGATGCTCCGGGTGGAGCTGACCTGGGTCGAGCAGGAGCTGGCCGCGGCCGCGCTGGACGTGGCGGGCTGTGACGGCGCGCACGGGGCGCTCCGGCGCGCGCAGCAGCACCTGGACGACGCCCTCGAGCAGGGGCTGGACGCCGACGTGGCCCGCGCGGACCGGCGACGGCTGGAGGCGCTGCGGGAGGACGTGGGCCGCACCTGTTCGCGGTTCGACGCGGCCGCCCGGGAGGGGGTGTCCGGTTCGTAGATAGTTGTCAGCGCTATGAAATGTTTTCATAGTTCGCCGTCGTTTGAAGCGCATTGCTTCACGCACGGGGGCACGCGCGGGGGCTATCGCAGGCAGGCACGTATCTTGCACACTTCGCGAGCGTATGGGCGCATGGTTCCACCAGCAGAGGAGATCGGGGAGGCGGCGGGGGTTCACCCTGCTGGAGCTGGTGATCACCCTGGCCATCGCCGTGATCGTGGCATCGATCGCGATCCCCAACATCTCCCGGTTCATCGGCCGCTATCGGCTGAACGGGGCCGCGCGGCTGCTGGCCTCGCAGATCACGCTGTGCCGGACCCAGGCGATCTCCAACAGCCGCGAGTGCGCGGTGCAGTTCCTGGAGCGGGACGAGGCGATCGGCGGCGGCGACTGGCGTGCCAACGCGGGCTCGTACCGCTTCCTGCGCGGGGACCGGCCGAGCGGCTCGACGTCCTGGGAGGCCGCGGCCTTCGGCGGGGCGGACGCCTCGGGGACCATCGACCTGGCCAGTGGCCCGGGCGCGGCGCCCGGGATCAGCATCGAGTCGTGGTCGACCCTCGGCGGACCGATGCTGGCCCCGCTGGAGGACACGCTGGCGTTCGGGGCGCATGGGTACGCCACCAACGCACCGGACGACTTCGGGGACACGTTCGTCCGGGTGGTGCTGATCAATCGTGCCGCGGGCATCGACGAGCGACGTGTGGTGCTCACGGATCAGGGTGGCAACGCGATCGTGGCGATCCCGGACTGAGAACGAGTGGCAAGAGGAATCACGGCAAGAGGAATCACGGTATGAGACGACTCGACGATACCGACGCGATGCGAGGCAGGCGAGCCGCGGTGGCGCAGATGGCGCACGGCCGGCGCGGCCTGGCCGACGAGGAGGGGCTGACCCTGATCGAGGCGATGATCGCCCTGACCATCCTCTCGGTCGGCCTGCTGTCCCTGTTCGCCCTGCACCAGGCGGCGCTGACGGCCTCGCAGCTGTCCTTCCGCATCTCCGAGGCCACGTTCCTCGCCCAGGACATGATCGACCAGCTGGCCGCTGCCGAGTACACGCGCGACGACGCCAACGACGGCGCGGGCGAGGCGTTCGAGTCGTCCACGGACGCCACCACGGCCAATGACCCGTTCGTGGAGCACGAGCACTGGTTCGACGGCACCAACGTGGCGGTGGGCGGCCTGGGTCGGATCGGCTCGGACGGGGGCCGGGCGATGTACACCCGCACCTATGACATCGAGCCCGTCACCGGCAGCACCACCGGGCGCGTGATCATCCGCGCCCGGGTCAGCTTCCGGATGAAGGAGACGGGCAAGGACCACGGGGTCAACCTGATCACCACGAGGTCGTACGACCGCTACGAGGACCCGTGATCCAGGTGGACGCCGGAGACGCGAGCATGGCTGAGACGAGGACCGAGACGATGCAGACACCGCAGCGCAAGCGCGACCGGGGCGGGTTCACCCTGGTCGAGCTGCTGATCGCGATGGTGGTGACCGCCATCCTGGCGGCGATGGTGCTCATGACCTTCACCGCCCAGAACCAGCTCTACCGCCGACAGCACGACATCGGCCGCACGCAGCAGAACCTGCGGCTGGCCATGGAGATCGTGAGCAAGGACATCGCCATCGCCGGGTTCGGTGGGGGCGGGGAGGGCGAGTACTACGGCGCCATGGGCACCGGCGGCAACGCCAACGCCCTGCAGGCGATCATCGACGGAGACGACGAGCTGTCGGACGACCGCGACTCCATCTACCTCGCCTACATGGACCCGGACCGGGACAACTGGGGGTTCATGGACCGCAGCGAGGCGGCCCAGGCCAACGTGGCCAGCTACCTGTGCGACACCGACACGCTGCACTTCACGGCCAACAGCGCGACGGCGGCGGGCAACTTCCAGGCCACCAACCGGCAGTGGTCCTACATCAACTGCTTCTCCAACGCCGGCAACGAGGGCCTCGGCATGGGCCTGCTGTGGGCCGTGTCCGGCAACGGCGACGCAGCCTCGGGTACGGTGAACGTGCAGTCCAACACGGGCTTCGCCGACTACACCAACGTGTGCGACGCGGGCGTCAACCAGTCGCTGCCCGAGGAGCTGGTCTGCGGCCGCCTGATCCAGGTCGCCTACTACATCGACCGGGACAACGACGGCAACGGCCAGGGCACGGAGGCCCTGCCCTACCTCTACCTGGACTACGACTGGGCTCTGGACGACGGCTCCAACGAGGTGCCCATCGCGCCCGGGATCGAGGACATGCAGTTCGGGTACTGCCAGACCATGCAGGACTGCGACGCGCTGCAGTGGGTGGGCCGCAACGAGGTGCCCACCCCGTACAACTTCGCCAACCTGTCACGGGTGCGCATGCGCATGACCGCGAGGTCGGAGCGGCAGGAGGAGAACAACCTGCCGTCGTCGTCGCCGCCGACCCTGGACCCCAGCTTCAGCCGGGGTACGGAGAACACGGACGCCTATCACCGGCGGGTCGCGCACCAGGTGGTGGTGCTGCGCAACGCCCGTGCGGCGCACGAGATTCGGGACGCATACTGATGAGAACGATCCACCGGGACGAACGAGGTTACGCGCTGGTGCTGGCGATGCTGTCGCTGGTGGCGTTGACGCTGCTGGGCATCGCGGCGCTGTCCATCGCCGACGTGGACCTCACGATCACGCACAACATCCGCAAGTACCACCAGGCGTTCAACGCGGCCAACGCCGGGCTCGACCAGGCTCGCGGCGTGACCTACGAGGACACCTGGAATGCGTCCGAGATCGCCACGCTCAACGCGGCGGCCGCGCAGGGGGACTGTACGCGGATCATCGACACCAGCACGGACCCGGCCGCCACCGCGATGCACACCGGTGGCTGGCCCGCAGCGGCCTACGTCGTGGACCGCTGCTTCGCGGAGTGTGGCGGTGTGCCGCGCGGCTACGAGATGGCCGGCGGGGTGAACCAGGGAGGCGGCGGCGGTCAGATCCGCAACGTCTACCTCGACACCCAGTCGGTGGGTTCGGACGAGGACGTCAACCGGGAGCGGTCACCGGCGACGGCGACCACGGCCGGCTATCTGAGGATCCTGGGCTACTGCTACTGATGCGTTCACGAATCGAAGGGGTGAACATGAACACCTGGTTGAGACGGTACGACGAGCTGATGCGCCGAGGCGGGGGCGTGGGCATCGCGATGGCGATCCTGATGTCACTGCTGGTGGCGGGGAATGCAGGCGGTGACGTCACCGAGGACCTGCCGGTGCAGGTCTCGGAGATCCCCAAGATCCTCTTCCTCGTCGAGCGCAACACCTCGATGACCACCGAGTGGTACAACGTCGCCGGCCACCCGACCCGCTTCGAGGTGGTGCAGGACGCGATCATCGCCGCGGTCAACTCCGCCCCCACGGAGATGGAGTTCGCGGTCGTGGGCACGTCCAACCCGGCCAACCACTGGAAACGGGTCAGCTCGTTCGATCACTCGAACACCCACCTGCAGGACGCGGTGGACAACGAGTCCGCGAGCATCTCGTCGAACTACATCGCGTCGACGTACGCCTGGGTGGTGAACCAGTACCTCTCCGAGACCGACACCGCGCTGAGCGAGTGGGATCGCGCCCCCTTCCGCGAGTCCTGCTCGGCCATCGACGTGATCGTGATCGGGGACAGCATCGGCGGCACCGAGGACAACGACGTGTTCAACTACCCGGACACGATGTACGACACGTTCACCGGCGACGTCTACCTGACGATCCAGCCGGAGAACGAGAACGACCGCACCCTGCTCGACGACGTGGCCTTCTACGCGGTCAACAACGACCTGACCGCGGCCCAGGCAGGGGCCCAGACGGTGCGCACGCACAGCATCCTGCTGGACGCCGACACGGTGAACGACACCACGACCGAGGAGCTGTTCGAGTCCGCGGCCACGGCCGGCGGCGGCATCTACACCCGCGCGGTGCACCCGGACGACGTGGCGGTGGGCATCTCCATGGCCATCACCGACAAGATCCGGTCGTTGACCGGCATCTCGACCTCGTTCACCTCCGCGTCGGGCCACCGCCTGTTCCGCGGCTGGACCGAGATCTGGGGCTTCACCGACGACACCCGCGGCGTGCCTCTGCACCGCGGCCACATCGAGGCGTTCCAGATCATCAACGACCCCTCGGACGCGAACTACGGCGTCATCCGCGACACCGAGCTGTGGGACGCGGGCACCATCCTGGCCAGTCGCAAGGCCGTGCACTCGGGCTCCAACTCCCAGGAGTACTCGGACACCGATCCCGCGGCGTACACGCGGACCCTGTGGACCAACGACGATCAGGGAGGCGTGTACACCCCGCAGACCCTCGTGGCGTTCGACTCGACCAACGCGGTCGACATCGGCGGGCTGCTGTTCGACGACTACGGCACGGACTACGAGACCAGCCCGCCCACGGTGGACGAGACCTGCGACACCACCACCGGTCCGTTCCCCTTCAACGACTACGATCGCGACTGCGACGTGGACTCGACCGACGCCCAGGAGGTGATCGACTTCCTGCGCGGCGTGGACACCAGCACCTATGGTGTGGGCGAGGACGTCATGCCCGACATCAGCGAGGTCGGAACGGACCTGCCGGCGAAGGGGCCGTGGAAGCTCGGCGGCATGTTCCTCAGCCAGCCGGCCTTCGCCGACGCCGAGCCGTCGATCGTCACCGACGACCCCGCCTTCTATTCGTTCCTCAACCGGATCGACGATCTCGATCCGGTGCTGTACGTGGCCGCCAACGACGGGTTCCTGCACGCGTTCAAGGTGCCGTTCCTCGACTCGGACGAGGACGGCTGGGAGGACGCGACCGCCGACACCGCGGGCGGCTGGGAGCTGTGGGGCTACATCCCGCGCCACCTGCTGGATCACGCCTCCGACTACCACGACGACATGCACCGGGCGATCAACCTGATGATGGACGGTGAGCTGTACCTCAACGACGGCTCGGTCAACCTGACGTACGTGTGGATGGACGGCCGCGCCAACTACGTGGACGCCGACTGCACCACCGCGACCACGGACGGGATCCCGGACTCCGACGGCTGCGAGTACCACCGCGTGCTGGTCGTCTCCATGGGCATGGGCTCGCGCTACCACTACGCCCTGGACGTGTCCCACCCCTGGTACCCCAAGTTCCTCTGGGAGTGGGTGGGGGACGCCAGCGGCTGGCGCAAGGGCATGTCCGCCGGCACCCCGGTGTTCGGCGAGGTCCTGGACCTCAACTCCACCGAGTACTACACGCCGGTCGTGTTCTGGAGTTCCGGGCCGACCGACAACGACGCGGTGCCCTCGTCGGCGCGTCGCGCCGGCCGCCGCTGGTACATGGTCAAGCTGCTCGACCCCAGCGACACCACGCCGTTCAGCTCCACGGGCTACCGGATCACCTCCTCGGTCGCGCCGACCTACGTGACGGCCAGCGCCACGGACCCGAGGTACTACATCGACGACGCCGCGTCCGGCCTGTTCAGCACGCCCGCCGCCATCGACTACGACGACGACGGGCTGACAGACGCGCTGTACATCGGGGACCGTCACGGGTACCTGTTCAAGACGCTGATCGACAACGGCGACCTCGACCGCGGCACCATCGAGGACGTGACCGGCATCGACGCGCACACGTGCATGTTCGGCGAGCCGTTCGCCACCCCGACGCGCAGCGACGCCCAGGCCGAGAACCACGCCGTGTACTTCCGCCCGTCCGTGTCCCGGGACAACTCGGGCCGCGTCCGCGTGGCCTGGGGGACGGGCTGGCCCGGCAACCTGTTCGAGCCGTACGACAACGGCTACATGTGGTTCCTCGAGGACGAGGACGGACCGGACGGCTGCTCCGCGGGCGTGGAGTCGGACTGCGGGACGAACTACAACCCCCTGGTGCTCGGCGCCGGGGAGAAGCTGGTCGGCCCGGTGCTGACGTACGGCGGTATCGTGCTGTTCGCCACGTACATCACCGACAACGCCACCCTCGGCGCCGCCTGCGGCGTGGGCCACGCTCGCATCTACGCCCTCGGCCTCGACGACTGTGGCGGGGCGTACGAGTCGGGCCAGGACTGGGGGCCGGAGAGCCTGTCGGTGACCGACAGCGAGTACATCGAGATCGAGGGCATCCCGTCGCGCTTCTCCTACAGCAACGACGGCGTGTACATCACGGTCACGGCCGCCGACGGCACGATCGAGTCCTACGGTCCGATCCGACCCACCCCCACGGCGACCGCCGGGGACAAGGTCTTCTTCTCGAACTGGCGCAACGTGTACTGATCCGCCCCCCGGGCCCAACCGTCCGCACAGGCCCTCACCCCGAGAAGTTCCGGTGGACCAGGGGGACCGTACGTATCCGTTCGGGTGATTGGAGGCGGTACGGGTTCAGGCCGCGACTTGGGCTCGTTTCGGACGTGGGCGGGATGCATCGGAGTCGGTTGGACGACCCCAAGTAGCGAACTGACCCCGGCGGGGGCGGTTCGTGGCTGGGGTCGAGGGCAGTTTCGGAGGTCCGATTCAGGTCGGGCACCGATTCCGGCTCCGATCCCGTTCGTCCCCCCCTCGCCTCGAATTCGCCCCCAACCCCTGCCTGAACCGCCTCCGCCGGGGACATGCACACGTAACTCACCCCTACGCCTCGACCTACCCCCTTCCTACCGGAGTTACTTGTGCGTGTACCCTGTACCGCCTCCAGCTACCGGTCGGATCCCCAGAGCATGCGCAGCATGCGAGGGGCCGCGTCCCGGGTGGATCGAAGAAGGTCCGATGGACCCGGTCAGGTGATCGAGGGTGGTATCTGGCGGGCGGATCGCGGCTATGGAGTCGGTTCGGGATCGTCCACCAGGTGCTGCAGCTGCTGTAGCCGCAGGTCGATGCGGGGGTCGTCGCCGCAGTTCTCCTGGGCCTCGCGGAACTGGCGGGCCGCGGCGTCGTAGCGGCGCTGGGCGAAGAAGACCTCGCCCAGGGCCGCGCGGGCGTCGCAGCTGTCGGGATCCAGCGTGACCGAGCCCTTCAGGGCCTCTTCGGCGAGATCGTAGTTGCCCGCGACCAGCTCGATCTGGCCGTAGAGGCAGAGGCTGAGGGCGCTCTCGTCCAGGGTGAGGGCGCGCTGGATGGAGCGTCGGGACTCCTGCAGGGCGGCGGTCGGCTCGTCCCCGGCGTCGCGGGCGGCGAGCGCGTCGAGGAAGTGGACCTCGGCGATGCCCAGGTGGATGCGGTCGTTGTCGGGCTCGATGGGCAGGGCGCGGCGGAACCGATCCAGCGCCGCCTCCCGTCGGCCGAGCTCCAGGTACAGCCGGCCCAGGTTGTGCTGGGCGTCCACCGAGTCGGGGTGCACCTCGGCCGCGTGCTCCAGCAGCGCCAGCGCCGGGACGGTCTCGCCCAGCCGGATGTGGGCGTCCGCCGCGCCGAGCAGCGCCACCGGGTGATCCGGATCCCGCTCCAGCGCGCGCTCGAAGTGTCGGATCGCGGCGGGCATCCGGTCCTCGGACCATGCCTGCCGCCCGAGCTCGACGTTGGCGTCCACGTCGCGAGGTGAGAAGGCGGCCGCGAGCTGGTACCAGGTGAGCGCGTCGTCGTGTTGCCCCCGGGCCTCGGCGATGCGGCCCGATTCCATGGCCTGCAGGACGAACGGCTGCAGGTCTCGCGTGGGATCGGCGCTGCTGGCGGCCAGGCGCTCGGCCGACTTCACGACGCCCTGCTCGCCCCGCGCGATGCGGTCGAGGAACTCCAGGTAGATGGGCCAGAACGCCTCGGGCGGGCCGATCACCGCACGCAGCTGCGCGGCGTCGTCCGTGTCGAGCCCGTCCAGGTCGACGACGGTGTCCAGCGGCTGCGCCGCGTCGGCGAATGCGGACAGCGGGACTCCCTCGAGGGCGGAGAGCTCGGCATCGGCGGCCCTCCAGGCGAGCCCACGCAGGGAGCGCGCCTGCTGCGAGAAGACGGGCGCATCCGCGCGGGCAAAGGCCCTGGCCAGGAGGTCCTCCACACCCCGGATGGCGCCGGTGCCGCGGGCCTGCCGCAGCGACCTCCGCGTGAGCCCCCGGCGGATGTGGGCGACGTCGGGCTGGCCGCCGTCCCGGCACCCGAGCAGGATCACGTCGCCGTTGCCGGACGGATCCAGCCAGACCGTCGCGTCGTCGAACGCGGTCCCGAAGGCGTGGATCGTGGCCGCGAGGTCGCCGGGCGTGAGCCGGGTGGTGGGTACCCTCAGGGAGGCCCACCCGCCCGCGGCCAGGGCGCGGTGCAGTTCCCGGGGCAGGCTGGCGCCGTACCAGGCGCGGGCCCCGGGTAACGAGGGGCGGGGCAGGTCGACCACCACCACGTCCTGGGATCCTGCCGGCAGGGGGAGCGCTGGGCGGGCGCCCGCGCGCTCCAGGCGTACGGCGGGGTGGGCGACGAGATCGCGCAACGGCTCGCTGAGCAGGGACACCTGCCGCGCTGCACCCGGCGAGGCGTCCAGCAGCGTCAGGGAGGTCACGTCCACGGCGCGGAAGGGCTCGAGGGTCTCGCCCCGGCCCAGGCCCACCACCGCGGCGATGCGCGGCGCGTCCGCGGCCAGCAGGGGCAGCAGGGCCAGGGTCGTCTCCGAGGCCCCCTCGGCGGCGCCGGGCGCGTAGGCCTGCCAGCCGCGGAACAGGTGGGTGCCGGATGAGGTGCGCAGCACGCAGCGGGGACCGGCTCGGTCGATGCCGGCGCGCAGGACCTGGGCCTCCTCGATCTCTACCAGACAATAGATGTCGCGCGCGGGTACGCGCGATGCGGCCTGCAACGCGGCCGGCGAGAGGTCCAGCGGGGGCAGCAGGCCGAGGCCGGCGGTGAGCGCGGCGGCGACCAGCCAGCCCACCTGGAACCGGGGGGCCGGGACCGAGGTCCCGCGACCGAGCAGGCCCGCCACCACGCCGGCCAGGGCGATGCCCGCAGCTACCCGCAGGGGCAGATCCACCGGGCCACCGCCGCCGGCGACCGTCACGGCGAGGGCACCGGCGAGCACACCGGCGGCCGCATGCCCCGGCCGGCCTGCGACCCGGCCCGGCTCGAGCAGCGCCGCGCCGAGTCCGAAGGTGCCGCCTGCGCCCAGCGCGAGGGCGGAGAGCGGCAGCAGTGGCGCGATCGACCCCACGCCCGTGAACAGGGAGAGCTGGGCGATGACCGGGAACTCCGAGAGCAACGCCAGCGCCACGAGGCAGGACAGCGCCACGACGGCCGGGCCGGCCCACGAGGCGCGCAGCGGGCCGCGCACGAGCACGCGCCCCACGGCCACGCCGAAGCCCGCGGCGACGATGATGGCGGCGGTGACGTGGGGCACGGCGCCGGCGAACGCGGCCAGCAGGGGGGGGACGGCGAGCACCCAGGAGGCCACGGTCGCGCCGGCGAGCAGGGCGCCCACGCCGCTGCCCGCGGGGAGCGCGTGGCGGTCGGCCGAGGTGAGAGGTGGAGCCGCCAGGGACACGGCCACGGCGGCCGGTACGGTGGCCGCCAGCGCAGGCAGCCCCGTGGCCAGGATCACGGCAGCCACGCCCGCGGATGCAGCCGCGCACGCCGCGGGGCCGGCGGCGTGCACGGCGCCGACGTGCAGGTGGGCCGCGCGGATCGAGAGCAGCACCGGGAACAGCACGATGGCCCACAGCGTCACCATGATCGCGTCGCCCGGCGGTCCACCGGCGCCTGCCACGGCCGCCGCGAACGCTCCGGCGGCGAGGGCCGCGGGCAACAGCGCGATCGAGGCCCCCGCGAGCCAGCGGCCAGCGGCGGTCGACCCGAACCGCAGCATCCGGACGCCGCCGAGCTCGAGCGCGACCAGGCACAGCGCGATCGCGAGCAGCAACAGGCGGGATCCTCGCAGCGGTTCGCCGGCCGAATCCACGGCCGAGAACCACGCTACTGGCGCGCACAGGCCGGCGACGCCCGCGAGCGCAAGCGCGCGCGGGCGGCCGAGCTGTCGATCGTCTGGACGCTTCCGCACTGCTTCCCTCGGATGCTGACGCCGATCGCCGATGAGGTTCAAGTTGGCGAAATCAGGGGACATGGTAGCCGGTTGACGGGAAAGTGCCACTTGACAAGGGATCTCGCCTTAGGTGACCATCGAGGACGAAAGAGCGCGCAGGACTTCAGACGTTCACAGCAGTACATGGGCCCGTGATTCGGCCTCTGCGCGGTCCATGCACGCGCTGGCACCTGTAGGAGAAGCCGCTCTCAGGAGGTCGTCTCGTGTTCTCGTTCCTGTCCAAGAGCAAGGGCGCTATAGGACTCGATATCGGGTCCAGTTTCATCAAGGTGCTCGAGCTCCAGCCCAAGGGCAGCAACTGGTCACTCGTCAACTTCGGCATGACCAAGCTGCCCCCCGAGGCGATCGTCGACGGCGCGTTGATGAATTCGAACATCATCGTCGAGGCGATCCGGGACCTCGTCCGCAAGAACCACATCCGCACCAAGGAGGTGGTGACCTCGGTCTCCGGGCACTCGATGATCGTCAAGAAGATCAACCTGCCGGTCATGACCATGGAGGAGCTCGAAGAGTCCATCCACTGGGAGGCCGAGCAGTACATCCCCTTCGACATCAACGACGTGAACATCGACGTGCAGATCCTGGGCAAGCCCGCCGAGGACGCCAACCAGATGGAGGTGGTGCTCGTCGCGGCCAAGAAGGACATGATCAACGACTACGTCGCGATCATCCAGGAGGCCGGGCTCTCCCCCGTCGTGGTCGACGTCGACTCGTTCGCCATCGAGAACATGTTCGAGGTGAACTACGAGCTGACGGCGGAGGACACGGTGGTGCTGGTCAACATCGGCGCCAGCATCATCAACATCAACGTGCTGAGGGGCGGGATCACCGCCTTCACCCGTGACATCACCCTCGGTGGCAACCAGTACACCGAGGAGATCCAGAAGCAGCTCAGCGTGAGCTACGAGGAAGCCGAGGCGCTCAAGGTCGGCGGCGGCATCGTGCGCGACACCCAGGCAGTGGTCCCCGAAGAGGTGGAGGGGATCATCCAGTCGGTGAGCGACAACGTGGCTACCGAGATCCAGCGCTCCCTCGACTTCTACGCCGCGACCTCGACCGAGGATACGATCAAGCGGATCTACCTCAGCGGCGGCTCGGCGCGGGTCCCCGGCCTGACACGGACCATCCGTGACAAGACCGGCGTCGACGTGGAGGTTGTCAATGCCTTCCGCAAGGTCGAGATCAACGAGAAGCAGTTCGATATCGCATTCCTGAACGAGGTTGCGCCGATGGCCGCCGTGGCTGTCGGACTGGCGCTACGAAGGGCTGGCGACCGATGATCAAGATCAACCTCCTCCCGGTCCGCGCGACGCGGAAGAAGGAGGCGACCCAGCGATACCTGGTGCTGTTCGGCATCGGGCTGGTGCTGGTGTTGCTGGTCTGCGTGGCGATGTACGCGACCAAGAAGAAGGACGTCGGCAAGGCACAGCGACAGAATCAGGATCTGGTCGACGAGATCGAGAACCTGAAGATGATCATCCCCGAGGTCGAGGAGCTGGAGAAGACCAAGGCCGCCCTCGAGAAGAAGAAGGAGATCATCGGCACGCTGCGTGCGTCCAAGATGGGCCCGGTCCACATGCTCGACGAGATCGCGATCCGCATCCCGGAGAAGCTGTGGCTCGGATCGCTCAAGCAGGAGGGCAACCGGGTCAGCCTCACGGGCAACGCGATCAACAACGAGGTGATCGCGACGTTCATGTCGAACCTCGAGCAGTCGCCCTACTTCAGCGATGTCTTCCTGGTGAAGATCCGCATCGCCGAAAAGGGGGAGAAGCTCAAGGAGTTCGAGATCACCGCCACCTCCCAGGTGCCAGCGGGTTGATGGGAGGCGAATGAGACATGGGTGACATTCTCGACAAGTTCGCCAAGCTCCCGGACTACCAGAAGCTGCTGATCGCGCTGCTGGTCTACGTGCTGGTCTTCGTGGCCTTCCACATGCTGATCAACAAGCGGCTGGCCCAGCAGATCTCGGACGCCTCGCGCCGGTACAACGAGCTGGTCACGGAGCGGGACGAGACGCGGACCATCGCGGAGAACAAGGACGAGTTCCAGCGAGACGTGGAGAGGCTCAACGAGGAGCTGAGCCGGGCGCTCAAGGAGCTGCCCAACGAGCGGGAGATCCCGGGGCTGCTGCGCAACATCTCCCACCTCGGCCGCAAGAACGGGCTGGAATTCCAGCTGTTCCAGCCGCTGCCGGAGGTGCGTCAGGAATTCTATGCCGAGGTGCCGGTGGAGATCGTGGTCACCGGTACCTATCACGAGGTGGCGCTGTTCTTCGACCGTGTCGGCAAGCTGCCTCGTATCGTCAACATCCGGAACGTGGAGATGTCCGACCCGGACGAACGCAGCGGGCGGATCATCCTGACCACCACCGGCGAGTGCGTGACCTATCGCTTCCTCGGATCGGCAGAAGGGGGGTAGGGAGGTGGCTCGCGTGCTCGCAACGGAGTCGGAGAGGATCGTGAGATCGAGCTCCAGGATGCGCCGGGCAAGGGGATGGCGGCTGCGGGTCGCTGCGGTCGCACTCGGCATGGTATGGCTGCTCCCCGCCTGTGGCGGCGGCGGCGGTGGCGGTGGGCCCCAGCCCACCGGATCGACGGAGACCGCCGCGCCCGAGGGCGGCGGCGGCGAGCGCCGGGAGCGGCGGGCGGCTGCGCCAGAGGCTGCTCCGGCCCAGCAGACCGCCGAATACTCGTACAACCCCATCGGCAAGCGCGATCCGTTCCGCTCGTTCACCTCGATCGAGGTGGTACGTCCCGACGTGATCGTGGCCAGCGAACTGCAGAACTGGGAACTGGACCAGCTGAAGCTCGTCGCCATCCTGTGGGGGATCGACGAGCCGGTCGCCATGGTGGAGGACCCGAAGGGCAAGGGGCACATCATCAGCCACGGCGAACTGATCGGCAAGAAGTGGGGCCGCGTCACCCAGATCAAGAGTGACGAGGTCGTGATCACGGAGGAGTTCCGTGACCCGATCGAGAACCGCCCCATAACCAACGAGTACTCGATGAAGCTGCCCGATCCGTTCGAGGAATCCAGCAGGTAGGACTCGGACCAGGGAACCGTGCCAGGAGTAGCGAGAAGATGAGAACATCCAGCGTCGTGACCGCCACGATTCGACCGACCTTGTTCGGCCTGTGCGCGGTCCTCGCACTGTCGCTGTCGTCCGGGGCGTGGGCCACCACGTCGATGGACGAGGGCCGACAGATCAACGACATCTCGTGGACCGCCACCGGTGACGGTCTCGAGGTCGTCGTCGCCACCAGTGGGCGCCCCAATCACAGCCACTACAGTCGCACCCAGCCGCCGCAGGTGGTGGTCGACCTGGCCAACATGGAGCCCGGCGCGATCGGGGCGGTGATCCCGGTCCAGCGGGGCAGTGTGCGCGAGATCCGCAGCGAACGCATGGAGAAGGACGGGCTCGTGACGACCCGCCTGACCATCGCGCTGGCTTCGGCCTCCGACTACAGCACCGAGGTGGACGGCAACCAGCTGCGGCTGGCCATCGCAGATCAGGGGCAGGGAGATGCGATCGCGGACGCGATCCAGGAGATCGAGTCCGAGGGACAGGACGACGAGGACGACACCTCGGAGCCGACCACCGACGGGCTCGACCGGGAGCTCATCGACGGCGACCTGTCGTCCGTGCACGGCGACCACCTGTTCCGTGGCCCCGGCGTGCGCATCATCGGTGTGGACTTCCAGAACTACGCCGACCGCTCCGTGCTGCTGGTCACCTCGGATGCGCCCATCCAGTACACCACGCGGTGGGCCACCTCCAGCCAGTACGTGCTGGACATCCCGGACTCGGTGCTGGGCACCGGCCTCGAGCGCAGCCTCGACACCTCGAAGTTTCCCAGCGCGATCGACATGATCCACTGCTACCAGTCCCGCAGCGAGCCGGGCACCACCAAGGTGGTGATTCGCATGCGCGAGCGCGTGGAGCCCACACCGCTGCAGGACGGTGCCGTGCTGAAGCTCGAGTTCGAGGTGCCGCCCAGCGTGGCGTCTGCCCGCACCGAGCAGTTCGGCGTGTACCAGGCGTTCGAGGCGGGGAGCGCGACCCCGGCCGCCGGCCCCAAGGAGGAGGACACGATCCGCGGTGCGTACTCGACCGAAGGGCTGATCACGGCCCAGGGACACATGGAGGACCCGTCCAAGCGCTACGGTCAGCCGGGCGCATCCGGCCTGATCCTCGAGGGGCAGTGGGACCTGCAGAGCGTCACCGGCGGCAAGGCGCCGAGACTGATCAACCTCGACCTGGTCAACGCCGACATCCACAACGTGTTCCGGCTGATTTCCTCGGTCAGCGGGCTCAACATCGTGTCGAGCGACTCCGTGGGCGGCAAGGTCACCGTGCGCATGGACCGCGTGCCGTGGGACCAGGCCCTGGCGGCCATCCTGCAGTCCAAGGGGCTCGGCGGGATCCTGTACGGCAACATCCTGCGCATCGCTCCGCTGGACACCATCCGCGCCGAGCGGGAGGCCGCGCTGCAGGCCGAGAAGGCGAGCATCGAGCTCGAGGATCTCGACGTCCTCACTCTGCCGGTGAACTTCGCAGACGTGGACGAGTTGTCCGGCCACGTGGAGGGCGTGATCAGCGAGCGCGGCACCATCTCGGTGGACACCCGGACCAACACGCTGGTCGTGAAGGACATCGAGGAGGGGCTGCGCCAGGCCCGCCTGCTGGTGATGTTGCTCGACACCGAGACCCCGCAGGTGCTGATCGACGCGCGCATCGTCGAGGTCAACACCAACTTCTCGCGCTCTGCCGGCATCCAGTGGGGCGGCAACCTCAACTTCAGCCCGGCCACGGGCATGCCCACCGGGCTGTGGTTCCCCAACACCGTCGGCCTCAGCGGCGGTAAATCCGCCCCGATCCTCGGCGAGGGCGGCACGCAGGGGCTGGAAGGCATGACCGCGTTCACCACCGAGCCGAACTGGGTGGTGGATCTGCCGGGCACCTCCGACTCCGGCTCCCTGGGCATCGGCCTCGGGTCGCTGACCAGCGCCTTGAGCCTCGACGCCCGCCTCACCGCCCTGGAGTCCATCGGTGAAGGCCGCGTGATCTCCAGCCCGCGGGTGCAGGTGGTGACCAACGAGGCCGCGTACATCAAGCAGGGCACGTCCATCCCCTACGAGACCGCGTCCCTGCGCGGCACCGAGGTGCAGTTCATCGAGGCCACGCTCGAGCTGTCGGTGACGCCCTCGATCACAGCCGACGGCACGGTGTTCCTCGATGTCACGGTAACCAAGAACCGTCCGGACTTCGGGAACACGGTCGGCAGCTACCCCAGCATCGAGATCAAGGAGGCCGAGACCACGGTGATGGTGCCCAACGGCGACACCACGGTCATCGGCGGTGTGTACAGCCTCGAGGAGGCCGAGGACACCACCTACATCCCGGGCATCGGCCGCGTGCCGGTGCTGGGCGCGCTGTTCAAGAACAAGGCCAAGCGCCGGGAGCGCAAGGAGATGCTGGTGTTCATCACGCCGACCATCCTCACGCGCTCCATGCCGCAGGAAGCCCCTGCCGAGTGATCCGGCCGGAGCGCCCCTCCCCCCACCGTGTCTGACATCACCGTCCCGCTCGACCTGGGCCCCCGCAGCTACGCCGTACGCGTGTCGGCCACGGGCCTGGGCGGTCTGATGCCGATGCTCGAACCCTGGCGTGGTCGGCGAGGCGCGCTGGTGACCGACGAGAACGTCGACACGCTGTACGGCGACGAGGTCGGCCGCTGCATGCGCGGCGCTGGCGTGGCGCACGAGCGCATCGTGCTGCCCCCGGGGGAGGAGACCAAGTCGTGGGCGCACCTGCAGGCCCTGCTCGACGGGCTGATGGCCGCTGGCGTGAACCGTGACGGCGTGATCGTGGCCCTGGGCGGTGGGGTGATCGGGGACCTGACCGGGCTGGCGGCCTCGCTCCTGCGCCGGGGCGTGGCCTGCGTGCAGGTGGCGACCTCGCTGATCGCGCAGGTGGACGCCGCCATCGGTGGCAAGACCGCGATCAACACCGGCCACGGCAAGAACCTGGTGGGCACGTTCCACCAGCCCGCAGCCGTGTTCGCGGCCGCGACCTGCCTGCGCACCCTCCCGGACGAGGAGGTGGCTGCGGGCATGGCCGAGGTGGTCAAGTACGCGCTGCTGGACGGTCCGTCGCTGATGGAACAGATCGAGCAGGGCGCACACGCGGTGACCGCCCGGGATCCCTCCACCCTGGCCGCGCTGGTCCAGCGGTGCGCGCGCTACAAGGCGGATATCGTGAGCCGCGACGAGCAGGAGGGGGATCTGCGGCGGCTGCTCAACCTCGGTCACACCGTGGGCCACGCCGTGGAGCGGGCCAGCGGATACGGCGTGGTCCGGCACGGCGAGGCGGTCGCCATCGGTCTGGTGGCCGCGTGCGAGCTGTCCGTGGCCGAGGGAATGCTCTCACCGGACGTGGTCGAGCGCGTGCGCGGCGTGCTGGCGATGCTTCGCCTCCCGGTGAGATCCGCGCCCCTGGACCGCGACCGCGTTCAGGCGGCGTTGCTGCAGGACAAGAAGAGCCGCGGGCAGGCCATCCACTGGGTGCTGCTGCGTGGCGTGGGACGGTCCGAGATCCGGGCTCTCGACGGCGCCGAGGTGCCGGCGATCCTGGATCGGCTCGCTGGCGCGGATATCCTGTGCTGGGATGGGCGCTGAACGCCGCGGGATTTGTGCCGTGCGTTCAGGTATACTGACACCGAGCGTGTCGAGCGCTGAGTCGGAGGTTGAGATGACGTGGACGTACAGATTGTTGCTGGCCGTTTCGACACTGGGGCTGGTCCTCGCCACCGCGTGCGGTGACCCCATGGACGCCCCACCGGGCGCCGTCATCACCACCGTGGACTCCATGAACCTCTTCTGGGACGGGGAGTGGGTCGGGGATCCGGAACACTGGGCGATGGCGCGCGTGGACTTCTACGTCACCGACCAGGTCGAGGGCACCGCGTACAACAACGTGGCCATCGAGATCATGTCCGGGTACGAGGGTGTGTACATCCTGCCCACCGGGGTGATCAACGTCGCCAACTGTCCCTCGGGCGAGGGACAGTGGAGCGGCTACTGCAGCGATCCCAACCAGACGTGGGGAGAGCTGACCGGAGACTTCAACGACGCCCTGCGGCCGACCTTCTACCGCGGGTACACCGACTCGCGAGGCGTGGAGACGATCTGGATCTGGATCGAGGACATGCCGGTCTCCGGTTCGGGTGACGGGGCCACGGTCGGAGCCGTCACGATCTCGGCGTCCATCGGCGTGGACGCCGTGGCGTTCGAGATTGCCGGCGGGAGCGGCTGATCCCATCGCCTCGTCCCGCGATCTCCGCGGCCCCCCCACCACACCACTCCACTGAGGTATGATGTTCGGCGATCCGATGCGGCCCACGCCGCGGAAGGGGTAGGGGAGAGTGGCCTCGAAGAAGGACAAGGCGATCAAGGCGGCGAATCGCTTCCTGCAGCGGGGGCAGGTCGACAAGGCGATCCTGCAGTACGAGAAGCTCGTGGCTGGCCACGAGCGGGATCCACGCCTGCGGCACAAGCTCGCCGAACTGCTCGCCCGCAAGAACCGGGTGAACGAGGCCCTGGAGCAGTTTCGCTGGGTGGCCGGCTACTACGAGCAGGGCGGCTTCTACCCCAAGGCCGTTGCCGTGTACAAGCAGATGCTCGACCTCGACCCCGAGCGCATGGAGGTGCACCTGCACCTGGGCGAGATCTACCTCTCCCAGGGCAAGACGTCGGACGCCGGTCAGCACTTCAGCACGGTGGCGGCCAAGGTCGAGAAGGAGGGCACGCTCTCCGAGAAGATCACCGTGTACGAGCGGCTGGTCCGCATCAACCCCGAGGATCTCGACCCCCTGATGCGCCTGATCGCGCTGTACGTGGAGGCCGGCTCGCCGGACAAGGCGATCGAGACCCTCGAGGGCCTGGCCGACACCATGCGCGCCTCCGGTGACACCGACCAGCTGATGTCCATCCTGGACAAGCTGTGCTCGATCGCCGACGACGTCGTGCCGTACATGCGGGAGATGTCCGAGGTCCACCTCGACCGCGGTGATGCGCGGCTGGCCGTGGGCAAGCTGCAGACCTGCTTCAAGGCGGATCCCCAGGAGGAGAAGACCCTCACCCTGCTGGGGCGAGCGTTCGTCGACCTGGACCAGAAGGAGAAGGCACAGCAGGTGTACGAGGAGCTGTCGCGCATCCACGGCGCGGCCGGCGACCTCGAGCGGCAGGACGAGGTGGATGCCGTCCTGCGGGAGCTGATGGCCGACGCCGGCGTGACCGCCGGTCCGGCCGGGAAGGCCCCGGTCGAGCAAGCGACTCCGCTGGAGTTGCCGCAGCAGGTCCCGGACGAGGCGTTCCGGCACCTGGTCCGGGGGGAGACCTATCTCAAGTACGGGCTGGAGGACAGGGCCCGGGACGCGGTGTCGACCGCGGTCAAGCGCTGGCCCAACGTGTTCGGTGTACAGGCAATGCGTGCGCGGCTGCTGGAAGACTCCGGGGAGCGGGAGACCGCGGCCGAGGTGACCGTCGCCATGTACGGCATCGCCATGGACTTGGGCAACCTGCTGGTCGCCCGACGCTGCCTGGCCGAGACCGTGCGCCTGGTGCCGGCTGACACCTCGGCACGGGATCGCCTCGCCGCATTCGACGACGCCATGGGTGACCAGCTCCGGCAGGCCGAGGCCGAGGCCGAGGCCGTGGGCAGCGCCGAGACCAGCACGCCGCTCGGTGGCGAGGGCGTGACCTCGCCCGGGGGACACCTCCGCGACGAGATCGACGTGGAGATCGACGAGGTGTTCCGTCGCCCGGAGCACAGCATCACGGGATCGATGGACGAGTCCATGACCGGGGACGACGAGTTCCAGGCGTTGGACGAGAACAGCCTCGAGCTGCTGACGTACGAGAACTACCTCTCCGAGGTGGCCTCCGGTACCAAGGACATCTCCCTGGACGAGGTGGTGGACCCCAGCCCGGACCGCGAGATCGAGATCGAGGACGACGGCAGCGAGGACGTCGCCGACCCCGAGGACACCTTCGGCGAGCTGGAGGACAGCGAGGACTTCGACGCACTGCTCTCCGAGCTGGCCACGGCCATCGAGGGGGAGCTTCGCGAGGGCGACGACCTCTCCCTGGACGAGGAGGAGGAGGAGACCGAGGACTCCGAGCCGCGGGATGTCACCACTCCGGGCGACTCGGTGACCTCCATGGAGACCAACTCCTTCGACCTGGGCCGTGGCTACCTCGACGTGGGCCTGTTCGAGGAGGCCCTGAGGGAATTCGGGAACGCGGCGTCCACCGGACACGACCAGGCCACCTGTCTGCTGTACATGGGGCGCTGCGAGCGGGAGCTCGGACGGTGGGACGAGGCCCTGGAGCGCCTGCAGGAGGGATTGCAGGCCGCCGAGGGAAACGCGGCGTTGCTGCTGGACCTGCAGTTCGAGCTGGGGGTCACCTGCCAGGAGAAGGGCGAGGGCTGGATGGCCTACGAGGCCTTCGGCGAGGTCGCCCAGCGGGACCCGTCGTTCCGCGCCGAGGAGGTCGCCTCGCGCCTGGAGCAGATCGCCGCCCAGCTCGGAGTCGGCGAATAGCGGGCCGCGATCGTCGTCAAACCTTCGCGGAGCCGCGGATGGCTTGCAAATCGGGTTGCCACTGCTAGAATCGGTGCCGCTTTTCGCCCTGCGGGGCGGGGGCGCGGGCATAGCTCAGTTGGTAGAGCACAAGCTTCCCAAGCTTGGGGTCGCGGGTTCGAATCCCGTTGCCCGCTCCACCCCCTCTTCTCACGACCCCGGCCGCTCGCGGCCGGGGTCGTTTCGTTGGCCCACCAGGATCGGGACCGGCCCATGAGCCGAAAACCCCGCCGCAGGCGCACCCGCTGGCTCCGACGTCTGGCCCTGCTCGCGGCGGCAACCGCGACCCTCGTGGCCGTGGGTGCGGCCTACCTCTCCTCGGACGCCTTCGCCCGCCGCGTTCGTCACACGCTCATCGAACGTGGCTCCGAGGCCCTCGGCGAGGACCTGCACATCCACCACCTCGACATCTCCCTGTGGCCCCTGGACCTGGATCTCCGCGGGATCGAGGTCCGCTCGCGTGATCCACTCCGGCCCGGTCAGGAGATCCTCGCCATCGAGCGTGTGAGCGTGGAGGGGATCCGGATCGGCGGGCTGCGTCACGTGGACGTCGCTCGCCTGCGCATCGAGCGGCCGGTGCTGCGCCTTCGCGTGGGCAACGGCGAGCTGCGCGACTTCCCCGGGCTGCGGCGCGGGGGCGGCGAGGGCGGTGAAGGCTCCACTCCGCTGTTCCTCCAGCAGCTGGAGATCAGCGACGGCACGGTCTCGGTCTCCGTCGACCGCCCCGACCTCTCGGTGCAGTTCACCGGCATCCACACCACGCTGACGTCCAGCTCCGAGCAAGCGGCCGAGGCCATGGCCGAGGTGGAGGATGTGCGGCTGCGGGTGGGCCAGGTGGAGGAGCGCATCTCCCTGCAGTCCGGCCGCATCGTGCGCGAGGGAGATCAACTCGCCGTCGAGGGCTACCGCCTCGTCTCCCGAGCGGGCAGCCTGGCGATCGACGGGGAGCTGGTGCTGTCCCCCAAGGACGACAGCGGCGCGATCGTCGGCACCCTCGGCTACGACCTCGACGCGGTCGTCGACGTGGACCTCGGGGTGCTGTCGAGTGGCAACGACGCGTTGACGACCATGGCTGGCGAGGTGGACCTGCACGCCCGCACCCAGGGGGTGGACGGGGACCCCCAGGTGGACGGTCACCTCGAGCTGGCCGATGGACGCTTCGGTCCCCACGTGTTCGGCGACGCGGACGTGCGGTTGCGCTACCGGGACCGGGGTCTCGACCTCGTGCGCCTGTGGATGGGGTACGCCGGTGGCGAGATCACCGGCGCGGGGCGCGTCTCGTTCGGCGAACACACCACCCTGTTCGCCGATCTGCAGTTCGACGAGGTACAGCTCGCCGAGGTGTTCGAGAACAACACCCTGCCCGATCCGTGGGTCATGCTGATCATCGATGGCAGCGCGCGGGTCGACGGCGACTTCCGCGATGGCGTACGGCTGCTGGTCGACGTGGACTTCCCGTGCCGTGACCTGCGTGTGCACGACTCGAGCTGGCACGACCGACCGTTCAACCGCCTCGTGATGGGTCTGGATCACGGCCGCATCACGGGCCAGGTCGAGGTCCTGCCCGACCGGACACTGTTGCGCGAGATGCGGGTGGTGACCGAGCGCTCCGATCTGGCGCTGGAGGTGGACTTCATCTACCACAAGCCCCTGATCATGGACATGCGCATCGACGCGCGGGCGCTGGCGATGCAGGACGTGTACCGGATCGCCGGGGTCACGTTCTCGGGGCGGGGCCCGGCCCAGGTGCGCATGCACGGCCTGACCAAGGACTTGCAGCTGGAGGGGCACGCGGACCTGCACGATTTCGAGCTGATCGGATACCCGCTGGGGCGCGTGGAGGCCGACATCTTCTGGCGCGCGCGCCAGGACCTGGTGTTCGAGGACGTGGTCGCCACCCTCGACGAGACCCGCGCCACCGGCGCCGGTCGGGTGATGTTCAAGCCGAGCCGCATCCAGGGGTCGCTGGACTTCGATGATGGCCGCATCGAGGACGTCGTCGGCATCTTCAGCGATCGACTCGAGGTCACGGGCGGGTTCGACGGCCACATCGACGTGATCGGCCCCGTGCGCGAACTCGATGGGTCGGCCTGGGTGCGGGGACGGCAGGTGGACCTGCTGGGGGAGGCGTTCACATCGGTCCAGGCCTCGACCTCGATCCAGGACGGCCGCTTCACCTTCCCGGACGTGTGGTTGCGCAAGGGGCGCGGCGGGATCTACGGCCGTGGCTACCTCGACACCCACGGGCCGCTGGACGTGGAGCTGTTCACCTACGCCATGGACCTGGCGCAGGTGGACGCCCTGCAGCGCCTGTCGCTGCCGCTGGCCGCGCAGCTCGAGGGCGACATCCACCTCTGGGGCGACCTGCGGGACCCACTGCTGCATGGGTCGCTGCACCTCTCGCAGACTCGCTACGGACGGGCCGGGCTGGACGACTCCGATGTCACGGTCACGCTGCGGGGCGGCGAGCTGAAGGCCTTCGGCAACCTGGTCGGTGGGCCGGCCAACCGCCTGGAGGGCACCCTGGACCTGGCTGGACGGGGGGCGTACGCGTTCCGCTTCGACTGGCACGCCCTGCCCCTGCACCTGCTGCTGTCCGCTCGTACGCTGGCGAGGTCTCCGGTCACCCTGTTCGCCGACGGCCACATCGGCGGAGACGGCCACCTCGAGGGCGAGGCCGACCACGACATCGAGCTGGAACTGAGCCGGCTCGAGCTCGTCCGGGGAGAGGACGAGCTGAGCAACGCCGGTCCGATCAAGCTGCGCATCGACCGTGACCGGCTGGTGGTCGACCAGCTCCGTCTGACCGGCCCGGGCAGCAACCTGTGGGCCGAGGGGAGCGTGGGGCCGGGACCGGCGGTCGCGATCCGGGCGGCCGGTGACCTGGCCCTGGCCCTGGTGGACATCTTCGTGCCCGCGCTGGGGCGATGCGAGGCCGAGCGGAGCCATGTCCGGCTGGAGGCGGTGGGCGTGCGGCCCGGCGTGCAGCTCGACGCCGAGGTCGTGGTCGAGCGCGGGTTCGTGCGTACCGTGCACTTCCCCCACGCCCTGGAGGTTGACCGGGGGCGGTTCAGCCTGCGCGATGGAGTCATCCGCGCGGACGAGTTCACCGGGAGGCTGGGCGGAGGCGACCTGGTCGGTCTCGAGGGCAGCACCATCGAGCTGCTGGACCGCAGGCCGCACCGCTACGACGTGAACGCGAAGTGCGTGGACTGCACCGTGCGATACCCCAGCATGCTGCCCTGGGCCCGGGGTACGGCCGACCTGCACCTGACCGGCACGGTACCGATGGTCGGGCTGTGGGGCGACGTGGCCGTGCAGGACATGATCTATCGCGAGGACTTCAACTGGCAGTCCTCGATCCTCACGACCGGCTCGCGGCGCACATCCAGCGCCGACAGCGCGGACGAGGAGCCCGAGGCCGGCGGCAAGGGCAAGGGGGTCTTCTTCGGGATCGACCTCGAGGTGCACACCGAGCAGGGATTCGGCATCTCCAACAACCTGGGGCAGGCCAGCGCCGGGGGCACGCTGCGCGTCATCGGCGACAGTCGACGGGTGGGCGTGGACGGGGAGATCGCCACCACCGGTGGGAGGGTGTGGTTCCGTGGCCACGACTTCGACCTGACCGCCGGCACCTTCACCTTCCCCGATCCGTGGGCGATCGATCCCCACTTCCGGCTGGAGCTCGACACCGAGGTCGCCACGCGCGAACAGCGGTACTCGATCCACTACCACATCGAGGGCAACCTCTCGAACGTGGGCGCCATGCAGATCCGGGGGTCGTCGAGCCCGCTGCTCTCCGAGGCGGACATCAACGCGCTGCTGCTGTTCGGCGTGACCACGGACGACCTGGAGGGCCTCGGCTCGGGCTCTGACGTTGCCGCCCTGGCCGCTCAGGGCGGCAACATCATGATGGGCTACCTGATGGAACAGGTGCGCGAGGCCGGGGGCTCGGGAGAGCAGCTGAGTGCGTTGCCGGATCGGATCGAGCTGGTGCCGGACTACTCGTCCACCACCGCGGTCACCGAGTTCCGCCTGCAGGTGGGCAAGGAGCTGGTGCGCGACCGGCTGACTGGTCAGCTGTACTGGACCCTCATGTCGGACGACTTCGGCCTGGGTATGGACTGGCGCGTGGGCCGCAACCTGTACCTCATCCCGGCGTGGAACCGCCGCTCGGACGACCTGGGCACCTACAACCTGATCGGCGACTTCGGCGACGCCTCCCTGGACATGCGATGGGTCATCGAGGGCGACTGATCGTGTGCGCCGTGGTGGCGATGCTGGCCGCGCGGCCGGCAGGGGCGGGCCCGACCAGCTACACCGGATTCGTGATCGACGAGGTGCTGCTGGACGCCCCGTCCACCGTGTCGGCGGACGAGCTGCGCTACCTGCTCGAGATCGAGGTCGGGGACCTGTACCGGCCCGCGGACGTGCGTCGCTCCATCGAGCTGCTGTACGGGGTGGGTGTCTTCCAGGACGTGTACGCCACCGTGGTCCCGGTGGGTGCCTCCCTGATCGTCACCTTCCACCTGGTGCCAAGCCCGATCCTGGGCAGCGTGTCGTTCCAGGGACTGCCCGCGTCCGTGACCCGCCCCCGCGCCCAGGACGCGCTCAGCGTGCGCCCCGGAGACACGTGGTACCCGGGCCACGAGCCGACCCTCATCGACGAGCTGCGCGTGCTGCTGGCGGACGAGGGCTACGTGGAGGCGCAGGTGCGGGCCCGGGTGACGGACGCCCGCTCCGAGCGGGTGGCGGTCACGCTGGAGGTCGATCCCGGTCCTGCGTACACCGTGTCGGCCGTGCAGTTCAATCCAGGCGCGGGCATCGAGCTGTCCCGTCTGCGCCGGGTGGTCGGCGCGAGCACCATGGAGCACCGGCGGTTCCGTGGAGAGCTGGTGACGGACGCGCGAGATCGCCTGGACAAGCTGTGCCGCAAGCGGCTCGACCTGCTGGAGTCGCGGGTGCTGCCCCCGATCGTGGAGGTGGATGCGGACACGCGCACGGTGGAGGTGATCTACAACGTCGTTCCCGGCAGGCCCGTGCGCGTGGAGTTCCTCGAGGTGCGCGACCCGGATCGGCCCGACGCCGTGGTCCAGGTCGGGGGCGCACGCGAACGGCGGCTGCGCAGCGAGATCGGCCTGGACCGGGAGTACAGGCTCTCCACCGGGTACGTGGAGGACGCGAAGCAGGCGGTCCGCTCCTTCTACGAGGAGCTCGGCCACGCCGACGTGCAGGTGTCGGGCGAGCTTCGGGACACCGACGATGCGCGGCTGCTGAGCTTCCGCATCGTACCCGGCCAGCGGTCCGTGCTGGTCTCCGCGCGAGACATCCGCGTCCATGGCAACGACGTGGTGCGGGACGTGGAGGTGCGCGCCCTGGCCAATGCGCGCTTGCGCGCACCCCTGCGCCGGCCCTCGGTGACCGATGCCGCGCTGGCCGCGCTGGTGGACGACGTGTACGCCCTGTACGCATCCCGCGGGTACCTGCACGTGGCGGTCGCCGTGACCGACGTGAACCGCACACAGCGTCCCGGCGGCCTCCCCGCACGGACCCGGGTGTCCCTGCTCGTGTCCGAGGGGGTGTTGACCCGCGTGCGGGACGTGGAGATCCGGGGCAACGAACGGGTCACGGACGAGGAGATGGCCGAGATCGTGCGTCCTCTGGTGGATCAGCCCCTGCGCCGCCCCCGGGTCGGCGAGGCCGTGGACGAGTTGCGCGAACTCTACGGCGATCGGGGCTACACGGACCTCCAGGTCCGGGCGGGCGAGGACCTGTCCGAGGACGGCACCGAGGCGACCCTCGTGTGGGACGTGGTCGAGGGACCTCGTATCCAGTTCGGCAAGGTGGTCGTGCGCGGAAACCGGTACACCCGGACCTGGTTGATTCGCAACGAGCTGCAGATGCAGCCGGGCCGCATCTGGCGGCAGCGGGACGTGCGCGAGTCGCGGAAGCGGTTGCTCGACACCAGCCTGTTCAGCCAGGTCCGCGTGCGCCCGCTCAACACCACCGGGCGCGTGCGCGACGTGCTGGTGGACGTGGCCGAGCGCAAGCGCTGGCGTCTCATGCTGGGCCCGGGCATCAGCACGGCCGAGGGGCTTCGCGTCGTGGCGGAGAACCACATCAACAACATCGGCGGTATCGGCCACCGCTGGACCACCTATGCCCACCTGGGAATCGACTGGGAGAACCTGCGGCTGCTGTTCGGGTCCGGGCCCGGACTGGACGCCTCGCCCGAGATCCAGGCGGAGTGGAAGCTGGTCACCGGGTACGAGCTGTCTCATATCCCGGGCGCGCCGATGCGCGTCAACCTGCGCGTGCTGCTCAACGAACGCAGCCTGCAGCCCACCTACACCATCCAGAACTACGGCGTGGGTCTGGGCGCGGTCCTGATGCAACCCATGATCACCGGGGACGAGCACCAGTTCCGTGCCATCGGCAGCATCGACATGCTGTGGCGGTACCCGGAATACACCGATCCAGCGGCCGTCCTGTGTGACGCCGACGCGGTGGATCCCCTGTTCGGCAGTCGCTTCTTCGGGTTGATCGGCGCGGAGGAGCCGCCCGCGAGCCTGCGCCGGCTCGGCATGCTGCGGCTGGCCCTGCACGTGGACATGAGAGACGATCGCTTCAACCCCACCGAGGGGATCCTGTTCACCACCGACCTCGAGGGCACCGCGCCCGGCGTGATCAGCCAGGAGGACTTCGGCCGGCTGCAGCAGCGCTTCAGCTTCTACCTGCCGCTGCGGCGGTGGCTCGGGGGCGATACGGAGGCCTGGCCCTTCGACGTCGCCTCGAGCGTGGAGTGGGGCGTCGGATGGACCGGCGCGGCCACGGACTTGCTCCCGGTCGAGTGGCGGTACCGCCTGGGTGGCGCCAACTCGGTCCGCGGCTACCGCCTCGAGGCCGTGGGCCCGACCGTGACCCGGGACCGGGACCTGGTCGCTGCCGGTCTCGACAGCGGCACCATCGCCGTGCCCGTGGGCGGGGACATCTTCTACAGCTTCAGCGTGGAGGAGCGCTTCCCCCTGACCCGTACGCGATCCGTGGAGCTGATCCTGTTCCAGGACGGCGGCAACGTGTACCTGCGCGCCGGCGACGACGTGGCCGGCCTCGACCGCGGCTACGACCCGGTGATCCGCACCTCGGCCGGCGTGGGCCTGCGCATCAGGACGCCCGTGGGCCCGCTGAGGCTCGATGGCGGGGTCCAGCTGGGTCCGGAGTCACCCTTCTTCCACCCGCGCCAGGACGCCTGGTGGCGGGGCTTCAACGTGCACTTCTCGGTGGGGGCGCTGTAACACCTCGGGCCCATGCTCCGGCATGGGCCCTCCGATCCGGTTCGGTTCCATGCACGAACTCCGATCCGATTCCCACCCACCCCTTCCGATCCGGTTCCCATCCACGGTCTCCGATCCGGTTCGATTCCATTTTCGACGGGCCAACCCATGCCACGAAACGAATCGGCTGGGGTCAGTTCGATACTTGTGACTCGTCCGATCGCATTCGATGCACGCCACCCCTGTCTGCAACGAGGCACAAGTCTCGATCTGAACCCGCACCGCCTCCAATCACCTGACCGGATCCATCAGACCTACTCTGATCTCCAAAGGACGCATCCCGTCGCCAGCTTCGCTGTCTCCGGGGATCCGACCGGCAGTTGGGGGCGGCACGGGGTCAGGCCGCGACTGGGGACGTTTCGGACGCCGTTGGGGTGCATCGGAGATGGTTGGACGCCCCGAGTAGCGGGCTGACCCCGTCCGATGCGGTTCGTGGCCTGGGTTGGCCGGAATCAGGTGAGCGTGACGTCGGGGTAGGTGGTGTAGAGCAGGCCGTAGCGGAGTCCGTGGTCCGAGACGATGAGCTCGTTCTGGGCCAGGCTCGCGAGCGCAGCCCGCAGCAGGATCGTGCCTGCCACCACGAACGGCGCACGGCCGTCCTGCATGCCCGGCAGCGCCTCGAGCGTCGACAGGTCATGGGCCGACAGCTCGTCCTCGGACCGACGCATGCCCTCGGCGGTCATGGTGCGGCCGTGCACGCGGGCGGCGTCGTACGGGCTGATGGTGTCGCGCAGGGCCAGCAGGGTGGTGGGGGTGCCGCCGACCGCGGCCACGTGGGTCACGTCGTCGGTGTCCAGCGCAGCGAACTCGAGCAACGCCTGCTCGTACAGCTGCCGGCGATCCTCCGGGGGGGGCGGCACCCGCCCGCCCAGCTCGCGCTCGCTGCACTTCACCGAGCCCAGGGACCAGGAGCGTCGCGCCTCGGGCCTCTCGTCCCGGCCCACCACGATCTCCGTGGACCCTCCCCCAACGTCGATCAGGGCCAGGGTGGCGCCGCCCGCGCCGAACTCGCGGGCGGCTGCCCGGTAGGTCGCCTCGGCCTCCTCCTCGCCGCTCAGGACCCGCACGGTCAGCCCCACGGCCCGTTGTACGTGGCCCAGGAACTCGTCGACGTTGGGGGCCTCCCGGACCGCGGCCGTGGCGGCCACGGACACCCGGTCCACCTCCATCAGCTGCACCCGGCGGGCGAGCATGCGCAGCGCGACCAGGGTGCGGCGTATCGACTCGGGGTGGAGGGTTCCCGCCGTGGTGCGGCGGCGGCCGAGGCCGGAGACCACGGAGTAGTCCTCGAGCACGCGGTAGCGTGCCTCCTGCTGGCGCATGGCCAGCACCATGGAGCAGGTGTTGGAGCCGATGTCGATCGCCGCGATGCGCGCGGGGCGGGGGCTCAACGGACGGGGGACCAGTCGGGGTTGCTGTACGAGCCGCGGCCGTCGGTGAGACGGGTGATGTTGCGGCCGTCCTCGGTCATCACGTACAGCTGCTTGCCGCCGCCGTCCCGGTTGGAGGCGAACACGATGTAGCGGCCGTCCGGCGACCAGGTCGGATCCTCGTCGTCGCCGGCCGACTGGGTGAGGCGGCGCAGGTTGGAGCCGTCGGCGTTGCACACGAAGATGTCGAACCGGCCCTTGTCCCGACCGGCAAAGGCGATCTTCGTACCGTCCGGCGACCAGGCGGGGGACACGTTGTGGTTGCCGCCGAAGGTGATCTGGGCCACGCCCCCGCCCGTGCGGCTCATCACGAAGATCTGGGGTCCGCCGAAGCGGGACGAGGTGAACGCGATCCGCGAGCCGTCCGGCGACCAGTCCGGGCTGACGTCGATGCCCCAGTTGCTGGTCAGGCGGGCTGCGCCGCCGCCGGAGCTGGAGCTGAGCGAGTAGATCTCGGAGTCGCCCCCCGGGCTGAGGGTGAGCGCGATCTTGGAGCCGTCCGGTGACCAGTCGGCGCCGATGTTGATCCCCGGCTGGTTGCTCAGCAGGATCTCGCGGCTGGTGGACAGGTCCATCACGTACAGGTCCGGATTGCCGCCCTTGTAGCTGGTGTAGGCCACCTTGGAGCCGGCGGGGTTGAACGACGGCGACAGGTTGATGTGGCCGTTGCGCGTCAGCTGCGTGGTGCGGCCGCCGAGGTCGACCAGGTAGATCTCCTTGTTGCCGGTGAGATCGGCCACGCACACGATGCGGCCCGAGAAAGGGCCCGGCTCGCCGGTGAACGCCTCGATCACGAAGTCGGCGATGCGGTGGCCCAGGGCCTGCGGGTCGTCGGTCTCGCCCTCCATCACGTCGCCCACGATCATGGTGCCGTCGACCACGTGGTAGACGCGGACCTCCACCTGCAGGGTCTCGCCGATCACCTCGTACCCGGCCTTGACGAGCCCGGCAGCCTCGATGGTCCGCCAGTCGTCCATGTTGAACTCGCCCTTGCGCAGGCCGGTGGCCTGGACGTCCTCGAGGAACGCCATCGGGTCCATCACGTCGAACCAGCCGCTGATGTCGAGGTCGCGTCGCACGGTCTCGGTGAGCACCGTGCCCGCGTCATCGGCCTTGTCCAGCACCTTGAGGTCCGGTACAGCCAGGGGGAACGACCCGCCCCCGGCCACGTCGATGTAGATCTCGGCGCTGGCCGGTGCGGCCAGGGCGAGAGCTGCGAGCATCGGAAGAAGCGTCTTGGACCAGCTCATCGGTACCTGCTCTGCGCGCTGTGGATGGGTCCTCGCAGGAGCCCCTGTCAAGGTACCATCTGCGGCTATGGACGCTCAATGGGGGCTGTTTGTTCCGTCCGGCTCAGAACACCTTGTCGCTCGCCTTGAACCGGATGAAGATCCCGCCCTCGGCGTAGGCCAGTATCCTCTCCGATGGCGGGCTGGGCAGGGAGCCCATGCGACGCACGGCGGTCAGGGTGTTCATGTCGTACTGGCGGTTGCCGGAGTTGTCGACGATCTTCGACTTCAGGATCTTGCCGCTGTCATCGATGCGTACACCGATCACGACCGTGAGGTCGGGGTTCTCGTTGGCGATGGAGGGCATCACGTTCCACTTGGTCATGATGCGCTCCTTGCACTGGCGCACGTAGTCGGCCAGCTCGGGGTCGGCGGCGTTGGTGCCGTCCCCGGCGAGGTACACGTCGCGCAGGTCCGTGACCGTGGACTCGGGATCGGTGGGCAGGTTGTCCTCCGGGCCGGTGGGCACGTCGTTGGCCTTCGCGATGAGGTCCTCCCTGCGTTCCTGCCGTTCCTCGTCGGTCTCCGGCTGCTTCTCCTCACCCTCGGCGGCGTCCTCGTCCTCGACCTCGAGCACCAGCTGGTCCTCGACCACCGGGAACTCCTCGATCTTGCCCATGTCGCCGGTCACCTGCGGCGGCTTGACCATCACCTTCTCGGGCAGCACGTTGGCCTCCCGGTGCAAGGTGACCATGGCCACCTCCATGACCGTGTCCGGCGGGATCATCGGCTGGGTCGCCCGGCTCAGCAGCACGAGCAGCAGCAACACGCCGTGGCCGATGGTGGCCACGGGCAGACCGACGAACCAGAACAGCGCGATCTGGTCTGGGCCGCGATACGGCTTCACGGCTCGGCGTTCTCCTCGTTCTCGAAGCTCTCCGCCTCGGTGACCATGCCCACCTGGGCGATGCCTGCCTTGCGCGCGGCCGCCATCACCTGGGCGAGGTAGTTCCAGGTGACCGCGCCATCCGCGCGGATGAACAGCTCCTTGCTGGTGCGGGTGGCATAGATCGCGGGCAGCCGCACGTCCATCTCCTCCAGCGCGAACTCGTGCTGGTTGAGGTACAGCCGCCCTTCGGCGTCGATCTCCATCACCAGCGGGTGCTCGTCGTCCTCCAGCAGGACCTCGCCGCGGACCCGGGGCAGGTCCAGCTCCACGCCCTGGGTCAGCATCGGCGCGGTGACCATGAAGATGATCAGCAGCACCAGCATCACGTCCACGAAGGGCGTGACGTTGATCTCGGACAGGACCGTGCCGCCGGCCGAGCTACGGTCTGCGCTTCCTTCCTGTTGGACCTGTGCACCCATCGCTCAGTTCCCGAAATGTCGCTCGACGATGTTGAGGAAGTCGTTGGTGAAGTTGTCCATGGACTGGCCGACCGCCCGGATGCGGTTGACGAAGTAGTTGTAGAACATCACCGCCGGGATGGCCGCGAACAGGCCCAGCGCGGTGGCGATCAGCGCCTCGGAGATGTGTGGACCCACCGACTGCAGCGAGGTCTCGCCGGTCTTCCCGATCAGCTGGAAGGCCCGCATGATGCCCCACACCGTGCCGAACAGGCCGATGAACGGCGAGGCCGACCCGACCGTGGCCAGGAACGGCACGAGCTTCTCCAGGGCGGCGATCTGCACGGTGGTCTCGCGCCGCATGGCCCGCGCCACGATGTCCACGGTGGACAGCCTCCCCTTCATCTTCTCGTCGTCGGTCTCCTTGACCTTCTTCATCTCCGCATAGCCGGCGCGGAACACCTGGGCCACGGGCGCGCTCTTGTACCGACCGAGTCCGCCGTTGGCCTCCTCGAAGCTCGACGCGTTCCAGAAGAACTTCACGAACGAGTCCGAGGTCATCCGCGCCCGGAACAGCGCCAGGAACTTGAACACGATGATCGCCCAGCTGATCAGGGAGAAGATCAGCAGGATCACCAGCACGAGCTTCACCATCGGGTCTGCCTTGGAGATGATGCTCCAGGTCCCGAGGTCGGTCTCGGCCACCACCCACATCGCGATCCACTGACTGCTCATCCGGCCGTTCCTCCACGCCCCGGTCCGTCAGGACTCGAGGATCTCCACTTCCAGCAACGTCTCCGAGGGCACCGAGACCCTCATGCGGCGGTAGTACGCCATCATACGCCGTCCGGCCCGGCCGAACTGCACGTAGTTGGACACCATGCCCACGCCCCCGGCGACCACCGGGACCAGCCGTCCCAACGGCAGCGCGCGGCGCGTGACGATCTGCCGAACAACGGCCAGCGCCAGCCGCGACACCACCGGGTTGACCGCCACCGGCGTGCGGCCGATGCGGGCGGGCAACGCGCTCCCCACGGTTCGGGGCGATCCCTCGGCGGGCAGTTCCACGTCCGCTCCCTCGGCCACGGCCTTCCACAGGGCCATCTCACCGGCGGGCGTGCGGAAGTCCACGCCGTAGACCAGGCTCAGCCGCTGGGCCAGCTTCAGCTGCTGGACCAGCTGCGCCAGGATCTCCGGTGGGATGGCGATCCAGCCTCCCATACCCAGTCCGACACCCGAGAGCGCCGATCTCCTCCGTGCGGATTCGATGAGGGACTCGGCCACCGGGTCGAGCAGCGCCAGATCGAGACCGCGCAGGTCGTCGAGTCGCTCGATCGGCAGGCCGCGACCGCGCAGCTCGTCGCAGAAGCGGTCGGGGTCGATCGAGGCGGCGCGCACCAGCGCCGGGATCAGGTCGGAACCCAGCTGGCGGCTGACGTCGTCGAACAGGTCGCGGGCGCTCATGGAGTCCATGCGCCGGCCTCTGGGCCGGTTCGAGGCGAATCTTGCCATCCGGTCCGGGGGAGGGCAAGGCGCCCGGGATCCGCGTCGAACCGGGGGATCCGGTCCGGTAAAGTTGCAGGCAGTGCATCCCTTCGGGAATAATCTTGCCATTCGCCTGGAAGATGGCGACGCAGGGGTCTCCGGATCGGACGAGGTCACCATGGGTACTCTGTTCTCCGACGAATTCCTCGCCAGCGTCGAGGATCTGCCCGCGACCCATCCGTCGTTCGTGGCGGGTTTGTGTCGCCGCTCCGAGCCGGCCATCGCCAGCTTCCGTGAGCAGATCGGCACCTGGTTCGGCAACCTGCGCGAGGACGCCCAGCCTTCCTACCGCGAGCGCCTGTTCTCGCTGGACAACCCCACGTTCTTCCAGGCGTTCACCGAGCTGGTGCTGCACGAGATCATGATGAACAACTCGATGCGGGTGGTCTCCTACCCGGTCGACGACGCCGAGGCCATGGCCGCGGCCATGCCCGACGGCAGCGGCGCATTCGGCGTGGCCGTGCAGTCGTTCATCCCCGAGGTGCAGGTGCGCGGCAGCATGAAGCCGTTCCGTCAGCTGCTGCGGGAGCTCAAGGAGATCGAACATCGCTTCCTGTTCAGCGTCTATCTGAAGCGATGGCTGCCCTTCCAGTTCGACCCGGCCCCGATCCGTCGCGCCCTCGAGGTGTGGCTCGACAGCCTCGAGGACACCAACTGGGAGGGCAAGTACGCCGAGTATCGGGACGACCACATCCACCTGGAGTTCTCGATCCTCGACCGGCTGCGCCAGCCCAAGAAGGACCTCGTCAAGTTCCGCATCACGCCGCTGCGCACCCCCAGCGTGCTGGACTCCCTCGGCCGCGTGATCGAGGCCAAGGTGGCGCGCGTGGTGGCGCAGATGGGCGAGGACACGCCCCTGGCGCTGGCCCTGTTCGGCAACGAGGAGTGGGATCTGCCGGGCAGCTACCTCGAGGACTTCTTCTACAACAAGGCCAACAACGCCTTCTACTGGTCGACCCGGGGCGGACGGCACGAGCGGCTCAAGAGCTTCCGCTCCAATGGCCGCGCCGACGCGATCTTCGCGCGCCCATCCTGCCGGTCGCTGTCGGCCGTGGTGCTGGTGGACAAGAAGTGGGAGCGTGACCGCCCGGTGTTCAGCCTGCGCGTGTTCCACAACCCCTGGTGCAACCTGCCCCTGTCGATGGACGTGTTCGAGGGCTTCGCCCAGTTTCGCCACTACCCACAGGGGGAACTCTCCGATCAGGCCTACATGGGCTGGGACTCGCTCGAGAGAACTCGATTCATCCTTCCTTGAAGCTCGGTCATCGAGCGTGCCGAAGTGGTCGTCTCCTTGACGCTCGTTCTCGCGCTCTGATACCTAGTAGCGGCTGCAGCCGTAGAACAGGTGTACGCCTGCGCGCACGTACTCCAGACCGGAGGAACCATGACCTGGGGTCGCATCCTGCTCACCATCCTGTTGACCACCGCCTTCGCCGCCACGGCCGTCGCACGGCCGCCGAAGCTGAAGATCGACGCCTCCAGCACCTATGACGACCAGCAGAACGACTGGGGACCGGAGATGGCCTTCGACGGCCGCCTCGACACGTCGTGGAGCGAGGGCCAGGCCGGCGCGGGCATCGACGAGTACCTCGAGATCGACTTCGGCGAGTTCCGCGACATCACGACCATGTTCGTGTGGGCCGGCAACTTCCGGGACGGCGCCACCGAGTTCGGCGAGCGCAACCGCGTCAAGATGGCCGAGGTGATCCTCACCACCGAGGACGGCGAGCAGACGAAGTCCGTGGAGATGGGGGACCGCTACAGCGAGCACGAGGTGCGCATCAACGCCTCGGTTCGCAAGGTCAGGCTGGTGATCAAGGAGGTCTACCCGGGCTCGGTGTTCGACAACACGCACGTCGCCGAGATCGCCTTCGACTACCCGGCGCGGCTCGGCGAGGCGTCCGCGGCCCTGTCCGAGTGGATGGAGACCCGGGAGTACGAGGAGGCGCTGCTGGCCTACGAGGATGGCCTGTACGCCGCATACCAGGAGGCCAAGGTCGGCGAGAACTACTCGCGCAACTTCAAGCTCATCGCCCACGCCGCTGTGCACGGCGCGCCCTTCATGCAGGCCAAGGTGCTGGAGCTGGCGCCGCCCGGATACCGCATGGCCTTCCTCGACTTCGACGAGACCGCGATCAAGTACCTGCAGAAGCTCAAGGACGTGAACGTGATCCCGTACATGGAGACCGGCGTGGCTCGGGCCCAGGGCGAGGATCGGTACTGGCTGGAGGATCTGCTCAAGGCCTTCCGCGCGCACGAGACCCTGATCTCGTCCCGTCGCCCGACCATCCCCAACTGGGGCGTCTCCGGCCTGGAGCCGGGCGCGCTCAACGGCCGCGGCGAGCCCCTGGCCGTGGACGTCAACACCGCGGGCAGGGTCTACGTCGCCGACACGGGCAACAACCGGGTGCAGTGGTTCACCACCGACGGCCGGCTCGAAGGCCGCATGGGCGCCGAGGAGGGCATCGCCTGGTCGTGGTTCGGTGACGAGGGTGATCCCTACGCCACGGGCGCGGCCCCGGGCGAGGGGGCCAAGGAGTTCGAGCAGCCGGTGTACCTGTCGGTGGGCAACTACGACGTGCTGGCCGTGATCGACTCCACCCTGCGGGTGCAGACCTTCGACGACGAGCTCAACCCGATCGGCAACTGGACCATCCCCAGCGACCAGCCGGTCCGGCCCGGCACGGGCTGCTCCACCCCGATCGTCAGCTGGTGGGGCGACATCTTCTACTTCATGCTCGGCAACGAGGTGTGGGGCTACCAGACCACGGGCGAGCAGGTCATCAAGTTCACCACCGCCGACGAGATCCTCGCCGCGGTGATCCTCGACGGCAAGCTGCTGGTCCGCCACACGGGCCGCCAGATCACCGAGTACGCGCTGGCCGACGGCTTCAACCAGGGCGGCTGGCTGCGCAAGGAGGTGGAGAACGACGGCAGCGAGGACTGGGACCTGGCCACGGACGCCGAGGACAACCTGTACATCGCCACCGACGCGGGCTGGCTGTACATCTATAACAAGCGCGGCAAGTTCGTGCGCTCCGAGCAGTTCTTCGACTACGCCAAGAACGCCATGCGCATCGCGGTCAGCCCGGACATGACCACCCTGTACATCACCGCCGAGGACACCATCCACCGCTTCGAGCTGACCGAGTGAGCCACAGCCGCAAGGGGACGGGGGCGAAGAAGGGCTCGCGCGGATCGCCGGCGCAGCCCGCGCGGGGGGGCGGCACCCGCGGATACCTGGTGCCCGGCATCGTGCTCGCCGCCGTGGTCGTGGCGCTGGTCGCCATCGGCCTGTCCGGTGATCGCCGCACCGAGCCGCTGCCCGTACCCGATGAGCCCACGCCGCCCGAGGAGATCCTGCAGACCGACCCCGAGCTCGCGGCGCAACGCGCGGAGGCGATCACCATCCTGCAGCGCGTGGTGGACCGCTGGACCCGCGACCCGGCCGAGCCCTGGCTGGCCATGCACGGGCTGCTCGCCTGGGGTCCCCGGCACCTGACCCGGGACGGCGACCCGGTGGGCGTGTACCTGCTGGACGAGAAGCTCGAGACGCGCGCGGTGGGCGGGCGGGAGCTGCGCGTGTTCCCCATGGACGACCCGGGCGGCGCGCGCATCGACGCGCACCCGGACCAGACGATCAAGACGATGATCGAGATGGGCATCGGCGACGATCGGATCGACGCGCTGGTCGCCGACGCCCAGTGGCGGTTCGAGTACGACGCCGACGACGTGGACGACCCGTTCCCCGACGCCAACGACGTGCCGTGGTCCGCCCAGGCCTTCTGCCAGGCCGCGGACCAGGGCCAGGATACGTTCACCACCTCGGACGGCACCGTCGTCGACCTGCGCACGATGACGAGTCAGCTGGTCGAGGCGCTGGAGAAGGAGTCGGAGTTCCTCGACGAGATCCGGCTGGCGGGCGACACCACGTACGAGAAGCGCCGCCAGGGCATCTTCCGCTACACCTGCGGGGGTACCCACCTGTTCATGGGCGCGGACGCCTGCGTGACCGCCGGCTTCGGCGACCAGGCGCTGAGCGAGCGGCTGGCCTACCAGATGGACCTGCTGTTCTGGCGCATGCGGCGCGAGATCGAGGTCGTGGACCAGGCCCTCAGCCGTGCGCCGCAGATGGCGCCTCTGCTGGTCGAGCAGCGCATGAAGTACCTCGGCCACTTCCTCGAGACCGCGGCCAAGGCCGAGCTCAACGGCACCTACGCGCCCACGCCCGCCCACCGCAGCGAGCTGGTGTACGCCGAGCGGGTGCTGTACATCACGGTCAAGCAGCTGCAGGACATGGGCGTGTTCGACCGCCTCGACTCCTTCCACGAGACCCAGTACGAGTACTACCTGTACACCGCAGGCGACGCCTGCCACGCACTGCACGCGCTGAACCTGCAGGATCAGCTCGCCGCGCACCGCCGGGGCCAGCCCTGGGCACCGCCCGCACCGATCTACGGTGGTGAAGACGAGGTCAAGTCCACCACCGCCAGCGACACGTCTGCCGAATCTCCTTGACTCGAGCCAGATCGGGGGCTAACCCGTGGTGGGGCCAGAAACCGTAAATTCCTCATCCCGCCGCGCATTGCGCGGGACCTGGAGGCCGTCGATGCACAGGTGTCATCCTTTTGCCCTCGTCCTGACCCTCACGCTCACCGCCGTCCTGATGACCACGGGCTGCATCGAGACCGAGCTGGCATCGGTCCGGGCGGACATCGACGTGACCTGGTCCACGGACTACGGCTACCCGGACGTGCTGGACTTCGGCACGGTCACCATCGGTACCTGGGACGAGGTCCCGGTCCACGTCACCAACGTGGGCAACGGCACCCTGGACATCGCCAAGATCGACTTCGAGAGCGCCTCGGTCGAGCTGAGCCAGGACGGCCTGCCGTGCCGGCTGGAGCCGGACGAGGCCATGGTGGTGCGCGTGCGCTACACGCCGCTGACCAATACCGGCAACAACAACGCCCTGCTGGTCACCAACAGCGTCACCGAGGAGCCGATCGAGGTCCCGATCGTGACGGCCGCGGACGGCGACCCGATCGCGGACATCTACTCCGACCCCGAGGAGCACACCTTCGGCGAGGTCGAGGTCCACCAGAGCGCCACCCAGCAGTTCACCATCGGCAACGCGGGCTTCGCCCCGCTGACCGTGGACTCGGTCACCATCACGGGCGCGGGCGCGGGCAACTACGAGCTGCTCGACGACCAGGTCACGGGCGTCACCTTCGACCCCAACATGCCCCCGTCCACGATCACCGTGTCCTTCTCCCCGGACGACATCGCCCAGTACGAGGCGAGCGTCGAGGTGACCAGCAACGACCCGGACGAGAACCCGCTGCTCATCCCGCTGCACGGCGAGGGCATCAGCGCGGGCGGTGACGGCCCGGTCGCGGTGTGCGACGTCAACCCCCAGCTGGTGCACCCGCCCTTCGAGTTCGCCACCTGGCAGGGCCACGACTCCTACGACACCAGCGGCTACAGCCTGGACGTGTACCAATGGACGCTGATCTCCCAGCCCGCGGGCTCGTCCGTGGGCCTGCCCACGTGCAACAACACCATGGACTGCGGCCCCTTCTACCCGGACCTCGGCGGCACCTACACCGCGCAGCTGTACGTGGAGAACTCCCTGGGCCAGTCCGACACCTGCACCGTGGATCTCGAGGCCGTGCCCTACGAGGACCTGTGGATCGA
>CAZXHG010000028.1:0-53187 GCA_964639985.1 uncultured Rickettsiales bacterium
CGCCCCATCCCGCGGGAACGCCGTCGGCCACCACCTCGATCACGGCGCCCACCGAGTCCCCGTCCGCCCGGGCGGCCAGCACCGCGGCCTCCATCTCGGCCGCGGCGGCGGCGTCGCCGCATCGCATGGCGTTGCGCTCGACCTCGGCGTCGTCGAAGGTGCGCGCGCGGATGCCCGCGGCCTCGATGATGCTGCCCCGGATCGTGACCCCCTCCTCGGCGAGCAGGCGGCGCGCCACGGCGCCGGCAGCCACCCGCGCCACGGTCTCGCGGCCCGACAGCCGACCGCCGCCGCGCCAGTCACGCACGCCGTACCGCGCGAGCCAGGTGAGGTCCCCATGTCCGGGGCGGAACAGGTCGGCCAGCGCCGTGTAGTCCGAGGAGCGGGCGTCCCGGTTGCGCACCAGGATGCAGATCGGCGCCCCGGTGGTCTGCCCCTCGAACACGCCCGAGAGGATCTCGGCCCGGTCGGGCTCGTCCCGCGGAGAGCTGACCGGGCTGCGGCCGGGCCGCCTGCGGTCCAGGTCGGCCTGGATCGCGGCCTCGTCCAGCAGCAGTCCGGACTGGACCCCGTCGAGGACCACGCCCACGGCCGGTCCGTGGGACTCGCCAAAGGTGGTCAGGCGGAACGCGTCGCCCAGGGTGTTGGAGGTCACGCGGGCTCCCCTCCCAGCTCGACCTGGAGATCGGCCAGTTCGGCGGGCGAGAACGGTTCGTTGGTCAGGTGACGGGCCAGCAGCGCGACCTGGTAGGACCACAGCCGCAACCGCGTCTGGCGGCCCGCGGTGCTACCCCGGAGGCCGAGCTCGGCCGCGGCCGCGGCCAGGGTGTTGGCGCCGGCCCACGAGCCGTCAGGGCGCACGGCTACGGCATCGACCGTGCCGCTCTCACGGGCCCAGCTGTCCAGGTGGTCGCATCGTTCGGCGGCCGCTCGATTGAACGGCGCGGTCACCACCAGCCCGGCCAGCCCGGGCGGCCACGGCAGGTCGGCCAGGTCCGCATCCGTGGGGAGCGGCAGTGGCAGGAGCTGGTAGGGGCACTCGCGCTGGGTCAGCGAGGTGCACAGCACGTCGCACAGCACCGATCGCTCCACCGTGTCCGGCCCGATCAGGGCCATGGGCCGCAGGCTCGCGTGTTCGACCGCACGCAGGCGGCGCGCCCGGGTCACGTCCAGCTGGCCCGGTGCGGTGGCCAGCCGGTGAGAGGCCGCGACGTAGGTCCACGCCGAGCCGAACTCCGAGGGCCTCAGGCGGGTCCACACGCCGGCCGCGCCCATGCCGATCACGACCTGCTGGGGCTGGCGGAAGCGCAGCTTCCGCAGGGCGCGCAGGTCGGACGGTCCGGACACGGCGATGGCCAGCTTGGCCACGTCCGCGTCGCACGCGTCGAGCCGGTCGACCAGCGCACCGAGCTCGTGTGCGTGGCCCTCGAAGTCGTGCACCGACGCGACCACGATGGGGCGGTGGGCGAGCCCGTCGAGCACAGCAGGGCCCGCGCCCGCCTCGAGCGCGGCCAGCTCCAGGTCCAGCCAGCGCACGCCAGCGCCGGCCGCGCGCCGCAACAGGCCGAGGCGCTCGTCCTCGTCGCCCTGGAACGCGCCGCCCTCGCCGGGCGGCCTGCAGGTCACGACCAGCTGGTCGGCGTGCCGGCGAAGCAGCCCGAAGACCCCATCCTCCACGTTCGCGAGGTGATCCAGCCGCACCTCGTGCAGATCCGCGGGCCGGGCCAGCCGTACGGCCAGCGCGTCGAGGGTGGTCTCGGTGCCGGTGAGGCAGAGGCGGGCGCCAGTCACGTCACGGTCCTTCGCAGTGCACCGTTGGGAGTGTGGCACGGCGACCCGGCGATGGCCAGCCGTGGCTCAGGGCTGGTCCCGTACCGGCACCGGCCCGCCGTGACGCGCGAGCTCCACGGCCTTGCGCGCCAGCGCGGGCAGGGTGCGAGGCTCGCGGGCCAGGTCGATGGCCAGCCGGGCCAGCGGCCGCGGTCTGCCGAAGAAGGCCAGCTGGGCGGCCGTGGCCAGGGCCTGGGCACTCCGGCTCGACATGGGCGCGAACGTCGGGCCCGTGCCGTACGCCGAGCCCTGGACCCGCGCCAGCGGCACGAAGTTGGTGTCGTCCAGGCCCAGCGCCAGCGCGCGGCGGACCGAGGCCACGGACGCGGCGGTGCTCACCCCGGGCAGACCCACGATGAAGTACCCGCCCACCCGCATGCCCCGGGTGCGCGCCATGTGCAAGGCGCGGCGAGCGACCTCGGGCTGGTGGCCCACGCCGTCGGCCGTAGGCAGGCCCACGTGTTCGAAGCTGTACACGATGCGGCGGCACCCACCGCGGGCCATGGCCGTGAGCAACTCGTCGTCCACCTCGTCGGGGCGCACGCCGTTGACCAGCTCCCACACCAGCTCCAGATCCAGGCGGATCAGGCGCTCGCAGATCGCCAGCACCCGCTCGCGGTCGCCGAGGAAGCGATCGTCCTCCACGTGCACGCTGCGTACCCCGTGACCCTCGGCCAGCAGCCGGAACTCCTCGGCCACCTGCGCCGGGGGGCGCGGATCGAAGCAGCGGTGCAATGACGGCACCGGGCAGTAGGGGCAGCGGCGGTCGCAGCCGCGGGAGGTGAAGACCTGCGCGTACGGCATGGCCATGGATCGCATGGCGAAGCTGTAGCGTCCGGGGTCGAACACCTCTCGGTCGGGCAGCGGCAGGTCGGCCAGGCGTACGTGCTGGCGGGGCGGCTTGACCGCGTCCCCACGCCAGGCGGTGCCGGCCGGCCGGGCGTCGGGATCGGCCACGAGCGCGGCCACGGCGCGTTCGGGGTGACCGCAGATCGCCGCGTCCGCGCCGGTGCGGGCCAGCGCGTCGAGGGGATCGAGGGTGGCCAGACCACCGACCACGACCGTCGGGCGCGGGCCGTCGCCGCGCAGGGCGAGCAAGGCGTCCCGCACCTCGTCGGCGTTGTGGGGCAGCACGGACGCCACCAGCAGGTCCGCTCCCCGGGCACCGCGAGCGACCTCCTCGAGAGGATCGTGGTGCAGGTCGTACCCCGCCAGCCTCGCTCCCAGCGGCCGCAGCACCCCGGCGATCGACGCCAGGCCAAGGGGCCAGGCGGGCTCGGCCGAGGCCCGCGGTTGCAGCAGCACGACAGTGGTCATCCGACCTCCTGGAACCGCGCCGGTGGCACGCCTCCATCGCGGCTATAATGGCACATCCGGACGGAGCCCCGGGCTCGTTCGAAGGGGATGTGATGACGGAGAGGAGCCTGCTGATCGTCCTCCCCACCTACGACGAGCGCGAGAACGTCTGCCGCCTGATCCCCGCCATCCACGAGGTCGCCCCCGGCGCCCACCTGCTGGTGGTCGACGACGCCTCGCCGGACGGTACCGGGCCGGAGGTGGAGCGGGTGTTCGGCGCGGACGAGCGCGTGCACGTGATGCACCGCGGTGGCAAGCTCGGCCTGGGCACGGCCTACCTGGACGGGTTCCGCTGGGGCCTGGCGCGCGACTACGACCTGATCATGGAGATGGACGCGGACTTCTCCCACCACCCGCGCTACCTGCCCGAGTTCGTGCGCACCTCCGAGGAGTGGGACCTGGTGCTCGGCAGCCGCTACATGCGCGGCGGCGGCACGGCCGCGTGGAGCATCCACCGCAACGTGCTCAGCCGGGGCGGCAACCTCTTCGCCCGGGCCGTGCTCGGCCTGGACTTCATGGACATGACCGGCGGCTTCAAGTGCTTCCGCCGGCAGGTGCTGGAGACCATCGACCTCGACGCGGTCGGCGCGCGGGGCTTCGCCTTCCAGATCGAGCTCACCTGGCGGGCGCTGCAGCACGGGTTTCGCGTGTGTGAGATCCCGATCACGTTCGAGGGGCGCCGCACGGGCGAGTCCAGCATGTCGGCCGGGATCATCGCCGAGGCGCTCGTGCGCGTCTGGCGCCTGCGGCGGGGGTAGGGCCTACTCCAGCAGCGTGTTGAGCTTGATGTCGACCTCGGTCGCCGGAGCGGCCACGAAGTCGCCGTACCAGCCGATCAGGTCGCCGTCGTCCATGCCACCCGAGCCGTTGTCGTCCAGGTAGGCGACCACGCCCACGGCGATCCCCTCGTCGTACATGGCCACGAAGTCCGCGGGCAGGGCCTTGACCTGCATCGTCAGCTCCTGCAGCGGCTTGCCCGTGGGCCCGGTCTTGGGCTCGAAGTCCACGTCCGCGTACACCTGCAGCACGATGGTCCACGGCGCTTCGCTGGTGGGTTCGATCTCGTCGGTCATCACGCTGCCCTCGATGGGCTCGCCGCTGCCGGTGCTGTCGTCGTCGTCGCCGGTGGTGTCGTCGTCATCGCCGCCGGTGTCGTCGTCGCCGGTGTCGTCGTCGCCGGTGTCGTCGTCGGCGGTGTCGTCGTCGTCGCCGGTGTCGTCGTCGTCGGTCGCGTCGTCGTTGTCGTCGTCGTCGTCGTCGCTGGGATCGCCGATGCCGAACTGTTCGTTGCCGCCGCCGTCGCAGCCAGGCGTGAGGGTCAGGCCGAACAGCAGGGCGAGCAGCAGGCAGGACAGGGAGATGGGGCGCATGCATTCCTCCAGGCTGGAATCCCGATCAGCCTAGCACAGTCGGGGACCTGTCAGCCGTCCGCGCCGCGCGTTAGCATGGCCAGCCCCACGCGCACGTACCGGGCCGCCTCGGGCAGGCTGCGCGCCATGCGCAGGGTGTGGCCCATGGTGCGGGGCCGCAGGTAGTAGCGGAGGTAGGCCTCCCGGACCAGCGCGTCCACGGTGTGCGACGGCAGGTCGGTCCACGGGGTGGGCAGCCGGGAGTCGTTGCGCCGACCGGCCACGTAATCTCGCCACGGGTCGGTGCCGGTCCGCTCCAGCAGCAGCTGCTCGAGCTCCGAGCCCGGCTTGGCGATGGTGCGCATGAACTGCGCGTAGTCCAGGGGCAGGTCCAGGGCGAAGCGGATGGTGCGTCGCGCCGACTGCAGGGTCTCGCCCGGGAGGCCCAGCTGGAAGAACCCCAGCGGCCGGATGCCGTGGTCCCGGATCAGGTGCAGCAGCTCGGGGACGCGGTCGAGGTCCAGCCGCTTGTTGATCCGCGCGGCCACCTCCGGATCGCCGGACTCGATGCCCACGTACATGCGCTTGCAGCCCGCATCGGCCATCGCCCGCAACAGCTCGGCGTCCACGTCGTCGAGGCGCGAGCGGCAGGCCCACTCCTGGTCCAGCCGGCGGCGGCTGATCTCCGCGCACAGGTCCAGGGCCCGCCGCCGATCGTGCAGCAGCAGCGGGTCGAAGATGTCGAACTCGTGGATGCCCAGGTCGTCGATGCAGGCCTGCATCTCGTCCGCGACCTCGTCCACGCCACGGGGGTGGTGACCGCTGCCGGCCACGGCGCAGAAGGCGCACTGGAACGGACAGCCCCGGGACGTCAGCAGCACCGTGTACAGGCCGCGTTGGGTGACGTGGGAGTAGTACAGGTCGTTACGCAGCAGGTCCCGCGCCGGCACCGGTTCGCCGTCGAGCGGCGGGTCCTCGGGCGCGGGGTTGAAGCGGACGTCGTCGCCGTCGCGCCACGCGAGGCCCTGCACGCGGTCCAGTCCGCCGCCCCGCTGCAGCGCGTCGAGCAGGGGAGGGAGGGTGACCGAGGCCGGGCCCTGCAGCAGGTAGTCGACCGCGGGCCAGCCCATCACCTCGGCCGGGTAGCGGCCGGCCTCGTGGCCGCCGACGAGCACGGGCGCGTCCAGCCGGTTGCGCAGGACGCGGGCCCAGCGCAGCGCGTCCCGTACCGTGGGCACGGAGTGGAAGGCCGTGGCCAGCAGATCCGGGCCCCAGGCCCGCATCTCCGCCTCCACCGAGTCCATGGACTGCTCGGCCGCGTACGCGTCCCAGATCCGTACCTCGGCGCCCCAGCCGCGGGCCACGGCCGCGGCCGTGGCCATGCCCACGTCGGGGAACACCCCGAAGTGGCGGTCCACCACCGAGAAGTTCTCGTTGAAGCGCTTGTGGGTCAGCGCGGCCTGGAAGAACGCTACGCGCATCCTCTCCTCGATCCGGGAGCCCTCATCTTGCCCGCTCCAGGGGCGGTCGACAATCCGCGCCTCGGCTTCGCACGACCTCCAGATTCCCCAGCTGCAGCACGTCCAGGCCGGTGCGCACGAAGGTGTGCACCGCGTCATCGGGCGAGAACACGATGGGCTCGCCGTGGCGGTTGAAGCTGGTGTTGATCACCACCGGCGGAGCGCCGGCGTGCCGCTGACGGTCGAGCACCGTCCACAGGCCCGGTGACGTGTCTCGCCGCACGAGATGCGGCCTGACGCTGCCGTCCACGTGTACCGCGGCCGGGGACTGCCGTCGCAGCGTCTCGCTCGCAGGTACCGCGACGGTCATGGTGGTGAGCGCCTCCGGGGCCACGTCCGTGGCCAGCAGGCCCACGTCCTCCTCCTGCAGCGCCGGCGCGAAGGGCATGCTGCGGTCCCGCCCCAGGGCACGACCGACCCGGTCGACCAGCGCAGGGGAGTCGGCCCGGAACAGGATGGAGCGGTGCCCCAGCGCCCGGGGGCCGAACTCGTCACGGCCGCAGTATCGGCACACCACGCGCCCGGCGGCCACATGCGCGCCGGCGCTGACCGCGGGGCGGTCCACGCGCCGGGCGGCCAGCCCCGCCCGCTGCACGGCGCGCAGTGCCTGCGCTTCGTCCAGCTCGTAGCCCACGTAGAGATCGGCGCACGGCGCCACCTCACGCCCGGTGGGCGCCCGGTGGACCGCGCGCGCCGCCCCTGCGGCCAGCCCGCCGTCCCCCATGGCGCCGAACACGTGCAGCGAGCGTACACCGCGCTGACGCGCCAGCGCCCCGGTCAGCACCACGTTGGCGAACAGTCCTCCGCCCAGGGCCAGGTGCTCGCGATGCGGGTTCGCCGCCAGCAGCCGGCCGATCCAGCCACCGACAAGCTCTTCCGTGGCAGCCTGCAGCCCGGCGGCCACGTCCTCTCGCGCCTGCCCCCGCAGCAGCGCGTGCACCGCAGCGCGGCCGAGGGGACTTCGGAGCCGGGGGCCGCCGTGCACGACCTCGAACAGATCGCGGACCCGGTCGCGTACGGTCGCGGCCCGACCCCGCGCGGCCAGGCCCATGACCTTGCCCTCGTCCCCCTCTCGGAAGCCGAGCGCCACGGTGAGCGCCCCCCACAGCCGGGCCACGCCCGCCTCGTGGGTCAGCGCTGCCAGCACGGTCTCGGGATCCTCGGCGCCGCGACAGGTGGCGGCCAGCCCCTCGCCATAGGCGTCCCAGGTGATCACGAGCGCGTCCGCGTGGGCCGGGGCCAGCATGGCGGCGTGGGCGTGGGCGCGGTGGTGCCCGACCGGCACCAGCGGGACGCGTCGTCCCAGCGCCCGGTGGACGTGGCGCGCGACCGCCCGTCGTCCCGCTGCAGCCTCGATGCGCCTGGCCACCGGGTGGTCGGGCAGCGTGTTCTCCCACCCCCGCAAGAGCGAGCTGGTCGTGGAGAGCGGGTCGCGGTGGGGATTGGTGGCGGCGTACATGCGCTCGGCCAGCCGCGGAGGCGCCCGACCCCAGCGCCCGGCCAGGGCCACGGCGGTCACCTGCACGCCCTTGCGGGCGGCCCACCGGAGGCATGCGTCCAGCGCCTGATCGGGGAAGCCGCTGTGTCGCTTTCGACGGGAGGGGCGCTCCTCGGACAGGGCGAACGCCAGCCGGCCCTCGTGCACCAGCGCCACCGCGGCCTCGTGTCCGTCCCAGATGCCGAGCACGGCGCCGGGCTCGGACACTAGATCAGGGCTTCCGGACGGGGGCGGGTGGCGCCCGGACGGGACCAGGTCGTGGCCTGGTCGGCGAACACCGTGGCCCAGGTGTTGTGGTCGTCGTGCTCGTCGTCGTAGGGGACGCCGCCGGCGTCGCCCTGACTAGCCGCGAGGTGGGTCAGCGCGCGGTCGAGCGGTCCGGCGAACCGGTCTGGATCCAGCAGCGCCCACAGCCGCGCCGCCTGGGCGGTCGCGTCCCCGCGCGCGCCGCCCGTGCCGTCGGTCCATGCGGGCAGTGAACCGTCACCGTCCTGCAGCGCGACGAGCCCGGCCACCTCGGCGGGCACGTCGAGGTCGCCAGCGGGGCCAGGATAGGAGCCCAGCAGCAGCGCACCCTCCACGGCGTATGCGTGGGCGTGCACGTAGGCCGGGTCCGGGAGGGACTGGCCCGTGGCCAGTGCGCCGATCTCACCGGCCAGATCGGCCAGCTCGCCGTCCACGAGCACGGACGCGGCGCGCCGGAGCAGACCGGCGCTGCGCAGGTGGTGGGGCCCCCACACCACCGACCAGCGCGTGGTCCGCTCCTCGGCCGGCCACACGGGGGTCTGACGGGCCACGAAGCGGGCGACGAGCTGGATGGTGCCGGCCGGGTCGGGGGGGCGGACGTCGTGGCTCACCGCCACGCGGGCCAGTCCATCGAGCACCACGCAGGTGTCCAGCAGGTACAGTCGGTCCCCCCGACCGGCCCCACCCCGCTCCTCGATCTCGTCGAGCACCCGCGCGGCCACGGCCTCCACCAGGGCCTGGTCGGGTCCGTGCTGGTCGGTCTCGTGTCGCCAGGCGGCCCACGACAGCCACAGCCCCGCAGCCTCGGCGTACGGGTAGCCGGGGTGGTCGGGGTTGTGCCACGACAGCACCCGCGCGCGGTCGTCCACCACCCGGTCGGAGCACAGCCAGCGGGCGATGCGCGTGGCGTCGGGTCGGATCGGCGCGGTCACGGGTGGGGGATACCCTCGTCCTGGCAGCACCGCGCGATGAACTCCCGCGCCTGCACCAGCTTGTCGTCGATGTAGGCCGCCACCACGTCCTCGGGGTGGTGCGGACGGCGGCCGAACACCACGTAGGGCATGTAGTACAGCTCGCCGGGGCGGCACTTGGGCTGGATCCGCAGGAAGCGGTCACCCACGCGGATGCCCAGGCGCAGGCCCTGGCCGCGCAGGAAGTTGATCTCCTCCTCCCGGTCGAGGTGGTACACGGGCGTCTCGAACCGCACGCCGTACTCGCCGTAGAAGCCGCGGATGCGCTCGACCGCCACGGGCATCTGCTCCACCATCTCCGAGGTGGCCGCGGACGAGCCGTCCGCCATCACGTCGATGCCGTGGCGCAGGTTGTACAGGACGCTGTGGGCGTGCATCGCCAGCTTGCAACCCAGGCACCAGATGAAGCCCGAGCCCCATCGCCGGTACTCCGAGGCGGCGTGTCGCACCACCAGCTGCTCGAACAGCGGCTTGATCGACACCACCTCGTGCTCGAAGCAGTCCCCGTAGCGCCCCCGTAGCTCGTCTGCGCGGCGGGCCGTGCGGTCGAGCTTGTAGTGGCCGTAGCCGTTGCCGAACGACAGCAGGTGCACGGTGCGGTAGTCCCGCGTCAGCAGCACGGCGGCGGTCGTGGAGTCCACGCCGCCGGAGAACATCAGGGTGACCGCCTCAGCTCGCGCCATGACCCGTATGAATACCCATCCTGCGCGCGTACGCCAAGTCCGCCGGGCGCGTGCCCGAGCGTGCTAACGTGGGACCGCGGGCGGATACGCCCCCCGCGGGAGCCCATGGAGTCCTTGCTGTTCATCGCCGGCAGCGTCGCCGGGCTGGTGCTGCTGGCCGTTCCGGGCGGCCTGGCTGCGGCCTGCGTGCACGGCGGGATCGCGCGTCGCGAATCCGGCACCACCGTGACCGGCGTGGGCCTGGCGCTGGTCGCGCTCGCCTGGGGCTGCGGCGTGGTACCGACCCTGGCGCTGTATGCCTGCCTGGCCACGGGGATCCGGATCGGCTGGGGCACCCTGATCCTCGCTTCCCTGCTCAGCTCGGTCGTGTCGGTGCTCGTGTGGCGCCGACGGGGTGTGGACCTCGACGCCGTGCGGGCCAGCCTGCGCGCGGCTGCCCCGGTGTTCGCGGCCGCGGCCGCGGTCGGCCTGCTGTGGTTCCTCACCTGCGACGAGCGGTCCGGCGTGAGCGAGTCGTGCATGTTCCGCACCGCCTATGCCGCGGCCGGCCACGTGGCGCCCATGTCCGAGGTGCCGCCGGACATCGACCTGTTGCGCGACAACGTGCAGGACGCCCGCCTGGGCAACGTGGGCGTGCTGGCCGCGTTCGCCGTGCTGTTCCAGGGGCTGGGTTTCCGGCTGCTGTTCGGCCTGTGCGGCGCCATGCTGGCCCTGGGTGGCCATGCCATCGGCGCGTGGACCGGGGGCGGCCGCGCCTGGGGCTGGGTAGGGCTGGCCGTGCTGGCGCTCAACCCCTACGCCCTGTCCCTGCCCATGGTCGACGAGAACCTGCTGACCCTGGCCTTCGGCTGCTCGGTGGTGCCCTTCGCGGCGGCGCGCGGCCGCGGCTGGGCCGTGGCCGGCGTGCTGTTCGGCCTGGTGGTGGCCATGCGCCACGTGATGCTGCCCGCGCTGCCGGCCATGCTGCTGGCCGCGCGCTACTCGCGGGCGGGCTGGCGGGGTGTGGGGGCGCTCACGGCCGCGTTCGGTGTCACCAGCATCCCCATCGCCCTGCACCACCACCTCGCGCTGGGGTCGGTGCTGCGCTTCGAGAGCAACGAGCTGTTCCTGCCGTTCCCCTACCGCTTCCTCGACCACGACTTCATGTTCGAGGGGCTGTTGAACTGGCCGTTCCACGACCACGTCGTTCGCACGCCGTACAACCCGCTGCCCATGTTCGCCTGGTGGCCGCTGCACCTCGCCGACCACCTGGGCACGGTGCTGGCCGCGGCCGCGCTGGCCGGCGTGGTGGCGCTGTGGTGGCGGTCGCGCCGGACCGCGGCGTTCTGGATCCTGTGGGCGCCTGTGGTGATGACCGGCCTGGCGTTCCAGGAGGGCTGGGACATCGTCAACAAGATGTGGGTGATGCTGATCGTGTTCGCCGCGGTCGCGGCGTGGAGCGTCGGAGGCCTGGCGTGGGCGGGACGGCGTCCCCGGGTCGGCGTCCCCGTGATCGTGGCCCTGGCCATCGGGCTGCAGGTGGGCGCCCGCCAGCTGACCGACTGGCGCGTGCCGCAGGACGAGCGCTACATCTGCATCGAACCGGGCGTCACGCCCGAGTGGCCCCATGCGGTCCGCGGAGCACGAGAGGAGGCCACCGCCCTGGCCCCGTGGCCCGACCTCGGCGGGCTGTCCCACAACGGGCCGTTCCTCGCCCCCGCCAAGCTGGCCGCCGTGTTCCGTACCCTGGCGTCGCCAGGCCTGCCGCTGGAACCGCGACCCTGGGGCTGGCTGCCCGGAGAGCCCCCGCCGCAGGGACCGCCGGTGACCCTCGAGATCGATCTGAACGCGGATCCCCTCGGGGGAGGCACGCTGGTCCGGCACACCCGGCAGGCGCCGCACCTCGATCTCACCGAGCCGGACGTGGTCCAGGTCCTCGACCGCGTGCTCACCGCATGGGAGCCCTGCCCGTTTCAGGTGTACGCGGGCCGCTCGGACGACGTGTCAGCCGTGGTGCTCTACCGCGACTGCCCGCGGGTCGAGGCGAGCTGCGAGGAGTGGAAGGAGCCGCGGGACGAGCGCCTGGCCGTGCAGCGCTGCTGGGCCCTGTTCACGCTGCTGGGGGAAGAGGAACGCTGTGGCGATCTGGAGGTGGTCGGCTCGGCCGCCCTCGTGGTCCGCGTGCGCGTACCGTCCGGAGGCCTGAGCGTGGCCCTGGAGCAGAACATCGGCGCGGATCGGGTCCACCTGTGGACCGGGACCGTGGGCCCCGACGAGATCGAGCTTGCCGGCCCGGTCATCCCCTGGAAGAACTGAGTCCATGGACCTGGTACTGCTCCACCCCGGCTTCCAGCGCGCCGTGCGGCGCATCGCCCAGACCTCGGTCGGGCCGCCCCTGGGCCTGGCGTACCTCGCGGCCGCGGCGCGCGCGGCCGGCCACCGGGTGAGCATCGTCGACGCCAACGCCGAGGGCTGGGGCGTGCACGAGGCCGTGACCGCGACCGTGGCGTACCGGCCCGCGCTGGTCGGCATGACCGCCACCACCCCGACGATGCCGTTGGTGGGCGAGCTGGCCTCGGCGCTGCGTGCGCGCCTGCCCGACGTCCGGATCGTGGTCGGCGGCCCCCACGTCACTTTCCTGCCGGAGCAGACCCTGGCCGAGCACCCCGCCATCGACGTGGTGGCTCGCGGCGAGGGGGAGCGCACCCTGCCCGCGTTGCTGGCTGCACTGGACGGGGGAGGGGATCTCGCCGACATCCCCGGGCTGGCCTTCCGAGGCCCGGACGGCGCCGTGGTCGACACGGGCATCGCCCCGGCCATCGACGACCTGGACGGCTTGGCCGTGCCCACGCGCGACCTGCTGCCCATGCGCTGCTACCGCTGCCCGGACTCGGACCGCTTCTCCACCATCCTGGCCATGCGGGGCTGCCCCTGCGACTGCGTGTACTGCGCCGTGCCTGCCATGTTCGGCCACCGCATGCGGTACCGCTCCGTGTCTTCGGTGGTCGAGGAGATGGACCAGGTGCAGCGGGTGCACGGCATGGACTTCCTGTCGTTCGTGGACGACACGTTCACCACCGACCGGCGCTGGGTCCTCGACCTCTGTGACGAGGTGTTCCGTCGCGGGCTGCAGCGCCGCCAGCGCTGGATCTGCCTGACCCGGCCGGACATGGTCGACGCCGAGCTGCTGGCGCGCATGCGCGCCGCGGGCTGCGTGCGCGTGGAGATGGGCATCGAGACCGGGTCGGAGCACGGCCGCACCTTCCTGGCCAAGGGGGTGAGCCGCGAGGCGGTGCTGCAGGGCTTTGCCCTGGCCCGGGAGGCCGGCCTGTCCACCATGGGTTTCGCCATCGTCAACGTGCCGGGCGAGACCCGCGCGGACGTGCAGCGCACCTTCGACCTGGTTCGCGAGGTCGATCCCGACTACCTGCAGCTGTCCTTCCTCACCCCGTACCCGGGCACGGACCTGTGGGACACCGCCCACGCGGAGGGCTGGGTCACCACCGGTGACTGGTCCCGCTACGGGTTCCTGCAGGACGTGGTCCTGGACCACGGCTCGTTGCCGCCCCACGAGCTGCAGCCCATGTACCAGCAGTTCGTGCGCCGCTTCTGGCTGCGGCCCCGCACCGCGGTCAAGCTGGGTCGGCTGCTGCTCAACCGCACCGCGCGGGTGCGCCCGCTGGCACGCACCGCAGTATTGGGGCTGGCTTCGACGCTCGCAGCTGGCAAGATGGGATCCCGATGATCCTGTTGCAGCTGCTCGCCGTGGTGTACGCCTTCGTGCTGCCCGGCGCGTTCATCGCCGAGCTGGTGGCCCCCCACTGGTCGCGGGCCGTGCGCCTGGCCGTGGGCACGGCCCTGGGCCTGCTGATCATCCCGCTGTCGTGCTTCTGCGTGGCCTGGGTGTTGGGCACCAGCATCCGCTGGCCGCTGGTGCTGGCCGTGGCCACGGCATTCAACCTCGGCGCAGGCATCCCCTGCTGGATGCTGCGCCGTGGCGCCCCGGCGGAGCCCGCTCCGTGACCCGGATCCTGGGGATCCACGAGGACACCAACGCCAACGCCGCCCTGGTCGAGGATGGTGCCATCGTGGCGGCCGTGGCCGAGGAGCGGCTGACCCGGCGCAAGTTCCAGCCCGGATTCCCGGCGCGCGCGGTGGACGCGGTGCTCGAGATCGCCGGCGTGGGGATCGAGCAGGTGGATGCCGTGGTCGCGGGCAACCGCTACCACTTCCTGCCGCGGGTGGCCGGCGAGAAGCCCCTGCTGGGGGAGCACGACCTGTTCGGCGCGCGCCACCGCTCGTGGACCGCGTTGCAGGCCCGGCTGCGCCACGGTGGACCGCTGGCACGCCACGTGGAGCGGGTAAGCGCATCCGCGCTGCGTCGTCGCTTCGGCCGCCCGGTGCCCCTGGTCGACCACCACACCGCCCACGCGTACTCCGCCTGGCTGACCTCGGGCTTCGGCGAGGCCCTGGCCGTGTCCATCGACAACCTGGGTGATGGCTGGTCGGCCCGCACCTTCCGCTGCGGTGCGGCCGGGGTGGAGCCGCTGTGGGGCTCCTCGGCCGAGCACTCCCCGGGCCAGTTCTACGGCGAGATCACCCAGCTGCTGGGCTTCCACGTGATGCACGCGGGCAAGGTCACCGGCCTGGCCGCGCAGGGGGACGCGCGGCCCGCCTACCCCCTCATGGAGGCGCTGTTCGGGCTGCAGGCGGACGATACGGAGTTCCGCCTGGCGCCGGCCCGGAACCGGTCGCGGCGAAGCGGGCCCTGTCGCCGCCTGCGCGAGTTCACCCGCGAGCAGGTGGCGGCCGCGGCCCAGGCGCGGCTGGAGCACGTGATCGTGCGGCACGTGCAGCGCGGCCTCGACGAGACCGGGCTGCGGCACGTGGTACTGGCCGGGGGCGTGTTCGCCAACGTGCTGCTCAACCAGCGCCTGTGGCACCTGCCCGCGGTGGACGGCCTGTTCGTGCACCCGGCCATGACCGACCAGGGCATCGCCGGGGGAGCGGCCCTGGTCCACGCCGCGTCCCTGGATCCCCTCGGCCCGCGCCCCATGCCCCACGCCTACCTGGGGCCGGCGTACGACGACGATGCCATCGGCGCGGCCCTGGAGCGCTCCGGCCTGGCCCACGAGCGGTGCGGGGACATCGACGCCCGCGTGGCCGACCTGCTGCTCGATCGCCTCGCGGTGGCCCGCGTCACCGGCCCCATGGAGTACGGCCCCCGCGCCCTGGGGCACCGCAGCATCCTGGTGCACACGGCCGATCCCACGGTCAACGACTGGCTCAACCGTCGCCTCGGCCGGTCCGAGTTCATGCCGTTCGCGCCCGCCACCCTGGCCGAGCACGCGGCCGACTGCTTCACCGACTACGGGCCCGGCGTGTCTCACGCCGCGCGGTTCATGACCGTCACCTTCCACTGCTCCGAGGCCATGAAGCGGCTCTCCCCGGCCGTGGTGCACGTGGACGGCACGGCGCGGCCGCAGGTGGTGCACGCCGACACGTCGCCTGGGTTCCACCGGATCCTGGCGCGGGTGCACGAGCGCACCGGCGTGCCGTCGCTGATCAACACCTCGATGAACGTGCACGGCGAGCCGATCGTGTGCTCCCCCGAGGACGCGATCCGCATGGTGCGCGAGCGCCGCGTCGACGCCCTGGCCATCGGGTCGTTCCTGGTCAGGGCCTGATCGTCACGAACTCCCCGGGCTGCAGCACCGCGGCCCGGCCGGCCTGCCACTTCCCGCGCATCAGCTCGGCGAAGCGGCGTGCGCGACCCGGATGGTAGGACAGGGGCGGCGCGCTGAGCCAGATGCCGCCCTCGTGGATCGGGATCACCTCGCGGGCTTGCAGCAGGTCCGCGGCCACGACCGCGTCCCTGGGCGACATCACCGTGCGGCGACCCAGGATCCGGGTACCCCCCACCGGCAACATGGCCAGGCGGAACGATCCGAAGCGGTCGTGCACCTCTCGCAGCACATCCTGGTCGAGCCGGGCGTCGCCCCCGAAGAACACCGGGCCCAGGTTCGGCAGCTGCAGCACGAAGTTGATCTCCTCGGGGCCAGGCCGCGTGTGGGGTCCCCGCACCGCGTGCACGGGGATCCCGGCCACCTCGGCCTCGTCCCCCGGCGACAGCTCGCGCCACCCCGGCTCCAGCGACCCGCCCATGGCGGCCGCGGACCCGGCGGGCACCAGCACCTGGGGTGGCGCCAGCTCGCCCAGCGCGCGGCGGTCGAAGTGGTCGGGGTGCAGGTGGGACACCAGCGCGGCATCCAGCCGGGGGAGATCGCCGGGGCACAGGCCCGGACGCTGCAGGCAGGGCATCGCCCACACGCGCATGCCGAACCACGGATCGGTGAGCAGGGCCCGGCCCCGCCACTGCAGCAGCAGGGTCGAGCAGCGCACCATGGTCACTCGAAGCTCGTCGCGATCGCTCATGGGCGCCATCCTCGCACGTCGCGTGTAGCATGTCCCGGTCGGGCGCTCGACCGGACGCGTCCGTGACGGGAGGTCCGATGAATCGCATCCCACCGCGGCCCCGGGTCCACGACATCTCCGTGCGACTGGGGGACCAGTCGATCACGTACCCCGGCGGGGAATCCTTCCGGCGGGCCATGCGCATGACCCTGGCCGGGGGGGACATCTGCAACGAGTCGATGTTGCACATGAGCGCCCACTCGGGCACCCACCTGGACGCGCCCGTGCACTTCCTGGCCGACGGCCACACCCTGGATCAGCGGCCGGCCGGGGACTTCCTGCTGCCCGCGGTGGTGGTCGACGTGGGGGACGCGGACGCGGTGCACGCCGAGCACGTGGCGGGCGCGGGCCTGCAGCGGGGGGACGCGGTGCTGTTCCGCTCGGACAACTCGCGTACCGCCCGCTGCCGCAGCGGCGAGTTCACACCGGACTACGTGTACGTGGCCGAGGACGCGGCCCGGGCCTGCGTGGACGCGGGCGTGCGGCTGGTGGGCCTGGACTACATCAGCCTGGATCGATACGGCGACGACGCCTTCCCCGCCCACTTCGCGCTGATGCGGGAGGGGATACTGCTGCTGGAGGGCGCGGACCTGGCCGCGGTCGAGCCCGGCCGCTACGAGCTGATCTGCCTGCCGTTGCGGATCCAGGGGGCCGATGGCTCACCGGTGCGCGCGGTGCTCGTCGAGCTGCCAGCTCACTCGTAGATGTAGCTCCAGATGGCCAGCGTCCGGTGGCGCCGGCGCGAGGGCTCGTGGCGCAGCCGGTGCAGGTCCTCGCCGTCGGGCACGTGGGGCATGCGGTACAGCGCGGGCCACGGCAGGGGGGTGGTCAGCCGGTCGTGCTCCCGCTCCACCTCGGCGACGGTCTCCCGCGTGTAGAAGAACTGCCAGTCCTTGCGCAGGTGCTCGGGTAGCTCCGGCAGCCCCGAGTCGTTGGCCGCGGCGTGGGGGAAGCGCTCGTACCAGCGCTCGTCCACGGGGTAGTGGTGGCTGCGCTGGGCCAGCATGCTGCCCACCAGGAACAGCACGGTCGCGGCCAACACCCCCCACCGCCGCCAGTCGGTCCAGCCCTCGGTGACCCAGCGCACGCCCGCGGCCACGAACGCGGCCACGGGGAACAGGTGCAGGGCCATGAACGTCTGCTTGAGCTCCTCCCAGTTCTCCTGGAACAGGAACAGCAGCGCCACGATCACGTACCAGTACAGCAGGGCCAGGGCCTCGAAGCGGCGGCGCTCCGCCAGCGCGGCCAGGCCGATCAGGGCCGCGCCGCTGAGCACCACGCCCAGGGAGCGCACCGTGATCAGCGGCCAGGTGACGAACGTGGGGAACGCGTAGTGGGGTGTGCGTACCACCCGGTCGTGGAAGGGCGCGTTGAGCAGCCCGTTGAACTCGAAGGTCGAGCCGAACCACTGGTGGGTGAACGTGGGCCGGTACCCCTCCAGGTGGGCCACCTGCGACGGGTGGATCAGCATCTGGCCGTACGCGTAGTCGTTCCACACCAGCACCGGCAGGATGGCCAGCAGCGCGCCCGCGCCGAAGACCAGCAGGTGGCGCGTGAACGCCTGCCACGTGGCCGAGCGGTGGATCATGAACGCCACGAACAGCGGCGCCAGGATGATCGCCTCGTTGCGGATCCCGCCGGCGACGCCGTACACCACCCCGGCCAGCGCCCATACCGGCCGCTTCTCCGTGATCAGGAACCACAGCAGCACCAGCACGAACAGGCCCAGCTGGTTGCCGTTGAGCCGGTCGAGGTACAGCGAGAACGGGTTGAGCACCAGCACCAGCGCGCCGGCCAGGGGCGCGGCAAAGCCGTCCACCAGGCGCCGCAGCGACAGGAACGCCAGCAGGAACATCAGCGCCCAGGACGCGGCGTACAGCCAGCGGAAGGCGGCCATGTTCAGGATCGAGAACGGGGCCGCGAACAGGATGGCCGCGCCGATGCGCTGATCCTTGGACGCGATGCCGTAGCTGCCCGGCCGCGGGTCGTAGGTGTCGTCCGGGATCCGCCCCTTGAGCTCGTAGTGGAAGCGGGGTGTGCCGTCGATGCGCACCAGGTCCACGGGCTGACCCGCCATGAACATCGCCGGCACCGCGATGTACGTGTCCCAGTACCCCCGCGTGGGCCCGTCGAAGCGCACCGCGGACAGGATCAGGATCCCGGCCACCAGGCACAGCACCACCCGGCGCTGCCCCCTCGTCAGGTCGGCGAATCCGTCCCCAGCCGTGTGATCCTCCCGCGCTCCCATGTCCCAAGCTTCGCACAAATAGACGCGGGATCAAGGGATCGCCCGGTCGCCCCGCGTCACCGATTGCAGGCTAGACTGTGTCGCTCGGGAGACGTGATGGACCCAGTGCCGCTGACGATCGTGATCCCCGCCCACCAGGAGGTGGGGACCATCGCGCAGGTGGTCGAGGGGGTGCGGGCGGCTTCGCCGCCGGGGACCGAGGTGCTGGTGGTGGACGACGGGTCCACGGACGGGACCTTTGGTGCGGCCGAGGGCGCTGATGCCGAGGTGCTGCGGCTTCAGCCCAACCGGGGCAAGGGGGTGGCGCTGCGGGAGGGGATCCGGGCGGCGCGCGGTGAGCTGCTGCTGTTCATCGACGCGGACGGCCAGGACGATCCCGCGGAGATCCCGTTGCTGCTCGACGCGCTGACGCCGGACGTGGCCATGGTCATCGGCTCGCGCTTCCTCGGCACACTGCGGGGCGGGTCGATCACGCCCCTGCATCGGCTGGGCAACGTGACCCTGACCGGGGTGTTCAACCTGCTGTACCGTTCCCGCATCACCGACACCCAGGCCGGGTTCCGGGTGGTGCGGCGCTTGGCCCTCGACCTGGGCCAGCTGCGGGCCGTGCGCTACGAGATCGAGACCGAGCTGACCCTGCACGTGCTGCGGCGCGGGGGACGGGTGATCGAGGTGCCGGTCACCCGGTCGGAGCGGGGCGGCGGCGCGTCCGGGTTCGGCACGGTGCGCGACGGCGTGCGCGTGCTGCGCCGCATGGTCACCGGCCGGCTGGAGCGGGTGCGCGCGTGAGGATACGGGCTGCGGCGGGCGTGGTGTGGGCGGTGGCGCCCACGTGGCTGCGCAGGCCGGCCACGCCGCGGCGGCTCGTGCTGGCGCTGACCCGGCGTTGCAACCTGCGCTGCCGGACCTGTCGCACGTGGGAGATGGAGTCGGGGGAGGAGCTGGCGGCCGACGAGATCGGGCGGCTGCTGGCGGCCATGCCGCAGCTGGCGTGGCTGGACCTGACCGGGGGGGAACCGTTCGTGCGCGGCGACATCGAGGCCGTGTTCGACGCGGTGCTGGCGAACACGCCGCGGCTCGCGGTCCTGCACTTCCCCACCAGTGGTTGGTTCGGAGACCGCGTGGTCGCGTGCGCGGAGAAGGTGCGGCGGGCACGGCCCGGTGTGGATCTGGTGGTGACGGTCAGCGTGGACGGACCGCCGTCGGTCCATGACCGGCTGCGGGGGCGGGAGGGATCGTTCGAGCGCGCGGTGGAGACGTTCCGGCGGCTGGACGCCATGCGCGGGGTCGAGGTGTACATCGGCACCACGGTCGGGCCGGATAACCGCGCGGCCCTGGACGAGCTGCGCGAGGCGCTGTGTTGGGAGATCGGCGCGTTCCGCGACCGGCGCTGGCACTGGAACCTGGTGCAGCACTCGGCCCACTTCTTCGGCAACGAGGCCGGCGAGGCGGCTGCGGAGGACGTGGCCCTGGTGCGCGAGCACCTGCGCCGGCGGCTGCCGCCCCGCTCGCCCGTGGACCTGATGGAGGCCGCGTTCCTGGCGCACAAGCAAGCGGTGGTGGCCGGCGAGTCGCTGGGGCTCCCCTGCCACGCGCTGCACGGTGGGGCATTCATCGCCGCTGACGGGACGTTGTACCCCTGCCACGTGTACGACCGGCCGCTGGCCGACCTGCGGGGGTGCGGGTTCGACGTGGCCGGGGTGTGGGGATCGGACGAGGTGCGCGCTGCGCGGGAGGACGTGCTGTCACTGGCGTGTGGGGGCTGCTTCACCCCGTGCGAGGCCTACCCCACGCTGGCCGGGTCGCCGGTGCGAACGAGCGTGCTGACCGCGGCGCGACTGGCGCGCATGGCGGTCGGGGGCGGGCGTTGACCATGCGCTGGCTGGAGGACTTCGTGGAGGGCGGCCAGCTGCCGTCCCTGCGCTGGCTCAAGCCGTGGGTCGCGCCCACGGTCAGCCTGCTGGTGCTGGTGGCCGTGCTGGTGCGCGCCGACCTCGGGGCCACGGCGTCTGCGCTGACCGAGGTGCCGGTGGGCGTGCTGGTCCTGGGGCTGGGGTTGCTGCTGCTGCGGGATCTCGTGGGGGACGTGGGCTGCTGGCGGGGATCGCTGGCCGCGGCCGGGCAGCGCGTGCGCTTCCGCACGCTGCTGGGCATCACCGTGGAGTACGCACCGCTGAAGTCCCTGCTGCCGTTCAAGTTCGGCGACGCCCTGCGGGTGATGGCCCTGCACCGCCGGGCGGGTGTGCCCGCCGCGACCGGCGTGTTCACCCGGCTGGCGGCCATGGTGCTGCAGCTGGCCGTGCTCGTGGCGGTCACCGCGCTGATGACCGCGCTGCACGCCGGGCACACGCTGGTGGCCGTCCTGGTGTGCGGAGGCGTTCTCACGCTCGTGGTAGTGCTGGTACGCGTGGGGATCGGGGGCCGGCTGGGCTCCATCCTGGCGGCCGTGGCATTCGCGGCCCTGTCGGTGAGCTGCTCGGTTGGACTCTACGCATTGGTGATCGCTGCGGTCTCCGGGCCCGCCCTCACCCCCGCCGACCTCCTCGTCATCACCGCCACCGTCCTGGCCTGCTCGCTCCCGGCCACGGCCCGCGGCATCGGCCTGCGCGAGCTCATGCTCACCACCTTCGCCGTGTCCTGGGGCGTGGGCGCCCGCCCCGACCTCCTCGGCGCCGCCCTCGTCGTCTCCGGCATCGAGATCGCCACCGTCCTCGCCATGGCCCTCGGCATCGCCACCTACCGCCTCACCCGCACCGTCCGCTGACCGCCGATCGGAAAAAGGGACGCTCATAAGTTCATAAGAAACTCCCCCCAAGCCATGGCGCGTGGGCCCTATCTTGGCCCTCCAGAACTTATGAACTTATGAGCGTCCCTTTTTTCTTTTTTTCCGGAGGCGGTCAGCGGCGGACGAAGCTCCAGGGGTTGAGGTAGGGGTAGCTGACGGGGGCGAGGGGGATTTCCATCTCGGGGAAGCGGAGATCGTCGAAGGCCTGCTGGATGCACTGTGCCGTGGGCTGCGGATCCGTGTAGCAGCCGTCCGTGAGTCGTACGTCCGTGATCGTGCCGTCGGGCTGGACGTCGAACGTCACCCAGGTGATGCCGCAGGTCATGGCTTCCAGATCTGGTGAGTCCCGCAGGCACTGCCGGACCTCGTCGTCGGCCTGGGACAGGATCCCCGCGATGAGGGCCGGTGAGGGGAAACCTGGGTAGGTGGGGCTCTCGGGTGGGTCGGCGAGGTCGGCGCTGGAGTCGATGATCGAGATGGCGACGAAATCGGGATCGAACTCGGCGAGCCGGCGTCCCATGGGAGAGTCGGGGAGGGAGCCCTGGGTGCAATCGAGGGCGTCTTCCAGCCGGAATTCGACCTCTACACGCTCGCCGCGACGCATGGGTCCGGTCCAGGCCACCTCGGTCACGCAGAGGAGCTCCCTCGCGGCGAGCACCCATGCGAGGTCGGCCTCCCAGGCGAACAGGTCCCGGCCCGAGTGGTTCCTGAGCGTCGCCTTGGCGACCAGGAGGGCGTCGTCGCGGTTCTTGCCGCCGATGCGCTGGATCTCCTGGTCGACGATGCGGATGGCGCCGCCTGCGCTGGCCGCGCCTGCGATGAGGACCATGGCGAAGAAGACGAGGAGATGGGGCAGGAGCATCTGTCAGCTGCCCCAGGGATTGAACAGCCATATGGACGTATGTGGCATCGGACCGCCAAGTGCATCGAAACGGATGTCCTCGAAGGCCTCGCGAATGCAGGCGACCGTGACTCCGCCGTCGGTGAAGCAGTCGGAGTCCACCCGAACGTGCCCGACGGTGCCATCGGGCTGGATATGTATGTCCAGGGGAACGAACCGGCACTGCTGCTCGCGCATGTCGTGCGAATCGAGCAGGCATTGCCGGATGCCCTTGTTCGAGTCCATGACGTCCTGGACCGTGCTGTGGGGCATCATGTAGAGGAACGTGGAGTCCGCTGGGAGCGGGGGATCGGGGCGCTGGGCGGCGATGACCACATGGATGCTGTCGGGATCGATTTCGGCCAGCGCGGCGTTCGGATCGGCTTCGCTGGTGAGTAGCCCAGCCTCGCAGTCGGTCCGGTGATCGAGGTACAGGTCCACGCGCATCCGGGCGCCGTTCCACAGGTCGCTGTGCCAGGCTGCCTCGGTCCGGCACAGCAGTTCTTCGCCCCGCCGCCATTCGAAGTCACCCTCCCAGGCATCCACTCCTACTCCCCTGTTCTCCAGCAGCAGGCGGACCACCAGTCCGCACCCCTCCTCGAAGCAGGCCTCCACGGCCTCCACCCGGCTGTCCACGATCCAGATGGGCTCGTAGGACGGCTGGGGTGTGGAGAGCGCGAGCAACGGCAGCAGGACGGCGATGTGCACGGGTTCCCCCTCGATCGCATGTTAGCCCATGGTTGGGCGGCTATGCTTGTTCAAACGCGGTGTGGAGCAAGGGATGCGGCGACGGCAGAAGGTGTGGGCGGCGACGGGCCTGGCGCAGGTGCGCCTGGGCCGGCGAGTGCCCGTGGCCGCGCGGATCAATGTCAACAACCAGTGCCACAGCCGCTGCTCGTACTGCTCGTTCTGGTCCACGCCCACCGAGGAGATGGACACCGCCGAGCTGTGTGGGGTGATCGGGGAGCTGGGTGAGCTGGGTTGCCAGCGGCTGTCGCTGTCCGGGGGTGAGCCCATGCTGCGAGAGGACATCGGCGAGGTGGTGGCTGCGGGCGCGGATGCGGGGATCTCGGTGAGCATGAATGCCACCGGGTACCTGTTCGCGGAGCGGACCGATGCCCTGCAGCGGCTCGACCTGGTCAAGCTGTCCCTGGATGGCCGGGAGGCCGTGCACGACGAGACCCGCGGTCGAGAAGGTGCGTACAAGGAGCTGCTCGAGGGGATCGAGGTCTGCCGTGAGCTCGGCGTGCGCTACGCGTTCGCCTTCACCATGACCAGGGCCAACCTGGCCGACGTGCCGTACGCGGTTGATCTGGCGCAAGCTCAGGACACGTTCGTGGCGTTCCAGCCGGTGATGGCCCACCATCACGCGCACCGCAATGCCCGTGCCCAGTACCCGGACCGCGCCCAGTTCCTGGCCATGGTGGACTGGCTGATCGAGCAGAAGCGCGCGGGCAACCCGGCCATCCGCAACAGCCTGGGCGGGTTGCAGCACATCCGCGCCTGGCCCTCGTTCGACGGCTCGCTGCGCTGCTATGCCGGCCACGCATTCGTGATGGTCGAGGCCAACGGCGACGTGGTGCCGTGTGACCGCATCACCTACCCCGAGCCTCTGCCCAACGTGCGCGACGCCGGCCTCGCCACCGCCCTGGACCGGCTGCCCGACGTGCACTGCCCGGGCTGCGGCTACCTGGGCTCGCTGGAGATCAACCGGCTGCTGAACCTGCGAGCCGATGCAGCCCCGGCCATCCTCAAGGTGGTGACCGGTGGGTGACCGGCTCGGCAGGTTGCGCACGGGTGGGGCCGTGGCCCTGGCCTCCCTGGCCGGCCGGCGCCGCCCCCTGTTCGTGGGCTGGTCCCTGACCGACGCCTGCGACGGGGCCTGCTCGTACTGCGGCCGCCCCGACCGCGGGCTGGACGGTTTCAGCGGCGAGCGGGCCGTGTCCCTGGCCGACGAGATCGCGGCCGCGGGCGTGCTGCGCGTGTCCCTCACCGGCGGCGAGCCCCTGCTGCACCCGGCCGCGTTGGCCGTGGCCGAGCGGCTGCACCGCAGCGGCGTGACCGTGGCGCTGAACAGCAACGGCGGCGAGCTGGCGCGCCACGCCGACCGCCTCGCCCACGTGATCTCCTCGGTGACCGTCAGCATCGACGGCGACCGTGAGGCCCACGACGCGCAGCGAGGGGAGGGGAGCTGGCAGCGGGCCGTGACCGGCGCCCGTGCGGCCCGCGAGGCCGGCCTCCCGGTGAACCTGCACACCGTGATCACGGCGAAGAACACCCACGCGGTCGACGAGGCGTTGGACCTGGCCATCGCCCTGGACGGCAGGGTTGGCTTCTCCGTGCTCGAGCACGGGCCGGCCATGGATCGCAAGGACCTGGACGACCTGCTCCCCACACCCGAGCAGTGGCGCGCCGTGGTCGACGACCTGCTGGCCCGCAAGCGCCTGGGAGAGCCGCGGATCCAGAACTCCACCGCCGGCCTGCGTCACCTGCGCCACTGGCCGGACCACCACCCGATCAGGTGCTCGGCCGGCCTGGTCTACGCCCGCATCGAGCCGGACGGCCGGCTGTACGGTTGCGGCAACCTGGTGGACGCCGGCGACGGCCCGGACCTGCACGAGATGACCTTTCGCGACGCCTTCGCCGCCCTGCCCCGGCGCGACTGCGAGGCGTGCTGGTGCGACACCCGCGTCGAGATGAACCTGGTGCTGGCGGGCAGGCCCACAGCCCTGCGTGCGGCGTGGGTGCGCTGATGGACCGGCTGACCTACGCTCGCCTCGGCCTGGGCCTCTTCCGCGCCCGCCTACGCGGCCGCCGCCGCCCGCGGGTGGTCTCCTGGGCGATCACCCACCGCTGCAACCTCGACTGCCGCTACTGCGACGTGCCCCACCGGCCGCTGCCCGAACTGGACGAAGCCCAGGCCGCGGACATGGTCGAGCAGATGGCGGCCGCGGGCACCCGGGCCGTGTCGTTCAACGGCGGCGAGCCCCTGCTGCGCGACGACATCGAGGCGCTGGTGGCCCGCTGTCGCGGCCATGACATGCTGGTGTCGCTGACCACCAACGGCGCGCTGCTGTCGCAGCACACCGGCCTGCTGCCCCACCTGTGTGCTCTGCAGCTGTCCGTGGACGGCGGTCCCCTGATCCACGAGACCTTGCGCGGGGACGGCACGTGGGCGCAGGTGATCGCCGCGCTGGAGATGGCCACGTCCGCGGGCACCGCGGTGATCCTCAGCGCGGTGCTGACCGCGCTCAATCTCGACCAGGTGGATCCGTTGATCGACCTGGCCCGCACGTGGCGCGCGCAGATCAACTTCCTGCCGGTCGGCCGGGTGCACGCCCACGAGCGGGACATCGACGCGCTGGTGCCCACGCCCGAAGCCATGCGCGCGACCTTCGCCCACATCGAGCGCCGGGCCCGCGACGGCGCGCCGGTGATCGGCTCACCCGCCTCGTTCGACTACCTGACCACCTGGCCCACGCCGCCGCGGATCCCCTGCGTGGCCGGACGGGCGATGTGCAAGCTGGCCGCGGACGGCCGGGTCTACCCCTGCGCGATCCTGGAGCATCGGACCCCGGCGCTGAACGCCCTGGACGTGGGGTTCGCCCACGCGTTCGCGGCCCTGGCCAACGACCGGCTGCGGTGCGAGGGGTGCTGGTGCACCAAGACGCTGCAGGTCAACCGGCGGTTGTGGCACCCGCGTGGGGGGCGTCCCTACTCCTGATCGGGAGGTGTCGACGCCAGGAAGGCCTCGTACTCCTCGCCGGCCATGGCCAGCTGCTCGACCATGTGGCCGATGCCGAGGCCGATCACGCGCACCAGCAGGCTGTGGGGCAGGTCGTCGGCGTCGTCCGCCTCGAACGACGCCACGAGCAGGTCGGTGTTCGCGGGATCCGCGGCCGGCGCCTCCAGCCGGTCGCCCCAGAACTGCTTCAGCATCATCAGCTCGCGCTGTGGGTCGACCAGGGCGGGCACGATGCCGGGCGCGCCGTTGCGGGTGTGGGGGCTGGACAGGTTCAGGCCCTCGCGGGACAGCTCGTGGGTGAACACCGCCTCCCGGGCGGTGATGCCCAGCAGCTCCTCGGGCCGCGGCCGGTAGCGGCGGTGGGCCTCGGTGGGCGGGTCGCCCCGGCGCTGGGCGTGCTCCGCGGCCAGCTCGGCCAGGGTCATGCCGACCATGCCGTGCACCATCTGCCCGCACTCGCGGTAGGTCCACGCCAGGTGCAGTACGGCCTCGTCCACCAGCTCGCGCTCGACCGACGCGGCCGAGGACAGCGCGGCCTTGCCCATCTCGAAGGTGTCCAGCAGCGAGACCTGCTGCTCGAGCTCGACCACGTCGAGGCCGCCTCCCTCGAGGTGCCACTGCAGCAGGTACATCAGGGCCTGGTCGAACTCTGGCGGGAGCTCCTCGTGGTCGATTTCCGGCGGCCACTCCTTCGCCCGGGCGAGCTCGTCACGCAGATCCTGGTCGACCAGCTCCATGGTGCGGGTGGCGGCCACGATGCGGTCGGGGTCGCCGTAGCAGGCCTCTCCTGGCGCGGCCAGCTGCTCCACGGTCTGCCACCGCCGCTCGATGTCCGGCGCGTCCGCTTCCGGCCGGGCCAGCCACGGGTGCACGAAGACCAGGTACAGCACGGCCCCGACGATCACGCCCAGGGCGAGCATGGCGGTGAGGGCGATGAGCCAGCGGCGCATCCGACCATTGTGCCGCGAACCGGCGCCGTCAGTGAAGGTCGGTGGACGGTTCGACCTCGGCGAGGAACTCGTCGTAGGCGCGGATCTCGTCCGCCGCCTCCTGCGCCCGTCCGTACAGGAGGCCGAGCCACATCTCGGTGTAGAGCGACGTGGGCAGCTGGTCCGGGTCGTAGGCGAACGACGCGACGACGTGGTCCAGCGAGGAGGGATCGGCGGCGGCGGCGTGCACCCGTTCGCCCAGGTACTGGCGCACCAGCGCCTGCTCCCGCTCCAGGGGTGTCAGCTTGCGGATGTACATCGGGACGTCGGTCATGATCACCGGCGACCGCCGGGCCTGCGCGAGCATGCCCTCGGTCCATTCGGGCGCCATCGCGGCTTCTCGGGCCAGCGCCCCGAACAGCTGGTCACCGGTCGGGCGGTACTGCCGGAAGGCCTCGGTCGGCGGCTCCGCGCGCCGCTGCGTCTCCTCGGCGGCGAAACCCGCGAAGCTCATCCCGAGCATGTAGTGCAGGATTTCACCGCATTCGCGCTCGTACCAGCTCCAGCGCAGGACCGCGTCGTAGGCCTCGTCGCGTCTCTCGGGTGAGCGTACCGCGGCCCTGGCGAAGGCCACCGGATCGAACGCATGGTCGAGGTCCGGGAGATCGTGCGGATCGAGGCCCTGGCCGAGCGCGTCCCATTGCAGCAGCAGGTCCAGGGCCCGTTCCGGTTCCTCCTGGGCTTCGATCGCCTCGATCAGCAGGCTCGCGTCGCCACGGCACTGTCCGTCGGTCTCGGCCCATGCCTCGATGGCCTCCCAGCGCTCGTCGATCCGCTCGACGTCGTCGGGCATGACCCGCCAGGGGTGGACACGGATCCACCACCAGGCGGCCACGGCAATGGTCAGCACGACGGCCAGCACGGCCACGGCAATCAGGAATCGACGCATGCCCGGCATTCTCCCCGCTTTGCAATGCGACCGCCAGCCGCGCCGTACGCAGGGGGACATGAGCGAGACGAGATTCGAGGCGAGGGACTGTGCCGTGCTGGCCTGCGGAGGCGGCACGGCCGGGATCCTGGCGGCCACGGCGCTGGCCAACCTGGGGCCGCTGTACTGGTGGTTCGACCTGTTCAGCCACTTCCGGGTCCACTACGTGATCACGTCGCTGCTGCTGGCCCTCGGCTGGATCGGGCTGCGGGCCTGGCGGTGGCTGCCGGCACCGGTGCTGCTGCTGGCGGTCAACCTGGCGGCGGCGCCTCCGTGGCCGTTGACCGGACCGGGTGGAGCGGCCGGTGACGAGACCCTGACCGTCTACTACGCCAACGTGCTGTCGGGCGCCGAGGCCGTGCACGCGCTGGGCGGGCAGATCGGCGACGCAGAGCCGGACGTGCTCGTCCTGCTCGAGACCACCGAGGCGCGGCTGGACGAGCTGGGGCCGGTCACCGACGCCTTCCCGTTCAGCGAGGTCGTGGCGCGGGACGACGACTTCGGGGTGGCGGTGTTCAGCCGGCCGCCGATCCGGGAGGCCGAGGTCTGCACGTTGCCCTCCGGAGCGCTGGACCTCGACGTGCCCGCGGTCGCCCTGGCCCTGGACGCCCCCTGGGGACCGACGCGGCTGGTGGCCGTGCACGTGGTGCCACCCGGGTCGGCCGAGGCCGTGGCCGCCATGGACGAGCAGCTGGAGGTCCTGGCCGGCAGGGTGCGACAGGAGGGGGGATCGGTGCTCCTGGTCGGCGACCTGAACCTCACCCCCCACTCGCACCGCTTCGCGCGCTTCGTGGCCCGCGCCGGCCTGCACGACAGCGTGCGCGGGTGGCGGTCCTGGACCTCGGGCGCCTGGCCCGCCGGGCTGCCGGCGCTGGCGAGGATCCGGATCGACCACTGCCTGACCTCGACGGACCTGCGGGTGACCCGGGTGGAGGTGGGGGAGGGGATCGGGTCGGATCACCGGCCGGTCGTCTTCGAGGTCGCCCGGGCGCCCTAGGTGCGTCGCTGCTATCGTGTGCGGCATGCGCATCGGACTGGCATGGATGTTCCTGTTCTGCCTCGGCATGTCGTGCACCCCGGGCGACGTGGTGGTGACCGAGCCGGACGACGACGCAGCAACGGACGACGACGACCTCGGTCCGAACGAGCCGCCGGGCGCGGCCGTGATCGCGATCTCGCCGGAGGAACCGTCGGGTGCGGACGACCTGGTGTGCATGGTGGTGGAGGAGGCGGTCGACCCGGACGGCGACGCGGTGACCTACCTGTTTGCCTGGACCGTGCACGGGTCGGAGACCAACCTGGTCGAGGACACCGTGCCCGGGGAGTACACCGTGGACGGGGACGAGTGGGTGTGCACGGTCACCCCGTTCGACGGCCGCGACGAGGGTCCGGTGGCCACCGCGACCACCTCCATCGGCATCAACGTCTTCGAGCAGGTGCAGGAGCTCAGCGGCGGTCCGTCGACCCTCGAGTGTCCCCAGTGCGACTTCACCTTCGACGTCACGTACACCACGATCTCGGTGCAGGGGGCCTGCTACTACAGCTGCTGGGTGCTGTTCCCGGACGGCGTGTACCACATGGGCTACTCGTCCGAGGCGGGCTGGATCTACCTGTACACGGGCAACGGCTACGGCGAGTACACCTGGTACCCCTGGTACTACGCGCAGCTCGACGGCAACCACATCGACTTCCACTGGTACGGCTACTACTACGTGTCCGCCGGCTACTGGGACATCGACGGCGACACCCTGACCGGGCTGGCCACGAACACGGAGGGGGAGTGATGCGCGGTCACGCGGCGCTCGCCAGCCTGCTCGGCCTGCTGATGGCCGGGTGCGCGCCCACCGGCCTGTTGCTGGGGGACCCGGACGACGACGACAGCGCAGCCGACGACGACACCACCGGCGACGACGACACGCCCCTCGAGTTCGACTGCGATGCCCTGCCCGAGGGCCCGTTCGACTACAAGATCCTGTTCGGCCCCAAGGCCACCGAGGACATGGCCTTCGACGACGAGGGGCACGTGATCGGCGCGGACGAGGGCAACCTGTTCAAGTCGACCTACGAAGGGGACTACCAGATCTGGGTGCCGGGAGCGGGCGGCTTCATCGCGGGCATGCGCGCCCTGCCCACCGGGGACGTGGTATACGCCGACGTGTCCAGCGGCACCCTGTTCCGGGTGGAGCCGTCCGGCGCGAAGACCGCGGTGCTCAGCGGGCTGGAGTACGCCAACGGCATCGAGGTGGACCTCGACGGGCTGGTGTACGTGGCCGAGCAGAACGGCAGCCGCGTGCGCCGGATCGATCCGTACAGCGGCGACTACGACATCGTGGCCGACGACCTGTTCAACCCCAACGGTCTGACCTTCGACCCCACCTACACCACCCTGTACATCGGCAGCTTCGAGGGGGGCACCATCCACGCGGTGAGCTTCGACGAGGCGGGTGATCCCGGCCCGGCCGAGCTGCTGGTCGACGAGCTGGGCTGGGGCATGCTCGACGGCATGGGCGTGGACGCCTGCGGCAACATCTACGTGTGCGAGTTCTGGGTGGCGAAGCTGTGGCGCATCTCCCCCGACGGCCTGTCCCGCGAGCAGATCGTGGACTTCTCCCAGGACACCGAGTGGATCCCCAACCTGCAGTGGGGTTCGGGCCTCGGCGGCTGGGCCGAGGACAAGCTCTACGTGCTCGATATCGCCGCGTCCAGGATGTACGAGGTGCCCCTCGGCGTGCCGGCCAAACCGCGGGCGTGGCCTCCCTGACCGCTACACCTCGACCCGGCCGCGGCCCGCGAACCCCCACGCAGCCAGCAGGTAGCCGCCGAAGTAGCCGGCCTCGCCGAGCACGAAGGCGTCCGCGCCGGTGGCGATGTCGCGGTACAGCAGCAGGTCGGTGGCGAGCAGGAGGGTGACGCCGAGCACGGGCCACAGCAGCGGCGGGGTGGTGAGGCCGCCGCGGTGGATGGCGGCGGCGACGAGCAGCAGCAGGGCCAGGTCCAGGGAGAGCAGGGCGGTGGAGAAGGCGCCGACCTCACCGGGATCGGCGTGGCGCATCAGGGGCAGCAGGGCGCCGGCCAGGCCGAGGGCGACCAGCAGGACGGCGGCGGACCAGGCGGCGGCGCGGACGTTGGTGGAGGGCGCGGGGCCGCCTCGCATGGCCGCGCGGACCAGGGTGGCGCCGAACAGGGCGCGGGCCGCCAGCCAGGCCAGGTCGAACAGGTCGATGGCCCACGCCCGGTCGGCCAGCAGCCAGTCCTGCACGAAGCACAGCACCTCGCCCAGGGCCAGCAGGGCCAGCACCGCGGCCAGCAGGGTGGTGCCGGGATCGCGGCGCCAGCGGGCCACGAACGCGGCCAAGCCGGCCGCGGCGATCGAGCACAGCAGCAGGTTGACGTTGACGAAGCCCTTGTAGGGGTCCTCGCCGAAAGGGACGAGCTGCAGCTTGTAGACCAGCAGCACGGCGATTCCGAGGCCGAGGTCGGCCACCGCGATCATGCCCACGAGCCGGCTCATCAGCGGTTGCACCCGGGCTCGCGGCAGTCCTCGTCCGGGATCGGGATCCAGGACGGGTGGCCGTGCGGTGGCCCCTCCGGGGCATCGCCGCCGTAGCTGCGGCCCATCATCGGCACCCCCTCCTCGCCGAACATGCCGCGGGGGTTGAACAGCTTGTCGCCGCGCAGGATCACGCGCACCGCGTCCCACACCTTCCCTTCGGGTCCGGTGGCCTCGAACAGGCAGGTGAACACGATGGTGTCCGCGTACACCGGCTCGCCGTCGGCGTGGTCCACCGTGTCGATGAACGGGAACTGGATGGCGGCGCGGCGCGGGTCGAAGCCCAGGGACCACGAGTTGCCGTCCGGTGTCACCGCGCCCTCGTCGAGCACCGTGCCGGGCATCATCACCGACCAGGTGATGCGCGGGTCGGTCAGCTGCTCGTCCCAGCTCAGGGGCACCGCGATCTCCGTGCCGTGCTCGACAAGGGTCATGGGCGGCAGTCCGATCTCCAGCTGCTCGGGATCCTCCTCCGGGATGGCGAAGTGGAAGAACTCGCCGTCCCCGGAGCCCATCACGTCCCCCACCTCGCCGTCCGCCTCCACGTGCACCTTCACGCGGTACACGCCGGGCTGGTCCACGACCACGGGCGCGGGGGGCGGCCAGCCGCCGAGGCGGTTGGCCCTGCCCTGCAGAACGTCCTGCTGGCCGTCCGGTTTCGTCACGGTCACGGTCACGTTCGCGGCCACCGGCGGCATGACCGTGCCGCCCAGCATCATGTTCTCGCCCACCATGAACACGTCGGAGGTGTCCATGCCCAGGAAGTAGGGCAGCTCGCGGCCGTTGAGCCACGACATCGCCCGTTCGCCCGGCGCGGACACGGACGTGCCGTACGAGCCCGGCGGCAGGGTCACGATGGCCGACGAGTAGGCCGCGTAGTGGTTGCGGCCGCTGACCAGGTCCTTGACCACCAGCCCGCCCATCACCCGGTACAGGTCCCCGGGCAGGTCGCCGTTGGGGCCGGCGTTGATCTGCCCGCCGTAGGGGTTGGGCGAGATGATCCAGCACGGACCCATGAACGACCCGCCGTAGGCCAGGCTCATCACCGGGAAGCCGGGCCGGATCACGCCCAGGTAGGTGTAGGCCTCGATCTCGTTGTGCTCCGGGTACAGCCAGGGCGACAGGCCCTCGGTATTGGCCGACAGGATGGGCAGGTGGTCGGGGTGTTCCTCGGAGATCCGGTAGTAGCCGAAGTTGTCCTCCCCGAACTTGAACACGTCGGGCAGGAACACGGGCCAGCGCCAGCGGGGCGTGGTCGGGTAGTTGTAGACCCGGCCCTCGGGGTTGTAGGCCTCGACCACGCGCTTGGCCAGCTCCTTGGTGCGCGCCTCCATGGACAGCACGATGCCCACCACCGACTCGAAGGGGTAGGTGGTGGCCACGAACAGGGTGTCGCCGCTGTGGTAGGGGAACACGTGGTCGAACTGGCTGAGCAGCTCCTCGTCGAGGTAGGACGACCCCCCCTCGAAGTCGAGCTGGTAGCGGTCCCAGCCGCCGTAGTGCTCCTCGTCCGGGTGGGGGCACGAGATGAACGTGCGGCCCCCGTGCAGCACCATCTCCGGATCGTGCTGGGCGATCACGCCCGCGGACGCCTGTGAGGCCTGCCACAGGTTGCCGCTGGCATCGATGTACCGCGCGGTGACCAGCGAGCTGTACTCGCCCGGCTCCTCCATGCGCAACGGCGGGCCCTCGGGCCGGAAGTGACCGAAGCGGTTGGCCGTGCCGGTGAAGGTGCGCACCACCTTGCGCTCCTCGTCCGAGTTGGGCACGTACGTCACACGCACCACCACCTCGGCGGGCACGGGCGGGTTGACGTGGGCCGAGGCCGGGTAGATGCCGCCGGCGAGGAAGTTGGTGCCCGGCTTGACCGGGGTGGAGAAGCTCAGGGGCAGGGCCACGGTGAACGGGTAGCGGCCGCCCGCCTCGTAGCGGCGGCCGAAGCGGTCCAGCATGTGGCCGCGCAGCTCCAGCACGTACTCACCGGTCCTGGGCAGGCTCAGCCGGAAGCCGCCGTGCCGCAGCACCGGGCCGGTGGGGCCGTTGCCCTCGAAGGGTAGCTCGCCGAAGTCGATGCGGGTGCCGTCCGGCTCGATCAGCGCCGCGGTGGCCACACCCGCGAACAGGTCCAGGTAATTGCGTACCTCCGGGACCACGGTCTCCTCGCCGATGAACAGGCCGGCCAGGCCCGCCTCCGGGTACAGGGTGGGGATGCCGGGATTGACCGTGTACTCGCCGGGGTACAGGGCCAGCGGGGTGGGGTAGCGCACCCGGTTGAGCAGGCCGAGGTGCTCGGCGTCCTGCTCGCTGAGCGATCCAGAGTGGCCGTAGCCGAGCACGTCGTGGAAGGCGGTCCAGGCGATGCGGGGCGGCGCGGGCGTGCCCACCACCACCTGGGGCAGCACCTGGGGATCGTGCATGAACTCGATGGGCTCGCCGGGCCACTCGCCGAAGCTGTTGGCGAAGCGGCCCTCCGGGCCGGCCACGGACAGGTTCTCCTCCAGCCACTGGCCGAGCTGGTAGGGGAGGTGGCCCAGATCCAGAGGCCAGTCAGAGCCGGCGATGCGGGCGAAGATGGCCACGTGCGGGCGGTACCAGCCGTGGGGGACGTCGTCGGGCAGCACCACCTCCCAGGTGCCGGTCAGGTTCGTCTGCCCGCCGACCTCCCAGCCATCGGCCGCGAAGTCGACGGTGGCCTCGAACGGCGAGCCGCGGCGGTTGCCCAGGGCGCGCACCGGCAGGGTGCCCTCGTAGTACGACAGGGGGATCCCGGCCGACGTGGTGGTGGGGGAGATGGTGATGGCGGCCAGGCCGGTGGTGTTGCCGGCCGCGTCGAACACCGGCTCGCCGACCAGGGCCACGGTCAGGCCCTCGACCAGGTCCGGGAACTCGGCCAGCCGGGCCAGGTCCAGCTCGATGTCGAAGTCCGCGGTCCAGGTCGTGCCCGGTGCGGCCTCCAGGCCCGACAGGGTGACCCGGCCGGTCCAGGGGTAGTAGGCCTCCTCCTCGCCCACGTGGATCACCAGGTTGTCGCGGGTGGGCTGCTCGTACTGCCACGGGTCGTGCACCACCTCGCCGCAGGTGGGCAGGGCGGTGGCGGCCGCCGTGAGCAGGGCGAGGCCACCCAGGGCGGCGGCGATGCGTGGCAGGCGGCTCACCACGGCACCTCCACCGGGGCGTCGTGGGGGAACAGGGCGCGCAGCTCGTCCGGATCACGGGGAGCGCCGGTCACGTACTGCACGATGGCCGCGCGTTCCGCCTCGGTCACGTCGCTGGCCACCTTGTCCAGCATGGACCGCACCGTTGCCTCGGCGTCGGCGGTCCGCAGGGCGAGGGACAGCTCGTGGCAGGCGCCGCAGCGGATCTCGAACGCGAGCTTGTCCTGCGGAGCCTCCCCCTCGGCGAGCTCGTCGGCGGTGTGGGCCACGAGCTGCCGCTTCCAGTCCGGTCGGTAGGCGTAGGGCGACAGGTGCGACACGCGGTCCACGACCAGCGCCCACTCCTCGGCGCTGCGCGGGGTGGCCTCGAGGGCGTCGCGGTCGTGGCAGCGCAGGCAGCGGGCGCGGAACATCCACCCGTCGGTGTGGGAACAGCGGGAGGCCAGGTAGGTGGCGATGCGCTCCTCCTGGTGCTCGTCGATGGGCGCGCCCTCCAGGGTGCGCATGCGGTGCACGGTGGTCGCCCACTGCTCGGGCGGCCGGAAGAAGTGGAACGGCCGGTGGGGGTTGTGGCAGTGGCTGCACGACTGCCGCTGCAGGTGGCGGCCGCTGGTGGTGTAGTAGCCGGGGCCGAAGGCCATCACCGGCACGGCCAGGGTCACGGCCAGGGCCGCGGCGCTGGGCAGGGTGGCCAGGGTGAGCAGGCCCCAGCCGAGGCGGGGCAGCACCTTGCGCCAGCCGCTGCGAGGGGGGGCGCGCAGGGCCTTCACGAACCGCGGCGACAGGTGGCGCAGCACCGCGTAGGTCCCGACCAGGGCCGCCGGCAGGGGCAGCCAAGTCCCCCACAGCTGGACCTCGATCGCCCGCTCCCAGTAGGGTTCGTACCAGGTGTACCAGGGGAACAGGGCGCGGCAGGCGGCCACGGCCAGCTGGTACAGCCCGGGCAGGTACACGAACCAGCCCAGCAGGCCGGTCACGGCGAGCGCGGCGACGGTCAGCCAGGGGCGCGGGTTGCGGGGGGAGGCGGCCACGGCTTCCAGTGTAAGGCGGCGCGCGCGCGGGTCCAAATCGCCCTCAGTGGTGGTCGGAGACCTCGATGCGGTAGCGCTCGTCGCCGAGGGCCTCGTAGCAGCGTACCGACGGGATGCGCCGCTCGCCGTCGGGCACGGGCAGGGCGTGTTCGGTGCCGTCTGCGTCCCAGCAGGTCCACGGCGCCACCGGCCGGCCCATCTCGTACGCGCCCGCGGCCAGCGGCCTGCCCTCGCGATCCCACTCGCGGAAGGTGCCGTGCTCCTCGCCGCGGATGAACACGACCTCCTCGCGCAGTTCCCGGGTCTCCCACCAGATCCACCATGGGCCGTCAGGCTGGCTGTGGAAGTAGGACCCCATCTCGGTGACCAGGCCGGCGTCGTCCCACATCAGCCAGGGGCCGTGCAGGAAGCCGTCGCCGTCGTAGCCGTACTTCTGCCACAACCTGTCGCTGGGGTGGTACTCGTGGAACACGCCGCGGGGCGCGTCGCGCCAGTACTGGCCCTGGGCGCGGCGGGCGCCGTTGGGGTACCACGCGCGCCACAGCCCGTGCTGCTCACCGTCGAGGTACTGGCCAAAGCGGCGCTTCTGCCCGGTCTCGTCGTACTCACGCCACGTGCCCACCGGCTTGCCGTCCTTCAGCTCGCCCGTGATACGCGGAGTTCCGTCGGCAAAGGCCTCGCGGTAGGGCCCGTCCGGCGCGTCGTCCGCGGGCTGGAACGGCCAGTCCCAGGGCTCGCCGTGGTGGGCCGGGTCGCCGTCCGTGTCCCGGTTCTCCCACATGGCGGTGAGGTCGTATCCCAGCTCCGGGTCGATCTGGGTCTGCTGCAGGTGCTGGGGCAGCTTGTCCTCGCCGCGGGCGTGGGCCTCGAAGGCCGCGATGTCGGCCTCCCGCTGGCGACGCTCCTCGCGCTTGCAGCTCGGCAGTGACAGAACCAGGGGGAGGGAGAGCAGCAGCAGGGCACGGCCGGGGCTCATCGCGCGGCCGTGACCTCGAGCTCGTACAGCAGGTCGTCGCGGCACACGTCGGCCTGGACCGGGATCAGCGGCAGGTCCGGGATGGCCCCCTCCCGGCGGAGATCCAGCCAGGTCTGCCAGGTCGCCTCGTCCTTGCAGAACGACACCCCGGTCACCACGTCGCGCCAGCCCGAGTCCTGTAGCCCCAGCAGCGTCTCGATCGCGGCATAGGTCTCCAGCACCTGGCCGCGGGAGTCCCCCACGTGCACGGTACGCCCCCGGTCGTCGATGCTGGCCGTGCCCGAGGCGTACAGCAGCTGGCTGTCGGGCAGGTCCACGACCATGCCGCGGGCGAACGCCGATCCGTAGTCGCTGGCCTCGCACTGGTGGCTGGTGCGCATCGGCTGCACCGGCGCGCCCCGAACCGCCACGAGGTCCATGAATGCGCGGGCGTCGTGCGGGTGCGCGCCCTGGATCCCGGTGCTGGCCGGGAGGTAGCGGGGGCCGTCGTCGGTGAGCAGACCCAGGCCGCGGAAGAAGCGGTCGCGGGTCGCGTTGAGCGCGTCGTAGTGCTCGAGCAGCGGGTGCACGTACAGCCACGTGCGCGCCACCTGGTCGAACGCGTACCCGCTGGCCGAGGTCAGGTCGCCGGCGCGCTGGAACATGGCGGTCATCTGGTCCGCCGCGCCCGGGCCGGCGTCGAGTCCGTGCAGCTCGGCAGCGAACAGCATCGCCAGCTCGTCCGCCGCCAGGCACAGCCCGACCACGGCTCCGTCGTGCGTCACCGGACGGACCGTCGCGTCCGTGGCCAGCAGCTGCACGCCGGCCACGGGGGTCTCCAGGCTGGGCGGGTCGAGCACCGTCGTCCGCGGCGAGCGTGGCTCCAGTCCGTGGGCCGACCAGCTGGCCCGGCGTGCGTCGGCGAAGGCGGCGGCCGCGGCGGGCGCGACGAACGCCTTCTCCTGCGCCACGGACAGGCCCCGCTCGACCAGGTATTCCAGGGCCTCGGCGTACACCTCGGTGGCGTCCGCCGTGGGGCCCATCACCACCGCTGTCAGGTGGTGCAGGGCAGGGGCAGTGCCGGTCACGTGGGCGTGGAACTGGATGGCGGACGGAGATTTCATGGTGCGCTGCTCACCTTAATTCCACCACGGCCGGTTGTCACGGCCGCCCGCCGTTGGCGCTGGGGGATCCCTCTGCTATATGAGGTGGACGTGGCGTGCCCGGAACGCCAGGAGATCACCGATGGACGAACCCCGATCCCAGGTCCCGGCCCCGGCGGCCATCCTGTTCTCCGGCGGGACCGACTCCACCCTGGCCGCGGCCCTGATGCTCGACGAGGGCCGGGACGTCACCCTGCTGACGTTCGACCCGGGCTTCGTGCTGTTCCTGGACAACGCCAGCAACAACGCCCGGCGGCTGCAGCTGCGCTACGGCGCCGACCGGGTGCGCCAGGAGATCATCGACAACACCGAACCCACCCAGCGCATCCTGTTCGGCGACAAGGTCGCGGACCTGCGCGAGTACGGGTTCAACATGAGCGCGCTGGTCTGCCTGGGCTGCCGCATGGCCATGCACGCGCGGGCCATCATCTACTGTCTGGAGAACGAGGTCCCCTACCTGGTGGACGGCTCGATCGCGGACCAGTCGACCGTGCCCGAGCAGCTGCCGTCCGTGCTGCAGCGCCACCGCCGCTTCTACCGCGAGGAGTTCGGCATCCACCATCGTTCGCCGATCTACGACGAGTCGCGCTCGGATCGCCGTCTGGCCGAGATGGGCATGGACGGCCAGAAGGACCTCAAGCGGCAGTTCATCCTGTTCGACACCCAGGGCACCTGCCCCTTCGGCGTGACCGCGGACGTCTACGGCAGGATGTTCTACCGGCTGATGCCGCGGACCCGGGAGCTGGAGTCCGAGCAGTACTGCAAGGAGAAGTACCCCCTGCTGCGTCAGGTGGTGTACGACCACTTCGCCGAGCGCGGCCAGGTCGTCGCCGACCTGGTCGAGCGGCTGCGGGAGAGGGTGCGAGACGATGTCGAACCGACCGCCCCGTGAACGTGCGATCCGCGCCGCGAAGACCGCGCTGCGCTATCCCTGGGCCGCGGCCCTGATCCCGGTCGGCCTGGCCCTGGGCGCGGGCGGGCTGGTGCAGCACGCGGTGCGGACGGTGCGCGGCAGGCCCCGAGAGCGCCGCCGCGAGCGCTGATGCGCGTCCTGCTGATCAACCTGCCTTCCGAGACCCGCCTGATGCGGCGGTACGTGGCGTCGTACTACGCGCCGAACTTCCTGGTCCCGCCCGTGGAGCTGATGGGTCTGGGGGCCATCGCGAACCAGCGCGGCGGCTGGCAGGTGCGGCTGCTCGACTGCGTGGCCGAGGGCCTGGACCTGGCCGCCGCGGTGCAGCGGACCCGGCGGTTCGCGCCGGACGTGATCGTGACCATGGTCGGGTTCGCCGTGTGCGGCGACGATCTGCAGGCCCTTGGCGTGCTGCGGCACGCCTGGTCCGAGGCCCGCGTGTTCTGCTTCGGCCACCTGCCCACGCAGCTGCCCGACGAGGTGATGGCGCTGGGCCACTGCGACGGGATCCTGCTCGGCGAGCCCGAACTGACCTTCGGCGAGCTGCTCGACCGGGTCGCCGACGGCGAGCCCCTGGGCGGCCTGTCGGGCCTGGTGACGAGGCAGGACGGTGACGTGGTGCACGGCCCGTCGCGGGGCCGCATCCACGACCTGGACGCGCTGCCCTGGCCGGACCACGCGCTGATCCCGCTGGCCGCCTACCGCGAGTCGTTCATGCCGCGGCCCGTGGGTGCCATCATGAGCTCGCGCGGGTGCCCCCACGACTGCACGTTCTGCGTGCGCACCTATGGCCGCGAGCTGCGGCTGCGCTCCGCCGAGGGCATCGCGGCCGAGGTGGACGCGCTGGCGGGGCTCGGCATCCGCCACGTACGCTTCCTCGACGATACCTTCACCGTGGATCGCCAGCGTGTGCTGGACCTGTGCGCGATGCTCCCGGCCGGCACGACCTGGACCGCGCTCACGCGGCTGCAGGGGCTGGACGACGAGCTGCTGGCCTGCATGGCCGGGGCCGGCTGCCGGCGGCTGTACGTGGGCGTGGAGAGCGGGTCGCAGCGTGTGCTGGACCTGGTGCACAAGGGGCTGACCCTGGAGCAGATCCGCAGGGCCGTGGCCCGGGTGAAGCGCGCGGGCATCGAGGTCAGCGCGTTCTTCATCGTGGGCGCACCCGGCGAGAGCGCGTTCGAGGTCGAGGCGAGCATCGCGTTCGCCATGGAGCTGGACCCGGACTACGTGATCGTCACTCGCATGCAGTACTGGCCGGGCACGGCCCTGTACGACGAGCACCGGGACGCCCTGGACTTCCAGCTCGCGCCCACGACCCGCTGCGAGCCCCACCCGGAGGCGGGCATCCCCGGCTACGCGCAGTACATGCGCTGGGAGCAGGCGTTCTACCGCCGCTTCTACCTGCGGCCCGGGTACGTGTCCCGCCGCGTGTCGACCCTTGCGCGCGCGCCCGCGGACGCGCTGGAGGGACTGGCCCGCCTGGGTGCGTTCGTGGCGCGGCCGCGCAGCGGGCGCGACTTCATCTGAACGAATACAATCGGAGCGTGCCCTCCACCTCCGACCCGCTGACCCGTCTGCGCCGCCTCGCGGCCGTGGTGCTGTGGATCGCGGCCGGGGGTGGGCTGCTGACCGTGGCCTTCCTGCGGCTGGAGCCGGCGCGGCTGGGCGCGCAGCTGGCCGAGACCGCGATCGGCGTGCTGCTGCTCGCCGGGCTGCTGGACGTGGCCGTGGCCGCGACCAAGGCGCTGAAGTGGCACCTGGTGCTGCGGCCGGTGGGCGTGGCGCCGGTCCACCGGCTGCTGGGAGCCTTCTACTGTGGCGCGGCCGCCACCGCGGTGCTGCCGTTCCGGCTCGACGAGTTCGTCCGGGCGTACGCCGCGCACCGCTTCACCGGGCTGCCCGGTCTGAAGGTGCTCGGCTCCATGGCCCTGGAGCGGCTGGTCGACTTCGTGGCGTTGCTGCTGATGATGGTCCTGCTGGCGACGCTGCTGCCACTGCCGGACTTCCTGCGTACGGCCATGTGGGTGGTGATCGGGGTCGTCGCGGTGCTCATCGCCGTGCTGGTGGGCCTGCAGCTCACGGCGAGGCGGGCGGGGGACGGACCGCTCGGCCGGCTGGCCGGCGGGTTGGCCGGGGGCAGCCAGGCCCTGCGTCATCCCGGGCTGCTCGTCGGGGGCCTGGGCGTGACCCTGGTGGAGTGGGGGATCACCCTGGCCGTGGTACGCATCGTGCTGGCCGGGGTCGGAGTGGAGTTGCCGCTGGGTGGCGTGCTGCTGGTGGTCGCGCTGTTCATGGGCAGCTTCGCGTTGCCGCTGGCGCCGGCGGGCATCGGCGTGTTCGAGGTTGCGATGCGGCTGGCCCTGCCGCCCCTGTACGGCGTGAGCGAGGAGGCGGCCGTGGTCGCGGCCGTGGCCGTGCACGCGGTGCTGCTGGTGCCGGTGGTGCTGGTCGGCGCGGCCGTGATGGTGTCCGCCGGGATCAGGCTGCACGATGTCCGGCGCTTTCGCGAGGAGAGCGGTCGTGCCTGACGCGCGGTCGGCCGCCAGGTGGTTCGCCGTAGGCCTGGCGCTCGCCGCCGTGCCGCACCTTCTGTTGCTGCTGCCCCTCGGAACCGCGGAGCTGGAGCGCGCGGCTGACCTGGGCCTGATCTCGTTCACCGTTCGTGCGGGCTACCCCGAAGCGCAGGAGCTGCGCGTCTACCTGTGGTTCACCCTGGCGGCGCCCACCCTGCTGGGCCTGCTGTGGGCGTGGCGCCACCCGAATCCACCCCGCCGCGAGGTGGGAGGCGCGTGGCCCCGCTGGGCCTGGGGTGCGATGGCGGGGGTGTTGCTGGTGGTGGCCATGGACGTGGGCTACCTCACCAGCGCCGTGCCGTGGGGGCGGTTCGGCTTCCTGGGCGAGGAGGGCGTGTACCTGGGCACGGCCGCCGGCCTGCGCGCCGGCGACGCCCTGTACCGCGACCTGGCGTTCGGCTACGGCCCGCTGATGGGCTGGGCCGTGCCGCTCGCCCTGCGGCTCGCCGGCGACGACGTGCTGGGGTACCGGCTGCTGGTGTGGACCGGCAACCTCGCGGGCCTGGGGCTGTGCCTGCTGTGCTTGCGTCTGCTGGTGCGGCGCGCTGCCGTGGCCCTGGTCGTGCTGGTGTTGCTGGCCGCTCTGGCCGTGCCGGTGCTGCCCAACCTCAACGCCACCACGCTGCGCCTGGCCCTCGGGGCGACCGCCGCGGTGCTCGCAGGAACGGGCGCGGCGCGGGGCGACTGGCGCTGGCTGACCCTGGCCGGCGCTGCGGCCGCGATCTCGCTGGGAGTGTCCTTCGAGGTGGGGGTGGTGGCGTCGCTGGCCTGTGGCGTGGCGTGCCTGTTGCCTGCTGTGGATGCGCGCGATCCTCGGCGGGGCGCGCTGTCCCTGGGTGCCCTGGGTCTGGGAGCCGGCGTGGTCGCCGTGGCTCTGGGCGGCACGCTGGCCGTGCGCGGCGAGCTCGCCGGCGCAGTCCAGACGTTCGTGCGCATGGTGGACCTGCCCGGCGCGGGTTACCAGGCCCTGCCGTGGCCCGATCTGCTGGGCTGGTTCCGTGACGCGGCGGGCGAGCATCGGCCGTTCCCCCCGTCCGCGCTCACCTATCGCCACCCGGGCGAGGCCGGGCACCTGGCCGAGAGGCTGACCCTGTCGTGGTGGGCCTGCTGGCCCTGGCTCGTGATGGGCGCGGGCGTGGTCGTGGTCGCGGTCGACGTGGGCCGGCGGGTGCTCCGGCGCGGGGAGGGCGCACCCCTGGGACCCCGGGCCGCGGGGTTCGCCGGGCTCGCGCTGTTCGCCGTGATGATCGGCCGGGGCGCGGTGGGCCGGTCCGACCTGTACCACCTGCAGTTCTACGGTGCGCTGCCCGCCCTGCTGGTGGGGGCGGTGCTCGTGACACGGGTCCCGCGGCGTTGGGCGGGCGCGGGCATGGCCGTGGCCGCCACGGTGGGATTGCTGGCCCTGCTGTCCTGGCCGCCGCGGTACTACGCGCCCGGTCCGGACCGCACCGTGATCAGCCGGGTCGGGGTGGCGCCGCCGGAGCTGGAGCGGGTGGATCGCCCCCGCTGCCGCGCCATCCGGCTGCAGCCCGAACTCGCGGCCGAGGTGCGCGCGGTGGTGGACTGGTCCGCGGCGCTGGCCCCGGACCGCAGCGTGTGGTTCTACCCTTCCGAGGCGACCTATGCCTGGCTGACCGAGCGGCCGCCACCCACGCCCTACCCCTGGGCGTACGATGCGGCCACGCAGGCCCTGCGCGAGGCGCTGGTGCACGACCTGCGCGGTGCGCCGCCCGACTGCGTGCTGATCACGGAAGGCACCTTCACCATCGACCACATCCCGGGCGAGGAACTGCTGCCCGAGATCGAGCGGATGCTGGCCGAGGACTACGTCGCAGATCCGGTCTCGGTCTCGCTCCCGGGGGCCCGGGTGTTGCGGCACGAGGCGCTGGCCGCGGGCACCTGTGGAGGGGGCCGATGAGCGCCCTGCGCAGGCTGCTGCAGCCCGAGAACCTGCCCGTGGTGCTGCCCGTTGCGTGTGCGGTGGTGGTGTCCCTGCCGATGTTCGTGCACCCGCTGGCCATGGCCGGGGCCGACACGTGGCGGACGCACGACTGGCTGGAGAGTGCGAAGCTGGACGCGTTCGCCCGCACGGCCCTGCTGCGGTGGCAGAGCCTGCCCCACTGGAATCCGCTGCTGCAAGGTGGCTTCCCCCAGCTCGCCCACCCGTCGGACGGATCGCTGTCGCCGCTGTTGCTGACCAGCCTGGTGCTGGGCGAGGCGCTGGGCATGAAGGTCAACGTGGTGCTGTGCCTGGCCCTGGGCGCGGTCGGCACCGCGCTGCTGGGGCGGGACCGCTGGCGACTGCGCGCTCCCTACGCCGCATTCGCCGGCTGCGCCTATGCGGTCATCGGCTGGGTGCCGTCGCGGGTGTCGGTCGGGTTCTACGAGTCCACGCTGTTCGCGGTGTTCCCCTTCATCGCCTGGCTGTTCCTGGAGAGCCGGGGCCGACCGTTGCGGCTGATCGCGGCGGCCGCGCTGCTGGCCGCGGCCTCCATGCAGCTGCAGCTGGGGCTGCCGATCCTGGTGCTCGCGCTCGCCCTGGTGACCGCGGCCGAGGTGGCGCGGGGCGCGGCGCCCCTGTCCCTGCTGGTGCGCTTCGGCGTGCTCGGGGCGGTCAGCATGGGCCTGGCCGCGGTCAAGCTCGTGCCCATGGTGAGGGTGCTCGCAGCGGGTGACTTCCGGGAGATCACGGCCTACCCGCAGGACTACGACGCCTGGCACGGCTCGCTGCCGGACTTCGTCCACGGCCTGCTGTCCTGCGTGCCGTTCCCGGGCACCTACGACGACCGGGGATTCGCCACGGCGCCGGAGTTCGGCTACCTGGGCCTGGGCCTGCCGCTGTTGGTGCTGGGCATGGCCGTGTTCGTGCGGCCGCGGGCCGTGTCCGGCGGCGTGTGGGTGATGCTGGCCCTCGCCGTGCTGTTCGCGTGGCTGGGGTTCGGTCCCCACGCCCCGGTGGACCTGTTCCGTCCCCTGTGGTCGCTGCCGGTGTTCCACTCCATGCGCGGTCCGGTGCGGTACACGAGCTTCGTGGTCGCCTGGGCGGCCTGCCCGGTGGCCGCGGCCGGCCTGCAGCTGCTGGCCCGCGCGCTGCTGAGGCGGTCCGTGCCGCGCGCGGTGGTCGTCGCGCTGGCGGCCCTGTGCCTGGCCTGGCCAGCGGTCCAGAGCGCCTGCCGCAACGGCACCAGCTTCACGCACCGCATCCCCCTGTCCACGCCGCCGACGGAGCCGTTCGTGCAGGAAGCCCTGCGCGGTACCCACTTCGGCCAGTCCCGGGGCGGTGATCAGGCCTTCGACCGCGGCAACCTGCTCAAGTACGCCAACCTCAAGGTCGGGGTGGGCACGGTGTACCGGCCCGAGGATCTGCCCGTGGAGCCGCGCGCCCAGGGCAGGCGCATCTACCATGTGGACCTGCGGCAGTACGTGGAGAACCCGCGCTACTTCGGCGAGGCCATGTGCGAACCCGGGGACGGCACCGCGCAGGTGGTGGCTGCCGGCGCGGGCGAGTTCGAGGTGGCGGTGGTGCTGCAGCAGCCAGGTCGGGTGATCCTGAACCAGAACTGGGCCGATGGATGGCGAGCGTGGCTCGGCGAACGCGAGGTCACGGCGTCCGAGTGGTTCGGGCTGCTGTCCGTCGAGGTGGACGCGGCCGGCACGCACACCCTGACCTTCCGCTACCGCAGCCCGGGCTTCGACCTCGGCCTGGCCCTGACCGGGATCACGCTGGTCGGCTGCGTGGCCTTCGTGCCGCTCCGCCGTCGCCTTGCCCCACGTCGTCGTTGACCGTTACGATGCAGGTCGGAACGCGCCCCACGGCGGGAATCGGGGCGCTGGGGCTGCTGGGGTACCTCGATGCCGCGATTCACAATCATGGTCGGCCGGGACGTGGTCGACACCTGCAATGTGGTCAAGGACCGGGTGGTGATCGGCCGGTCGTCCAAGTCCGACATCGTGCTGGACAACCTGATGATCTCCCGCCAGCACGCCGAGGTGGTGCGGTCGGGCAAGACCTGGGTGGTGAACAACCTGTCGGGCCGTAACGGCGTGTTCGTGGGCGGGCGGTGGGTCGACACCCACGTGTTGAGGCACGGCGACGTGGTCGAGCTGGGCAAGTACTCGATCCGCTTCGAGTGGCCGCAGGAGGAGCGGGAGAAGCTGATCAGCCTGCAGCGCAAGGAGGCCGGCGCCGGCTTCCGCGTGACCACGTCGGAGATGCTGGCGCGCATCGAGCGGGAGGAGAAGCGCGAGGCCAAGGCCACCGAGAGCGCTGGCGTGCGCAAGAGCAAGTTCGCCGACTCCCGCGCGGAGACCGTGCAGCTCCAGCCCGACGAGCTGGCGAAGGTCCGCCAGGCCATGGCCAACGTCAAGCGGGCTCACCTCGTGCTCACCACGGCCCAGGGCAATCGCACGTTCGAGCTCCAGGCGGGCGACACCACGGTGGGCAAGGGCAACGAGTGCGACGTGCGCATCTACACCGGCTGGCTGGCCCCCAAGGTCAGCCTGGTGATCTCCCAGGCTTCGGGAGGCGGCTTCGCCGTCGACATCAAGGGCGGCACGGTCAAGATCAACGGCGACAAGGTCGAGGGTGTGCGCAAGCTCGCCGACAAGGACGAGCTGGACGTCGAGGGCACGACGCTGAAGTTCTTCGACACGATGGCGAGCTGAACCGCCGGACCGAGCGCCTCTACCCGTCCGCGATCCCCGCCTCCATCACGTGCCGATCGAGGATGTCCTTCACCTCGTGGGTCAGGTTGACGAAGCGAACGGCGACGGCGTAGCCCGCGTCGCCGTGATCCTCGCATCGTACGACCCGCGCGATCAGGTCGAAGGTCTGGCCGGGCACGTGGATGACCATCTCCAGGAACGTCCACGCGGGGATCGGCCCCTGGGCCGTGAATGCCAGCCCGCTGGCGCTGACGTCGAGGGCCTGGGCGAACACCACGCGCTCCTTGATGCGTGCGTCCGGGATCACCCAGTACTCGATCGTGAAATCGGCGTTGACCCGCTGGAAGTCGCGGCGCTCCACCTGGTAGAGCTTCTGGTCCACGAACACGTCCACGACCTCGGGATCGAAGTGGGTGCCGCGGCCGTCGTGCAGGATGGCCACGGCCTGCTCGTTGGTCATGGCCTTCTTGTAGGGGCGGTCATACGACACCAGCGCGTCGAACACGTCGGCCACGGCCAGGATGCGCGGCACGATGTCGAGGGCGTCTCCCCCGAGCCCCTCGGGATAGCCCTGGCCGTCGAGACGCTCGTGGTGCAGGGACGCCACGCGCGGGATCCGTCGCAGTCCGCGCGGGAACTCGATGCTCTCGAGGATGCTGCGCGTGTAGCTGGCGTGGGACTTCATCTGCTCGAACTCGTCCTTGGTCAGCCGGTCGGCCTTCTGCAGGACGTCGTCGCGCACGGCCAGCTTGCCCACGTCGTGCAGGTTCGAGGCCAGCTCCAGCACCCGCAGGGCGTCGGGGTCGAGGCCGAGGGCCTCGCCCATGTTCAGCGCGTAGCGGGTGACGCGCTCGGAATGCCCGGCGGTGACCGGATCGCGGGCGTCGATGGCGGCGGCCAGGGTGCGGACCACGCTGCGGAACAGCTTCTCCTTCTCCTGGTGCAGCTGGGCGTTCTCGATGGCCAGGGCGGCGTGGGAGGCCAGGGCCTCCAGCAGCTCCCGGTCGTACGCGCTGAACACTCCGCCCGAGTTCTTGTTCAGCACCTCGATCACGCCGATGCACTTGGCCTGGTTGTTGAGCATCGGGCAGCAAAGGATGGAGCGGGTGCGGAACCCGGTCTCCCGGTCCACGTCCCGGTTGAACCGGGGGTCCTCGTATGCGTCCTCGATCACCAGGGTCCGGCGGTCCTGGGCCACGTGGCCGACGATGCCCTTGCCCAGGGGCACGCGGATGGTGCGACCCACCAGGCCCTGGGCGATGGTGGTCCACAGCTCGCCGGTGTCCTCGTTGAGCACGAACAGGGAGCTGCGTTCGGCGTCCAGCAGCTCGGTGGCCCGCTCGAGCACCAGGTCGAGCAGGGCGTCGAGGTCCTGCACGGCCACCATCTGCCGGGAGATCTCCAGCAGGGCTTCCAGGTCGCGCTTCTCCACCGAAATCGGCTGACTCAAGGAGCCTCCCCACTAAAGATTCCTCGGGTACGGACGATCAGAATACACGCGGTCGGTGGGATTTGCCCGACATCGGGGTCCGATGGGTGGTGTTCAGGATCGGCGCAACCGGGTGTGCACAACTGGACCGGTCGTCACAGGTCCGCTGCAACCAGGGACCGGGTCGCCGAAACCGGGCTATACTCGCAGGCAGCGAGGCAGGTGGATCGAATGCGGATGCTGGCCCGATTGCTGCAGTTCACGGCGTCGATGTCGATGCTCTTCCTGCTGGCCTGCACCGGAGAAGCCGACCACGTGTGCCAGGCCGAGGATGCCTGGAACAGCGGCGAGGTCGGCGACTCGTGCCCCAACGGGCCCGTGGACTGCCGCTGGGATCTGGGCTGCCAGGACGGCACCTGCGGCGACTGCGGCGACGCGTCGGAGTGTCGCGACATGGAGGGGTGCCGCTCCGACGGCAGCTGTGGTGCCTGCAGCTCTGCCAGCGACTGCCGAGAGGGTGAGGCCTGCCGCGAGGGCTTCTGCCTGCCCGAGGTCCTGCCGAGCTGGGACCTGGCCGTGGCGCCACAGGACTGGGAGCAGCTGCACGACGAGTGGTACGAGGACACCTGGTTCCCCTGCACCCTCACCGCGGGCGACGTGGTGTACGACGAGGGCTGCGACGTGCGCTCGTACGGGTCCACGTCCCGCACGTACCCCAAGAAGTCGGTGCGCATCCGCTTCCCCGAGGACTACGACCACCCGGGTTACTCGCGGAAGATCACCCTGCGCGCCGAGTACAACGATCCCACCTATCTGCGCACCTTCCTCGGCTACGAGACCTTCCGCCGGCTGAGCGACATTCCCACGCCGCGGGCGCGTCACGTCCACTTCACCGTCAACGGGGAGGTGTACGGCCTGATGCTCGAGGTGGAGCGCACGGGAGGCAAGTTCCTCGAGCTGAACGGCCGCGATCGGGACGGCTCCACGTACGAGGCCGAGCACGCCCCGCCGTTCGGTGCGTTGATGCCGATGCCGAGCCCCGACGAATACCAGGTCTACGACGACGACGTGGTCTACAACAAGAAGGCCGGGGACGAGGACGACTACTCGGATCTGATCGAGTTGATCGAGGACGTCCTGTGGGCCGACTACCTGGACTCGGGCACCAGCGGTCCCACGAGCATCGAGCGCACCGCCGAGGTCGTGGACGTGGACTCCCAGATGACCTACCTGGCGATCCAGGCCATGCTCCAGAATCGCGATCACGTGGCCGCCAACTACCACATCTCGCTGCAGCGCAGCGCGACGTACGAGCCCATGTGGGAGGTCTACCCCTACGACCTCGACACCTCCTTCGGCTGCGTGTTCGACGAGGTGGATCTCAACAACATCTGCGACGACCTGACCCACGACATCTGGTGGCTCAACGGCCTGGTCCCGGACGGGACCATGGCGGGCCACCCCACCGAGCTGTGGGCCAACCTGCTGATCCACCTGGTGCTCGCCGAGCCCGACTGCCAGGCGAACTTCAACGCCCGGCTGTGTGAGCGGCTCGACGGGGAGTACTGGAACGAGCGCCTGCCGGACCTGGCCACGGCCCTGCAGCAGACGCTGTCGGCGTCGGTGGAGGTCGATCCCAACGACCTCAACGACGACCTGGAGGACTTCGACGAGGCGGTCGTGGGCTTCCAGGCCTTCCTCGACGATCGGCGTGACCACCTGCAGGAGCAGCTCGGCTGCAGCGTGGAGTGAGATGAGCGCGCGACGGGCCTGGACGAGGTTCGCTGTGGCCGCAGCCCTGCTGGCCGGCCTGGTCCTGTACCTGTCGGTGTGGATCGCGCCCCGGCCGCCGGTCCGGGCCAGCGAGAACGAACCGGCGGCCATCGGCGAGGGTGACACGGCGGCCGATCCATACGACGGGATCCTGGCCGAGACCGTGGGCCTGCTACTGCACTACGCCTGGCTGGCCGGGGACCGGGGCCTGTTCGACCACCAGGTGGGGCTGGTGCAGTACCACCTGATGGCCCCCTGCGGCCTGCTCGCCTGGCGCGCCTCCCTGTCCACCCGCGAGGCGGCCCCGGCCAGCGCGTCGGTCGACGACCTCAAGGTGATCCGTGCGTTGCTCGGCGGGGGCGAGACCTGGGGCGATCCCGCCTGGGGCGAGCTGGTCGACCGCATGGGCGCGGCCGTGCTCCAGCACGAGGTGGTGGACAACGTGCTCGTGGAGGCCGCGAGCTGGGACGACGAGGGTGGCGTGGTGGCCGCGGACGTGGTCGAGACTGCCTACCTGGACCTCAAGACCGTCTCGCTGCTGATCCCCCGCGATCCGGCGTGGCTCAACGTCTACACCCGCTCTCTGGACCTGCTGCGGTCGGCGGAGACCGAACACGGCCTGTTCCCCCGGCGCATCACGCGCGAAGGGGTCCCCATCGCCACCGACGATGGCGTCGTCAACATGATCCACGTCCTGTACGCCGCGCTGCACATGGCCGAGGTCAACGAGGGAGGGGACGCCACCCTGGGGCTGCTGCGGGAACGGTTCGATGCCACCGGTCGGCTGCCAGGCCGCTTCGTGCTGGCCACGGCCGAGCCGGTCGACGGGTTCGAGAGCCTGTCGATCTATGCGCTGGCCTCGCGGCTGGCGCGCGCCCGTGGCGAGCAGGCCCTGGCGCGGCGGTTCCTCGATCGGATGCTGGAGATGCAGCTGCTCGACCCGGTGGTCGGCAGCCCGGACCGCTCGACGGTCTCCTGGGATTCCCACTCGTTCGACAACCTGCAGGCCCTCATCGCGCTGCGCGAGGAGGCGAGCTCGCGGAGCCCGGCGGTGGACGCCGGCGGCGAGGAGGGGGGCTGACGATGCGCGTGGTGACCCTGTGCGGGACGCGTCCGGAGCTGATCAAGCTCGCGCCCCTGATCCCGCTGCTCGACGCCCGCTTCGACCACCGGTACGTGTTCACCGGGCAGCACTACTCGTCGTTCATGGTGCAGGTGTTCCTCGACGAGCTGCAGGCGCGGCAGCCCGACCGCTTCCTCTCGGTGGAGGACAGCGATCCGGATCGGCTGTACGACGCCACCCTGCCCGCGCTGCGAGACCTCGCCCCCGACGTGGTCGTGGTCTACGGCGACACCAACTCCACGCTCGCTGGCGGCCGCGCGGCCGCTGCGCTGGGCTGCACCCTCGTCCACGTGGAGGCTGGGATCCGGTCCTTCGACGAGGGCATGCCCGAGGAGCGCACCCGCGTCGAGGTGGACCGGCTGGCCGACCTGCGGCTGGCCCCGACCGGGATGGCCACCTGGTACCTGGCGCACCTGGAGGGGTACGACCCGCGGACCTGTCCCGCGGTGGGCAACCTGGTGGTGGACGCCTGGGTGCGGCACCGGGAGCTGATCGATGCCCGACCCGTGCCCGCCCCGCTGACGGACCTGGATGGCCCGTACGCGGTACTGACCCTGCACCGCCCGGCCACGGTGGACGATCCGGAGGTGCTCGGCCGGCTGCTCGGCGAGCTCGCCGCCGTGCCGCTGCCGATCCTCTTCCCCGTCCACCCGCGCACGGCGGCGCGCGCCATGACCTTCGGGCTATCGTGGCCGTCCAACGTGCTTGTGTGTGAGCCCCTGGGGTACCTCGACTTCTGCCGGGCGACCAGCCGTGCTAGTCTGCTGATGACGGATAGCGGTGGTATTCAGGAGGAGTCCGTCGTTCTCCGTCGGCCTTGCGTGACCTTGCGACCGAACACGGAACGGATGGAGACGGTGCTGCTGGGGACCAACCGGCTGTTCGATCCAGCGAAGGACCGGGAGCTCGCGACGGTGGTTCGGGAGAGCCTCGCGCGTGGGTATGCCCCGCACCGGGATGTGGCTCCGTACGGGCGCGGACAGACGGCCGAGCGCGTGGTCTGCTGCCTGGAGCTGCTGGCCGGAGAGTCACCGGTCACTCGCTTCGACGACGAACCCGGCATCGCGGGCACGGCCGCCCTGGCCGAGGCCGCGGAGGCGGTGCGGGAAGGGAGGGCGCCGTGAGCCTGCGCCTGCTGGGCCTCGGACTGGTCCACATGACCCTGCTCGGGCTGGTCCTGGGAGGGTGCTGGTGGGCGGGCGAGGAGCCCCCACCGGACGAGCCGGCCGAGGCCGCCGGCGACGAGGCCTGGGCCGAGGTGCCCGGGACCTCCAGCAGCGCCCCGTCCGACCCGGACCCCGAGCCAGCCGTGGAGGTCCCGGACGATCCGCCGGTCGAGCCCGCGACCCCGGTGGTCTCCCAGCCCCCGGCCACGCAACGGCGGGTGGCCGCCCCGCGCGTGACCGCCCCGCGCCAGCCCGCCCCCCGCCGGACCCAGGCCAGGGCCACGCAGCAGCAGCGCCGCGAGGAGCGCCAGGAGCGGCGGGTGGCCGCCCCGCGCCAGGCGGAGCGGCAGCGGGACACCGGCACCTCCAACACGTCGTCGCGCGGCGGCCGCGTGTACTCCCCCGACCCGGCAGAGCCGGACGAGCCGCCGTCGCCGCCGGTGGATCTCGATCCCCTGATCGAGAGCTTCTCCGCGGACGTCGCCGGGCCGGACACGGCCACGGATCTCGATCCCTCCTGGAAGGGACCTCGGAGCGGCGCCGACTGGCTTCAGATCGCGTGGGAGTGCAAGGCCGACGGCGACCTCGAGGGCGCGACCGAGGCGCTGCACACCGCCCTGGAGTGGGGTGCCGACCCGCAGGTCGTGCACCTCGAGCTGGGGTACCTCGCCCAGCAGCAGGGGGACGAGGGGGCGGCGCGCGAGCACTTCAAGGAAGCCCACCACGCGGCCATGGAGCGGGTGCGGCAGGCGCGGGGCGAGATGCGGCGGGGCAACCGCCCGTACTGGGGGGAGTTCTACGCCGACGCGTTCGGCTGGCACCGCTTCATGCCAGAGAAGAGCACGAACATCGTGCCCACCCTGCGGTTGCGGGGATACCTGCACCCCATCCCCGACGTGGATCTCGACCCCTACGTGTTCGTACAGCTCAGCCGCGACGCGGCCTCCCGCGGCCGCGGACCCCAGGGCTACCCCCTGATCTACGCGGACAACAGCCTGATGATCGGCGGCGGCGTGCTGTTCCGCTTCTGGCAGCGACAGGTCGGACTGTTCGTCCAGATCGGACCGTCCTTCAAGCTGGTGGACGACGATCGGGACGCCGTGGAGCTGGACTTCCGCGCCGGCGGCTACCTGGATCTGGCTGCCCCGACGTGCTTCCCACGGGTGATCGACGATGGCCGCGGCAGCGCCCTGATCGCGGAGCCGTGCGCCGAGCTGTACGCCGAGCTGGTCTACGTCAGCCGCTTCGATCACAACCTGATGGGGCAGGTCCGCGGCCGGGTCGGGCTGACGTATTTGCTGACCGGGCCGGTGGCCTGGCAGCCCCTGGCCGAGGGCCGGGTCTACAAGGACATCGACAACGACTTCTGGAACAACATGGCCGACGGCGGCGTGGGGCATCGCTGGCGGTTGCTGCAACCGTTCGCCCTCGATCTCATGCTCGGCGTCCACTTCGGCACGTACTTCGGCTTCGAGAACCTGGATCCCGCACCTGAACCACTGAGCTACGCCGAACTCCGCCTGCAGGCGGCGACCGGCTTCGTGTTCTGAGGGGCGACCCGTGGCCGACACGCTCGATCTGGCGACCCGCTTCGTGGCGCACCCCATCTGCTGGGCGATCCTGCTCAACGGCCTCGATGATCTGTTCATCGACGTGACGTACTACGCCCGCGGCCTGTTCCGCGAGGAGAAGCGCCGCATCTCGCTGGACGACCTCAACTCCGTGGAGCAGAAGCGCATCGCGTTGATGATCCCGGCGTGGCAGGAGGAGGCCGTGATCAAGGAGATGCTCGAGCACAACCTCGAGCACCTCGACTACCGGCTGGATCGCTTCGACATCTTCGTGGGCACGTACCGCAACGACACCGCCACGCAGGAGCGGGTCGAGCAGGTCGAGCGCAAGCACAAGAACGTGCACAAGGTGGTCACGCCCCACGATGGCCCCACCAACAAGGCGGACAACCTCAACTGGATCTACCAGGGGATCCAGGTGGTCGAGGAGCGTCGGGGTCAGCGCTTCGACATCCTGCTGATGCACGACTCCGAGGACCTGATCCACCCCTTCGCGCTCAAGCTGTACAACTTCCTGATCCCCCGCTACGAGTTCGTGCAGACGCCGGTCTTCCCGCTGGAGCGCCCCCTGCGCAAGCTGCTGGGCGCCACCTACATGGACGAGTTCACCGAGCACCACCTCAAGGACATGCTGGT
>CAZXHG010000029.1:0-52556 GCA_964639985.1 uncultured Rickettsiales bacterium
GGCCACGCCGTCGCAGTCGTCGTCGATCCCGTTGCAGGCCTCGGCCGCGCCCGGGAACACGGCCGCGTCGGCGTCGTCGCAGTCGCCGACGCCCTCGGTGAAGCCGTCGCCGTCGTCGTCGTGGCAGTCCGTGCCGTCGTCCACCGTGCCGTCGCAGTCGTCGTCGATGCCGTTGCAGGTCTCGTCGGCGCCCGGGAACACGGCCGCGTCGAGGTCACCGCAGTCGTCCCCGCCCACGAACCAGGCGTCGTGGCCGTCGCCGTCGAGGTCGGCGAGGTCCGAGCCGTCGCAGTCCTCGTCCACGCCGTTGTAGGGGATGTCGGCCTGGTCGGGGTTGATGGCCGCGTCCGCGTCGTCGCAGTCGCCCCCGCCGCAGGCGTCGTCGAACCAGCCGTCCGCGTCGTCGTCCACGTCGTCGACCACGCCGTTGCAGTCGTCGTCGATGCCGTTGCACGTCTCGTGCATGTCCGGGTGGACCAGCGGATCGTAGTCGTCGCAGTCCCCCTCGCACTCGGTCCAGCCGTCGATGTCGTTGTCGAAGTCCAGGGGATCGGGGATCCCGTCGCAGTCGTTGTCCACCACCCCGTCGCAGATGTCGGGCGCGCCAGGGTAGACGTCGGCGTTCGCATCGTCGCAGTCGCCGTCGCAGATGTCCCAGCCATCGCCGTCCGCGTCCGCGATGTCGTCGGCCACGCCGTCGCAGTCGTTGTCGATGCCGTCACACAGCTCCGGCGCGCCCGGGTAGACCGTGGGGTCCTGCGTGTCGCAGTCGCCCATGGCGAACGTCCACCCGTCGCCGTCCCAGTCCGCCTCGGCGGTCACGTCCAGGCCGGTGGAGCCGGGCCAGGCCCCGCAGCCCGCGGACCCGCCGGCCACGGTCACGGCGCACAGGGCCCCGCCCGTGTCGAAGAACTGCTTGACCACGCCCCCGCCGCCGCCGCCCCCGCCGTCGTCGATCACCCCGCCGTCGCCGCCGCTGGCCTGCAGCGTGCCCGTGCAGTCGAGCTCGTCCGCGATCAGCACGATCCCGCCGCCCGCTCCGCCACCGGACGAGTCGTTGCCGGTCACCGTGCCGTCTTCGCCGTCTCCGATGACCGTGCCCGCGATGGTGATCTCCGCGGCCAGCAGCACGATCGCGCCGCCCGCGTCTCCGCCATAGCCGCCGTCCACGCCGTCGGCGTAGCCGGCCGCGCCGCCTGCCGAGCCCATCTCCACGTCCATGGAGGCCGGATCGCCGTAGGCCACGCCGCCCGCCCCCTCCAGCCCGCTACAGCCGTCCCCCCCGCCCAGGCCGCCGTCTCCGCCGTGGGCGCCGCCGCCACCGGCGTCGGCACAGCAGTACCCCCCTTGCCCACCTCCCGGGCCCTCGCCCCAGTCGTTGTGCTGGCCGCGGTAGCCCGCGCCGGTGGCCACGATCTGGGACGTGGCGTCCACCTCGATGGCGTTGGCCGACAGGGTGAGCGAGCCGGTGGTGGCGGCGTTGCCGTCGTAGGGGTCCACCTGGAGCACGCCGCCGTTGATCACCCGCACCGTGTCATAGGTGTAGCTGCCGCCCAGTGTGACCGTGGTGCCGCTGACCACGAGGTCCTGCGCCCGGGCCGGGCCGGCGGTCCACAGCAGCGCGAGCGCGAGCGCAGCCAGTCGTCTGTGCACCACCATCGGATCACCCCTGCTCCGATTCTACCTTGCCGTCCGGGTCGACCGGACCGAAACCTGTGTCGCGGGTGTTCCCGATCCGGACTGCGCAGGGGCGGTACACTGGCGGGCGAGCTGCGAAGGAGGCCGTGGGTGAGCGAGGCGGTGTTGAAGGAGCTGCACGGGGCCGTGGGCGGGGTGATCCGCGGCAAGGACGACGTGATCGAGATGCTGCTGACCGCGGTCCTGGCGGGCGGTCACGTGCTGCTGGAGGACGTGCCCGGCGTGGGCAAGACCACGCTCGCGCGGTCGGTGGCGTCCGCGCTGGGCTGCACGTTCAGCCGCATCCAGTTCACCTCGGACCTGCTGCCCGGGGACATCCTCGGGGTGAGCGTGTTCGACTCGGGTACGGCCGAGTTCCGCTTCAAGCCCGGGCCGGTGTTCGCCAACCTGGTGCTGGCCGACGAGATCAACCGGACCACCCCCAAGACCCAGTCCGCCCTGCTGGAGGCGATGAACACCTCGGCCGTACACATCGACGGGATCCAGCGGGACCTGCCGCGGCCCTTCCACGTGATCGCCACCCAGAATCCCATGGAGTACCACGGTACGTACCCGCTGCCGGAGTCCCAGCTCGACCGCTTCCTCGTTCGCCTGTCCATGGGCTACCCCGATCCCGAGGCCGAGCGCCAGGTGATGTATCGCTTCGGCGAGGGGGGCGCGGACCTCGACGCCGTGCTGGATCCCGAGCGCCTGATCGCCCTGCAACGGCAGGCCGCCGAGGTGCGGGTGGCCCCGGCCATGGAGGACTACATCCTGGCGATCGTGACCGAGACGCGGGCCTCGGCCCAGCTGGCCCTGGGGGTCAGTCCGCGAGGGACCCAGGCGCTGACCCGCGCGGTGCGCGCCCGCGCGCTGCTGCAGGGCCGTGACCACGTGGTACCGGACGACGTCAAGCGGGTGGCACGCGCCGTGCTCGCCCACCGGGTGCTGCCGGCCGCGGCCGTGGATCCGATGGCCACCAGCCGCTCCACCGCGGAGATCATCGACGAGATCGTACGGGGGGTGAGGCCGCCGGCGTGAGCGCCCGCCTGTCCTGGCCGTGGCCGCGGGCGGCCCGCGACGTCGCTCCCCTCGGGCCGGTGCTGCCCGCGCCGGGCGAGAGCCGGCCGCCCGACCGGCTGCAGCGCGTGTGGTCGCGGGTGAGGGCGCTGTTCCGCCCGCCGCGGCGCCTCCGCGTCACCCTCGAGGGCGCGCTGTTCCTGCTGCTGGTGTTCGCGGTGGCGGGCGCGGCCCTCAATACCGGCAACAACCTGCTGTACATGCTGTGTTCGATCATGCTGGCCCTGATCGCGGTGTCGGGCGTGCTGTCGGAGAGCGTGCTGCGGCGGCTGGACGTGCGGCGGGACCTCCCCGAGGCGTTCTTCGCCAACCGGGCGGGCGAGGGACGATTGGTGGTGGGCAACCCCCGCCGGCTGCTGCCCATCGTGGCGCTGGTCCTGCGTGAACGCCTGGGGCGCCGCAGCGACGGAGTGGCCGAAGCGGTGAGCGTGCCGCTGGTGCCGGCCGGGGAGCGCGCGTCCTGGCCGGTGCGCTACCACTTCCGGCGACGCGGCCTGCACCGGCTGGCGGACCTGGAGGTGGAGACCACCTACCCCTTCGGGCTGTTCCGCAAGAGTCGACGGCTGCCCATGCCCCAGGACGTGCTGGTGTACCCGGAACTACAGGCGGGCCCGACCTCGACCCTGCCGGCGGGCGGCGACACGGGCGCGGACGAGGAACGGGGCCTGGGGCCGGACGGGGACTTCCAGGGGCTGCGGGAATTCGCCGACGGCGAGGACGCCCGCCTGATCCACTGGCGCACGTCCGCGCGCCGCGGCGCGCTCGTGGCCGTGGAGCGCAGCCGCACCGACCGCAGCAGCAACGTGGTGTACCTGCTGGTCGACGGCGATCCAGCCGACCAGGAGACCTTCACCGCCGCGTTCGAGGCCGCGGTGAGCCGCGCCGCGGGCACGGCGTCGCGGCTGGTGCGGAGGGGCCGTGAGGTGGGCCTGGTCACGCCCGATGCACGGCTCGACCCGGCGGGCGGCGAGGTCCAGCTGCGGCGCATCCTGACCCGGCTGGCGCTGATCGAGGTACCGGACGAGCCGCTGCCTCCCGACCTCCGAGCCCTGCGGGCCCGCCTCGGCGGCCAGGACGTGGGCGTGGCCTGATGGGCACGGTCGCGAGCCCGGGCGGCAGTCGCGTGGCGCTGGCGTTCCGCGCCACCAGCTTCGCCGTGCTGCTGATGGGCGCGGCCTCGGTGGTGACCGCAGCTGGCCTGCACCCACTGGGCGCGGTCGTGGCGCTGACGTCCCCGCTGCTGGCCTTCATGCGCACCTCGCGGCTGCGCGTGCCAACGCTGGTGTGGAACCTGGTCGGCCTGGCCGCGATCGCCCTGTCCGTGGCCGCGTGGCGGCTGTGGTACGTGCACCCGATATCGGTGCTGGCCCACCTGACGGTGTTCTTCCAGGTCTACCGGGTACTCGCCCGGCAGGGTCTGCGGGGCTGGCAGCTGTGCTACCTGATCGCGTTCTCGCAGCTCGCGCTGGCGTCGATCCTGACCATCGACTTCTCGTTCCTGTTGATCTGCGTGGTGTTCTGCTTCACGACGGCCTGGGCGCTGCTGCTGCTGCGGGTACGCATGGCCTACGAGCAGACCGCGGCCCAGCAGGGCGCGAGCCAGGGCAGCGCGACGCCTCCGGACGCCGATCGGCTGCTGACCGCGCCCTACCTCGGCTACGTCACGGTGATGAACCTGGTGCTCGTGGCCGGCGCGACGGTGCTGTTCCTGCTCATGCCGCGGCTGCACTTCGGCCTGGCCAACCGCTACGCGACCGCGGTGCACGTGTCCGGCTTCTCCGAGGAGGTGCGGCTGGGCGAGGTCGGCTCGATCCTGCAGCGCAACGACCCGGTGATGCGCGTGGGGCTGCGCGCCCGCGATGGGCGCCCCCTGAACACGCCGCTGTACTACCACGGCCTCGCCCTGGACCGCTTCGACGGCCACCGCTGGAAGCTCAGCGACGCCACCGTGGTGCACCTGATCAACCGCGCCTACGGCGAGCGGGATCGACCGATGCCCGCCGGGGCCGACATCACCCAGGAGTACTCCCTCGAGCCGCTCAACAGCCGCGTCATCTTCCACGTGCGCCACCCGGCCGAGCTGCTGGTGCCGCTGCCCCGTATCGAGGGCGCCTCCACCGAGGGCTTCTACTTCCCACCCGACCGGGAGCGGCCCGACTACCGGGTCCACTCCAGCACGCAACGCCCCACGAGCGCCGAGTTCCGCGCCGCCACCGGCGACATCCCGCCGGACATCGCCGCCCGCTACCTGCAGCTGCCCGCCCTCAGCGAACGCACGCTGGAACTCGCGCGCAGCTGGATGAGCGCGGGCGAGACCCCCTATGACGGCGCGCTGATCGTGCAGCAGCACCTGCAGCAGGACTTCACCTACTCCCTGGATCAGCCGTCGTCCGGCGCGGACGATCCCGTGGACCACTTCCTGTTCGACTCACAGGAGGGCCACTGCGAGTTCTTTGCCACGGCCATGGCCCTGATGGTCCGCTCGCAGGGCACCCCGGCGCGGGTGGTCAATGGCTTCTACGGCGGCGAGTACAACCCGGCGGGCGAGTACATGATCGTGCGTCAGCGCCACGCCCACTCCTGGGTCGAGGTGTACTTCCCGGGCCTGGGCTGGCAGACCTTCGACCCCACGCCCGTCGGCGAGGCGGGCGGCCGGGCCCAGCTCCGCTTCGGCGCGCTGCTGCGCGGCTGGGTCGACATCGGCAGCGTGCGCTGGCGACGCCTCGTGCTGGAGTACGACCAGTCCGACCAGCTCGACGCCCTCGACCGCGGCATGCAGTCCCTGGTCCGCTCCGACGTGCGCCTGCCCGCCATCCCCATTCCCTCGCTCGCGGTGGAGAATCGCGGTGCCACCACCCCCGCCGGCTTCCTGGCCCTGATCCTGGCTACCGTGGCCCTGGCCCTCGTGCTCGGCGGCCTCGTACAGCTCATCCGCTCCCTGCGCCGCGCCGCCGCCGAAATCGCCGATGTCCCCCCCGGCGACGCCCGTCGCTTCGTGCGCCGCACTCGCCGCTGGCTGCGCCGCACCACCCGCCGCCTCGACCTCCCCCCCACCGCCACCGCCCTCGAGATCGCCCGGGCCTGGGACACCGACAACGACGGTCATGCCGCCGCTGACGTCATCCACCGCTTCTACGCCGTCCGGTTCGGCCAACACGAAGCCTCCCCCGAAGACCTCCAGGCCCTCCGCCGCCTCCACTGACCCCACCGAGGCCGCGCAGCAACCACAGGACCTGCCAAAGGGACCGTCAAGAGCGACCTAACCGCCCCGAAGCATCGATTCACCCCGATCCACCACCAACGCCCCGGGGCAACGCCCCACCCCGAAGCCAGCGAAGGTCCCGTGCGCAGGTCCGAGGATTGCGAAAGCGGCCGGTGCCCGACCGGCCTCGCGCGCGATAAGATGGCAGCGCGAGGAAAAGAGCCATGAAGAGACGAGGATGGATCCTGGGAGCGCTCCTGTGCATCGCCGGACTGGGTGTGGTGCCGCTTCAGCACCGGCCGGCCGTGGCCGACGGCGGCGGCCCGGACGTGTACGGCTACCACTGGACCGACGACCTCGAGGTGGATCTCGAGGTTCCGTCCAACGCGCTGGGCCTGGGTGACGCCGACTACGAGGTGGTACCCATCGGATTCGCGTTCGTATTCTACGGCCAGGCGTACTACGACCTGACCGTGACCTCCGAGGGCGGGCTGCACTTCGAGGGCGAGACCGCCCTGGACGGGGACAACACCGCGCTGAACGAGGCCGCGTTCCGCGGGATCCTCCCCCTGTGGGATGACCTCAACCTCTCGGCCACGGGCGGCGTGTACTACGAGACGTACGGCACCCACCCCGACCGCGTGTTCGTGGCCGAGTGGCGCGACGTGCCCCACTGGATCGACGCGGCGCCCTACTATTACCTGGGCGACGCCACCTTCCAGGTGAAGCTGTACCAGGCCGACCACGCCATCGAGTTCCACTACGAGGACGTGGACTTCGGCTGGCCCGCCTTCGACCTCGGCGCCGCGGCCACGGTGGGCATCGTCGACGGCGTGCAGGGGTACTCGCTGCAGGTCTCCTTCGACGCCGCGGCCCTGGACGACGACTACGCCATCCGGTTCGAGCCGCCCGAGGCCTGCCTGGACGACGACGGCGACGGCTGGTCCACCTGCGTCGGCGAGCTGGGCCTGGCCGACTGCGACGACCTGGACGCCACCATCCACCCGGGCGCGGTCGAGACCTGCGACGACGGCGTGGACAGCAACTGCGACGGCGCCACGGACGAGCAGGCGGACGCCGATGGCGACGGCTACTCCAACTGCGACGGCGACTGCGACGACGCCGAGATCGACGCCGCGCCCGGCAACGCCGAGACCTGCGACTTCGTGGACAACGACTGCGACGGCGAGGTGGACGAGGGCTTCGACGCGGACGGGGACGGCTGGACCAGCTGCGAGGGGGACTGCGACGACGGCGACGCGGCCATCGCGCCTCCGGCGACCGAGGTCTGCGACGGGGTGGACAACGACTGCGACGGCACCGTGGACGAGGCCGAGGACCTCGACGGAGACGGGTCGGGCGCGTGCGACGACTGCGACGACAACGACGCGGCGCGCTACCCGGGCGCGACCGAGGCCTGCGACGGTGTGGACAACGACTGCGACGGCGCCCTCGGCACGGACGAGGTGGACCAGGACGGCGACGGCGTGACCACCTGTGACGGCGACTGCGACGAGGCCGATCCCTGGACCTGGCCGGGCGCGGCCGAGCAGTGCGACGGGGTGGACAACGACTGCGACACCGAGGTGGACGAGGGCTTCGACGCCGACGGTGACGGCTCCACGGTGTGCGGCGGGGACTGCAACGACAGCGACGGCACCGTGTACCCGGGCGCAGCCGAGACGTGCAACGGCGTGGACGACGACTGCGACGGCCTCCTGCCGGCGGACGAGGCGGACGCGGACGCGGACGGCGTGGCCGAGTGCGAGGGGGACTGCGACGACGCGGCCGCGGACGTGTACCCCGGCGCCAGCGACGACTGCGACGACGGTGTGGACGGCGACTGCGCCGGTGACCTGGCTGACACAGAGGAGGACGACGACGGGGACGGCTGGTCCGAGTGCGGCGGGGACTGCGACGACGCGGACGCGGCCGTCAATCCGGATGCCGAGGACGTGTGCAACGGCGGCGTGGACGACGACTGCGACGTCAACACCAGCGAGTTCGCCGACCTGGACGGCGATGGGTACAGCCTGTGTGACGGCGACTGCGACGAGCTCAACGTGATGATGTACCCCGACGCCGAGGAGATCTGTGACGGCCTGGACAACGACTGCAACGGCGCGGTCGACGACGGCATCGACGCGGACGGCGACGGCGTGCACGGCTGCGGCGCCGGGGACTGCAACGACGGGGATCCCGCCAGCTACCCGGGCGCGGACGAGGTGCCCTATGACGGCGTGGACCAGGACTGCGACGGCGACGACCTGACGGACGTGGATGGCGACGGCCACGACGGCGGTGACTACGGCCTGGACTGCGCCGACGACGACCCGGCCGTGCACCCGGACGCGGCCGAGGACTGCGCCAACGGCGTGGACGACGACTGCGACGGGCAGGTGGACGCCGCGGACAGCGAGTGCGCGGTCGGGGACGATGACGACGACAGCGCCGAGGCCCCGGCGGACGACGACACCGAGGATGAGGAGCCGAGCGCCTGCGATTGCGACAGCGCCGGCGGGGGAGCGACCGGAGGATCGGTATTCGGAGCCATGCTGGCCCTGCTGCTGCTGTGGCGGCGGCCGCGCCCGCGCGGCGAGAGGAGGTCGCCATGATCCGGCGTACGCTGACGGGCATCGCCGCCCTGCTCGCCCTGCACCTCGTGCTGGCCAGTCCCCTGGGCCTGGAGCCCGCGGACGCCCTCGGCGGCGGCCCGGACGACTACGGGTACAGCTGGACCGACGACGTGGAGTACGACTTCGTGGCTGCGGCCAACGACCTGGCCCTGGGCGACGCCTCCCAGTCGGTGGTGTCCATCGGGTTCGACTTCACGTTCTATGGCCAGGTGTACGACGAGGTGACGGTCACCTCGGAGGGCGGCCTGCGGTTCGACGGCGACCTGGCCCTGGCCGGGGCCAACGCGGCCCTGCCCACCCTTGCCTTCCCGGCCGTGCTGCCCCTGTGGGACGACCTGTCGCTGGACTACGGGGGGGCCGTCTACCACGAGACCGTGGGGATCGCGCCGGAACGCATCCTGGTGGTGGAGTGGCGCGACGTGCCCCACTGGCTGGACGTGGCGCCCTACTACTCGGTGGGGGACACCACCTTCGAGGTCAAGCTGTTCGAGGCGGACGGCGCCATCGAGTTCCACTACGAGGACGTGGACCTCGGCGACGCGCTGTACGACGGCGGGGCGTCGGCCACGGTTGGTATCGTGCACGGCGCGCAGGGGTACTACCTGCTGGTGTCCCACGAGGCCGCCTCCCTGCAAGACGGCTACGCGGTTCGCGTCGTGCCGCCCGAGGCCTGCGTGGACGACGACGGCGACGGCTGGACCGTGTGCGACGGGGACTGCGACGACCTCGATCCGGCCATCCATCCGGGCGCGACCGAGACCTGCGCCGACGGCGTGGACTCCAACTGCGACGGCCAGACGGCCGAGGCCAGCGACGACGACGGCGACGGGTTCAGCAACTGCGACGGCGACTGCGACGACTTCGAGGCGGACGCGTTCCCTGGCGCGGCCGAGACCTGCGACTTCGTGGACAACGACTGCGACGGCCTCGTGGACGAGGACCACGACGCCGACGCCGACGGCTGGACCACGTGCGAGGGGGACTGCGACGACGGCGACCCGGCCCTGTACCCGGCCGCGTTCGAGCTGTGCAACGGCATCGACGACAACTGCGACGGCACCGTGGACGAGGCGCCGGACGTGGACGGTGACGGCGTGGACCAGTGTGAGGACGATTGTGACGACGACAACGCCTCCACCTACCCAGGCGCCAGCGAGATCTGTGACGGCGAGGACAACGACTGCGACGGCGACGTGGGCGCGGACGAGCACGACATCGACGGCGACGGCGCCATCGAGTGCGAGGACTGCGACGAGACCGACACCACGGTCTACCCGGGCGCGCCCGAGCTGTGCGACGCCAAGGACAACGACTGCGACGGCAGCGTGAGCCAGTTCGAGGTGGACGCGGACGGCGACGGTTACATGGCCTGCCTCGAGTGCAACGACGCGGACGCCACCGCGTTCCCCGGCGGGATCGAGGTCTGCGATGGCGTGGACAACGACTGCGACGGCGTGCTCTCGTCGGACGAGACCGACTCGGACGGGGACGGCATGAGCGAGTGCGAGGGGGACTGCGACGACACGAGCGCCGCACGCCTGCCCGGCAACGCCGAGGTCTGCGACGGTCTGGACAACGACTGCGACGGCGTCGTGCCCGCGGACGAGGCGGACGGGGACGGGGACGGGGTCCTGGCCTGCGACGACTGCGACGACGCGGACCCGGACACGTACCCCGGCGCGGTCGAGCTGTGCGACCGCGCGGACAACGACTGCGACGGAGTCCTGCCCGCGGACGAGGAGGACGCGGACGAGGACAACTGGTCCATCTGCGCGGGCGACTGCGACGACACCAACGCCGACGTGCACCCCAACGCCCCCGAGCTGTGCAACGGGGTCGACGACGACTGCGACGAGGCCACGGCCGAGAGCTTCGACGACGACGGGGACGGGTACTACGTGTGCGTGGAGGTGGGCGAGCCCGAGGACTGCGACGACGCGGATCCGGCCATCAACCCGGGCGTGGCCGAGGTCTGCGACGGGGTGGACAACGACTGTTCGGGCGTGGTGGACGACGGCGTGGACCTCGACGGCGACGGCGCCTGGGGTTGCGGCGGTGACGACTGCGACGACTACGCGGCCGACGTGTTCCCGGGCGCCGAGGAGGTGCCCTACAACGGCATCGACGAGGACTGCGACGGCGCGGACCTCGCCGACGTGGACGGCGACGGCTTCGACGGCGGGGTCGGGGGCGACGACTGCGACGACGAGGACGCGGCCGTGCACCCGGACGCGGCCGAGGACTGCGTCAACGGGGTGGACGACGACTGCGACGGCGCGGTCGACACGGTGGACGACGAGTGCGAGGAGCCCGGGGACGACGACGACACCATGGGCGACGACGACACGACCTCACCCGCGGACGACGACACCGCAGGACCGGCGGACGACGACACCTCCGAGCCCGAGCCCGACGACTGCAGCTGTTCGGCCGCGTCGTCGTCGCCGGCCGCGGCCCTGCCCTTCGCGCTGCTCGCCGCCGTGGCGCTCCTGCGCCGCCGCTGATTCAGCCCGCCTCCGGCTCGTAGCGGTACCCCGCGCCGTGCACCGTGCGGATGATGCGCGGGGCGCGCGGCTCGACCTCGATGCGCTTGCGCAGCTGCGAGATGTGCTGGTCCAGCGACCGGCTGGCCGGGTAGTGCTGCATGCCCCAGCAGCGGTCGAACAGGGTGTCCCGGTCCAGCACGATGCCCGGGTTGTCGGCGAACAGCCGCAGGATGCGCACGTCGCGCAGGGACAGGTCGATCACCCGGTCCCCGCGGGTGGCGCGCAACCGGGCCGGGTGCACCACGAGATCGCCGATGCGGAACGACTCGTCCGGCAGGGCCGCGCGGGCCTCCAGGCAGCGACGGCTGACCGCGCGCACCCGGGCCACCACCTCGCGCACGCCAAAGGGCTTGGTGATGAAGTCGTCCCCGCCCAGCTCCAGCCCCAGCACCTTGTCGATCTCCTCGGACTTGGCCGAGATGAACACGATGGGCACGCGTGGGTCCCGCTTGCGGATCTCCCGGCAGACGTCGTAGCCGCTGAGGCCGGGCATCATGATGTCCAGGCACACGAAGTCAGGGCGCCGCGCGTCGTATCGCTGCAGGGCCTCGTGCCCGTCGGCGGCCTCGACCACCTCGTAGCCCTCGTCGGCCAGGATCTCGACCAGGCCCTCGCGGATCAGCACGTCGTCCTCGGCGACCAGCACCCTCATCCGTCCTCCTCCATGTCCGCGGCGAACTCGAACGCGAACCGCGCGCCCTGCTGCGCTGCCACCAGCCGCAGGTCGCCGCCGTGCAGCCGGGCCAGGTCCCGGGCCAGGGCCAGGCCGATGCCCGCGCCGGTGGCGCCGTCGGTCAGCCCGTCGGCCAGCCGCACGAACGGCTGGAACACGTCCTCGGCGCGTCCGGCCGGGATCCCCGGGCCGCGGTCCGACACCACCACCCTGCCCCTGCCGCCCTCGAACGACGTCTCCACGCCGATCCAGCCGCCGTCGGCTGCGTACTTGGCGCCGTTGCTGACCAGGTTGGCCACCACCTGGGCCACCACGTCCGCGTCGAAGCGGGCCTCGCCCGGCGCGCCCGGTGTGAAATCGAGGGTCACCCCCTGGCGCTGCAGGGACGGTCGGAACGCGGACAGCACCTCCTCCACGGTCCGGTCCAGGCTGGCGCGCGCCGGCCGCAGCACCACCGCGTCGCGGCGCTGACGGGCGAACGTGAGCACGTTGCCGATCAGACGGCTCAGCCGCTCGCTCTCCGAGACGATCACCTCCAGGTGCCGCTGTGCACGCTCGTCGTCCGGCTCCACCCGGCGCTGCAGCAGCTCGGCGTACATGCGGATGTTGGTCAGCGGCGTCTTGAGCTCGTGGGAGACCTGGTTGACGAAGCCCACCCGCTGACCGGCCTCGCGGATCTCCCGCGAACTCTCCCGGTGCAGGTACAGCCCCAGCAGCGCCACCAGCACCCCCAGGGACAGCAGGCCCGCGGTCAGGCCGACGGCCGTGCTGCCCGAGGTGGCCGCCTCGAACCCCTCGGGCGACACGTGGTACCGCAGCTGCCACGCCTCGAGCGGGTGGCCCAGGGGCCGCTCGACCCGCGGCGGCTCCCCCGGCGCGGGTTCGTGACGCCCCCACTGGGTCACGGGCCTGCCGCGGGCGTCCAGCAGCACGATGCGGTCGTGCACGGACGCCGGATCGGTGGGATCGGTCACCGGCAGCTCGGCCACGATGTCGGCCAGCAGCCGTACCCGGTCCAGCTCCGCGCCCACGAACGCGCCGTCGGTGGTGCGGCGCCAGTACATCAGCCGCAGGCCGCTGTCCCAGAACCAAGCGTACCAGCCATCGTTGGCCGCGGCCGCGGTCTCGGCCAGGGCCGGCAGGGAGTCCGCGCCCTCCCACAGCGCGCGCGTGCGCTCCAGGAAGGCGCGGTCGTCGGGGTTCATGAAGGGGCTCGGCGCGGGATGGACCAGGATGCCGTCCGGGTCGCGCAGGAAGGTGTGGCCCACGTAGGGCAGCTCGCGGGGAAGCTGCCGGATCGCGGCCACGTCGTCCCCTGCGTCGACCAGCGCGCTGCGGAGCTCGGTGCGGCGCTGGCTCAGCAGCTGCATGGCCAGGGCGTCGGCGTCGTCGAGGCGGGCGGCCAGCAGGTCGTGCATGCGCTCGTTGCGCAGCTGCTGCTCGTCCTGGGCCAGGCGCACTCCCAGCCACGTGAGCGTGCCCAGCGGCACGACCACCAGCGCCAGCAACACGAACGTCAGCCTGCGGTGCACGGACCTCCCGGTTCCATCAATACACGTTGTTCTGGGTCGCCATGTAGTCCCGTTGCCGCATCCGCTTGCGCTGCTCCAGCCACTCCTCGCCGTCGAGCTGTTCGGACGCCTCGAGGTTGAAGTCCTCCAGCCGGTGCAGCTGGTCCGCACCAAGCGCGCTGGCCTGGTCACGCAGGTAGGCGGCGTTGTCCTGCAGCAGCTCACGCGCCTCGCTTGCCCGGCCCGCGTCCCGCAGGTCCAGGGCCTGGCGGTAGCGCTCGGTGGACACGTACTCGGCCAGGGCGACCAGCACGTCGCCGTTGGTCTCGCGGGAGATCTCGCGGGTCTCGCGCGTGCCCCGCACGGACACACCGGCGAACAGGGTGTCGACCCGCTCGCTGTCCAGGTCCCGGTACGTGGCGGTCACGTCGGCCACGGTCCGCTCCAGGCTGTCGCCCACGGCCGGCAGCTCCAGCTCGACCAGCACGTAGTTCTCGAACCCGGCGTACAGCTGGTGCAGGTCCACCACCACGGCGCCGTCCTCGAAGGTGGCGTCGCGGCCGTGCACCTTGACCGGCTGCACCCCGTCCGCGCAGCGGATCCGGATCGTCACCTCCTGGGCCACGACCGAGCGGGCGTTGCCCAGCTCGTTGCGGAACACGGCGGCGAGGTCACTGGACTCCTGGGCGAAGTAGTGGAACCCGTTGCCTCCCTGGGCCAGCTGCACCATCAGGTCCTCGTTGTAGTCCAGACCCAGGCCCACGGTGGACACGGTGATGCCCTCGCGGGCCAGGCTGCGGCCCAGGGACGACAGCTCGCCCGGCGAGCTCGGCCCCACGTTGGCCAGCCCGTCCGACAGCAGGATGATGCGGTTGACCTGGTTGGCGTCGATGAAGCGGCGTAGCTGGGACGCGCCCTGGCTGACCCCGGCGAACAGCGCCGTGTTGCCGCTGGCGTGGATCGAGCGGATGGCCCGCCGGATCTCGTCGCGGTTGCGCACCCGGGTGGGCGGCAGCGGTACGCTCACCGTGGAGTCGTAGGCCACCACGGACACGATGTCGCTGTCGCCGAGCTGGTCCACGCCCATCATGGCGGCCTCGCGCGCGTCCTCGATCTTGTCGCCGTCCATGGACCCGGACTTGTCGATCACGAATGTCACGTTGACTGGCGAGCGCTCGCCGCCGCGCTCCGCGCCGCGCAGACCCACGCGCAGGTAGGCCCGCCCGGGCTCACCCGCGGCCACCACCGGGTTGGCCAGCTCGGCACGCAGCTGCATGCCCTGGCCCACGTCGATGTCCTCGAAGGCGGCCTCGGCGCTGAGGTCATAGGCCTCCCAGTCGCCGTCCGCGTTCGCTGCGTTGGCGCACTCCGGACCACCCTTCGTCAGCGCGATGGCCGTGCCCACCAGCACGAACAGCATCAGCAGCCGCCACGGCCCGGCCGACCTCGACTGCGTGGGGTTCGTCGTCATCCCTACCTCCCGATCCCGGTGCTGGAACCCGCCACCGCGGCAGGTCCATCCGTATCCAGGCTAGGAATCCGGGGAGGTGAGGTGGTGAGACGGTTGTAAGAAGTTCGTCAGGGGGTTCATTTCCCGCACTCGAGGACCTCGCGGAGGAATCCGTCCCGGCCCGCCTCCATCGGTCCGGTCACGGCGCGCGGCGTGGACCATGGATGGCCGAGGGGACCGTCACCCATGTCATCCATCTCCTCACACCGGCCGGCACGCGCCGCAATCACGGCCTGCATCAGGTGCGCGTCGACGTCTGCGGGGACCACGCCCAGCGCATCGTCCAGCAGACTGGCTGCGTCGGCCTCGCGGCCCGGCGTGGTCAGGGTCAGCGCGGCGGCGTGGATCGCGGCCCGCTGCTGTCCCGGATCCATGCGGAACGCCCGTCGGAAGTGCTCCTCCGCGGCGGCGTCAGCGGTCCGCCACAGGCACAGGCCGAGCTGGTGGTGGGCCTGGGCCGTGTCCTGGCCGACCAGGGCCGAGCAGGCCGCCCCTGCCGGCCCCTCGACGAGCTCCAGCGTGGCCGCGTCCAGGGCAATGGGGTCGACCTTGTGCAATCCGAACGCCTTCGGTCCCCTGGGGTGGGACAGCGCCAGGCCGACCCGGACCTGGTCCAGCTCCGCGTCGGTGACGGGCTCGGCGTTGGGGACCTCCATGTCCAGCGCGTCCGGGATCACGGTGCGCGGCTCGGTGTCACTGGCTGCCACGGCCCGCTCCACCCACGCGTCGAACACTGACTGAGGTACCTCGTCCACCAGGGAGAACCCGGACGGATCCTCGATGGCACGGGTCAGCAGCTCCGGGGCCTCATCGAGCATCCACGCGACCACCAGCGCGGAGGTGTACCAGCGCTGGGGCTCCTGGTAGCGGGACCAGTCCGGTTGGGCGGCCGAGGCCAGTGGCGCGGCGGTCACGCCCGCGCGGGCCAGGGTGGGGAAGGAGGCGGGCGTCATGACCAGGTCGCCGTCCACCAGCGCCACCCGCGCCAGCAGCTCGTACAGGCCGTTGCGCAGCCAGGGCGGCTGCTCGCCGCCCGTGCGGGCCAGCTCCAGCTCGGCTACCTGCACGATCGCCGGCCGGAAGTCCTCCAGTCCGGTGTCCTCCCGCACCAGCACCCAGGTGCGGGTGTCCGTGGGCAGCAGGTGCATGTGGCCGATGCGGTCGCCGGCGAACGGCAGCCGCTTCTCCATGCGCTTGCTGCGGTGCACGTACACGAAGGTCACGGGCTGGCGCAGTCGCTGGGCGGGCACGCCGAGCACGCGGTGCAGGAACAGGTCCATGGCCAGCAGCTGCCGGGCGGCCTCGGGCATGCGGCCGATGTGGCGCTCGGCGACCACCGTGTGGCGGTCCACCTCGAGCCGGCTGGGGTGGCGCACGGCGCGCCCGGACCCCACACAGGCGCACAGGTCCAGCGTGGACAGCAGCAGCAACACGATCAGCACACTACGCAGGGACATCGCGTCTCCTCCCGGCGAACCCGAGGTAGGCGATCCAGCCGACCGCGGTCAGCGCGGCAAAGGTCAGCCGCGCCCACGGGGGCAGGTGCGACTGTCTCAGGAAGCTCTCGATCAGGCCCGCAGCCACGAACATCGGCAGCGTGCCCATGGCCAGGCGCAGCGCCACCCGCGCCCGCAGGCGCAGGGCGTCGCGACGTGGCAGTCGCCCGGGGTCGATCACTCCTGCGCCCAGGTACAGGCCGGCGGCCGCGGCCACGTGCACGGCCAGCAGCTCGGTCACGCCGTGGGGCAGGATCCAGGGCAGGTACAGCGGGTGCAGCCCCGCGTCGCCCCAGAACACCGCCGTGAACGCGCCCAGCACCACGCCGTTGAGCAGCAGCAGCAACACCGGCGGCACCGCGGCCAGCGCGCCGGACACGAATGCCAGCAGGCCGATGCGCGCGTTGTGCACCATCAGGAACGACGCGAACGCGCTCTTCTCGCCCACGCCCTGGTCGCGGCCGTGGGTCAGCATCGCGTCCTGGGCCGCCGGATCCAGCAGGATCGCGTGCAGCGCGTCGCGGGGCAGGAAGAACGGCGGGATCAGCGAGTAGGCCAGCTCGCCGTTGGCGGACACGGCCGCGAACGTGACCAGGCCTGCGGACAGGGTCAGCAGCCACGCTGCGGCCTGGTAGCGCCAGGTCTCGCGGAACGTGCGGGGGAACCGCTGCCGGACGAATCCCAGGGGGTCGATTCGCTGGCGGGTCGGCCTGTAGATCACCCCGTGGGCCCGGATGGCCAGCTCGTTGAGGTAGGCCACGATCTGCGGATCGCGGCCGTCCTGCCGGTAGCGCGCCAGGTGCGCCGTGGCCAGCCGGTAGGTCACGCCGAGCCGCTCGGTCTGCTCGAACGTCAGGCTGCCCACGCCGTGGTCGGCGACGATGTGCAGCAGCTGCTCCAGCTCCTGCCAGGCGGGTCGGTGTCTGGCGTACGGGTCGCCCATGGATCGCGGCGCATGATAGCATCCGGCCCCGCCCGTGGAACCCGCCCGCCCGACCGTCGACTTCGCCACCCCCGAGGACGTACCCCTGTCCTTCGAGCTGGCCGGGGTCGGCACCCGTATCCTGGCCGCCTTGCTGGACCAGCTGATCATCATCACCGTGCAGGTCGGGATCGGCATGTTCCTGCTGGCCGTGGGCATGGTCGCGGAGTTCGTCACCGAGCAGCAGGTGCAGACCCTCGCCGAGGAGATGCAGCAGGGGGGCCCTACCCTGGTGCTGCTGGGGGTCTCGCTGCTGCTGGGGTTCGTGGTCAACTTCGGCTACTACGTGCTCATGGAGATGAGCACCAACGGCCAGACCGTGGGCAAGCGGGTGATGGGCATCCGCGTGATCCGCGACGGCGGCTACCCGATCACGCTCACCGCGTCGTTGCTGCGCAACCTCGGCCGGCTCGTGGACATGCTCCCCAACACGTACGTCGTGGGCATGATCGCGATGATCGTGCACCGCCAGGAGAAGCGCATGGGGGACATGCTCGCCGGTACCGTGGTGGTACGGGAGCAGACCCGTGACGCCTCCGGGCTGCCGTTCGGAGACGAGCGCTACTCCACCCTGACCGAGCGCCGCTACCACCTCGACCGCGCTACCATCACCGACCTGGCCGAGGAGCACGAGCGGATCCTGGAGCACTTCTTCACCCGCCCACGGCTACAGCAGGCCCAGGAGCACCGCGTCGTGGTCGAGCTCGCCGACGGGTTCGCCGGCCGGCTGTCCGAGCCACCGGCCTTCGAGACCCACCGCGATCGCCTGCTGTTCCTCAAGGAGCTCTACCTGGCCCTGCGCGAGCGCCGCGAGCTGGGGTGATCCCTACTCCGTCAGCGCCTCGACGATCGTCTCGGCCAGCGCCGGCCCGATCCCCCTGACCTCGGTCACCTGCTCCGCGGTCGCGGCCTTGAGCGCGCGCATGGACCCGAAGTGCCGCAGCAGGGCCTTGCGTCGGCCCGCGCCGACGCCGGGGATCGTCTCCAGCGCCGAGCCGAACGTGCGCTTCTTGCGTCGTCGGCGCTGGTGGGCCACGGCAAAGCGGTGGGCCTCGTCCCGTACCCGCTGCAGCAGGTGGAGCGAGGGGGAGTGCGCGGCCAGCCGTACCGGGTTCTTGCGGCCTGGCAGGTACACCTTGTCGGTGGCCTGGGGGTTGCGCTCCAGCTCGCCCGCGTCCGGCTTGGCCAGCGCGGCCAGGGGTGCGGCCAGGCCCACCTCGACTGCCGCGGCCTCGGCCATGGACAGCTGCCCCCGCCCCCCGTCCACCAGCAGCAGGTCGGGCAGGTCCCAGCCCCGGTCCACTCGCCGCAGGCGGCGCGTCATCACCTCGTGCATGGAGGCGTAGTCGTCCGGCCCGTCCACCCCCCGCACCTTGAACGAGCGGTAGGCCCCCTTGCACGGCCGTCCGTCCTCGAACACCACCATCGACGCCACCGTGTCCGTGCCGCCGAGGTGGCTGATGTCGAAGCACTCGATGCGTCTGGGCAGCGCGGTCAGGTGCAGCTTCTTCATCAGCTCCACGGTGGCGCGCTCCAGCTGCTGCCGTTCCTCGCCCGCGGCCAGGTGGCGCACGCGCGCGTTCTCGGCCGCCATCTCCACCAGCCGCACCGCGTCGCCCCGCCGGGGCACGCGGAGCTGCACCCGGCGGTCGGCGTCCTCGCCCAGGATCTCGGCCAGCGCGTCGGGCTCGGGCACGTCGAGCTGCAGCAGCAGCTGGGGCGCGGGCGTCACCCCCTTGCCGTACAGCTGCAGCATCACCTGCTGCAGCACCTCGCCGTCCTCCTCCAGCACCTCGACGAAGGTGAACGCCTGGGGATCCTCCACCTTGCCCCGGCGCACGGGCAGCATGGCCACGGTGACCACGTCTCCCTCGCGGAACAGCGCGAACACGTCCCGGTCCTCGCCCGCGGCGCGCTGGACTCGCTGGCGCTCGGCGATGCGCTTGGCCACGGTGATGCGATCGCGTAGCTCGGCCGCGTCCTCGAACCGCAGCTCGGCCGCGGCCCCCTGCATCTGCTCCCGCAATCCACGCAGCAGCGGCCGGTTGCGGCCCTCGAGCAGGTGCACCACCTGACGCACCAGCTCGGCGTACTCGTCCTCGGTGACGTAGTCCACGCACGGGGCCACGCAGTTGCCCATGTTGTACTGGATGCAGGGACGCCGGTTGTGGGCGCGTAGCACGGTGTCGGTGCACGTGCGCAGGGAGAAGGCCTGCCGGATCAGCCGCTCCACCTCGCGGGCGCGCAGGCCGTTGAGGTAGGGGCCGAAGTACCGGGAGCCGTCGTTGCGCCAGCGGCGCACCAACGACACCCGGGGCCAGCGGTCGGTCGTCGACAGCTTCACCGACAGCCAGGTCTTGTCGTCCTTGAGCAGTACGTTGAAGCGGGGCTGGAACTTCTTGATCAGCGTGTTCTCGAGGATCAGCGCTTCCTTCTCGCTGGCCGTGACCACCACCTCCACGTCAGCCACGCGGCGCATCAGCTCGGGGATGCGCGGGCGTCCGTCCCCCTCGTTGAGGAAGTACGAGCGTACGCGTGCGCGCAGGTTGCTGGCCTTGCCCACGTACAGCACGTCGCCGCCGCGGTCCTTCATCAGGTAGACCCCGGGCGCGGTGGGGATGTGGTCGGGCATCGACCGCAGCGGCTTGGACTCGGTCAACGGGCGGCTCCCTGGATCAGGCGCCTCGCGCGTGGTGGTGCACGGTGCACACCGGGCAGGGGGTGTAGGCGGGTAGCTCCACGCCCGCGACCTTGACCACGCGCTCGCCGCCGCAGCGCCAGCACGGCTCGGCCGGGCGGGGCAGGGGGTGGTGCACCACCGGGATACCCTGGCCCTCGGCCGCGGCGATCTCCATGCGCATGCCCTCGGACGGTTCGCCAAAGGCCCACAGCTCGTCGCAGCGCTGCAGTAGCACCAGCCCGGCGTCCAGGCCCTGCTGGCGCTCGGTCGGCACGTCGTCGTCGAGGACCCGCGTGATGTACAGATGGGGCACGATTGGCACGCACCCCGCGTCGAACACCGTCTTCGCCGCGGACCGGGCCACGGCCACGTTGAACTTCACGTTGCCCCGGTACGGGGAGCACACGAACACGACCCGGGGTGCCTCGACCATGGCATGAGGGTATCATCTCCGCGGCCATGGGTGATGTCTCGCCGAGCCTGGGACCGTTTCCGCTCGACCGGGTGATCGAGGGGGACTGCCGCGACCTGCTCGCACAGCTGCCCGACGACAGCGTGGACGTGGTCGTCACCAGCCCCCCGTACTGGGGGCAGCGGCTGTCCCAGGGCACCGGCATCGAACAGGATCCACGCGCCTACCTCGACGCGCTGGTGGACGTGTTCGCCGCGCTGCTGCCCAAGCTGCGGCCCGACGGCATCTGCTGGATCAACCTCGGCGACGCCTACGACACGCCCGTCAACTGGCGCGTCGACGATCGTGACTACTCGACCCTGGGTCCGGACGCCAGCGGGCTGCCCGAGGACAACGCCGCCTACGTCAAGCCACGCCATCGACGGAGGGCATTCACGGCCGCGGACGTGCCCTGGCTGCAGTACGGCAACCTGCTGGCGCTGCCCTATCGCCTGGTGATCGCCCTGTGCGAGCGGGGCTGGCTGTACCGGGGCGAGGTGATCTGGCGCAAGCTCAACCCCATGCCGGAGGGGCGCTGCCGCCGTCCCCACCGCCAGCACGAGCCCGTCTACCTGCTCACCCGGCGCGAGCGCCACCGCTTCCGCGTCAAGCCTCCCGTGGGCTCGGTCTGGGAGTTCGCCAACGAGCGCATCGACGGTCTGGCCCACTACTCACGCTTCCCCGAGGAACTCCCCCGCCGGGCTATCGAGGCCTTTGGCCTCCTGGGTGAGGACGTGGTCGTGCTCGATCCGTTCGCGGGCTCCGGCACCACCTGTGTGGCCGCGCGGAAGCTGGGGTGCCGGACGCTGGGATTCGAGATCGACCCCGCACAGGCCGCGGCGGCCAACGAGCGGCTCGCTGAGATCGGTTCCGGCTGAGGACGCGCCGGAGCCATCCTCGCTGGAATCCACATGGCAAGAAACCTGGAACGCGTGCGTTTCCCTGGGTGGAGGGGGGCGGACCGGTGCGCGCCGGTGGGAGGCGACCGTGGAACGGGAGAGGGTGGCGGCTTGTGTCCTCGGAGTGATGCTGTTCACGGCGGGCTGTCCGCCCGACGTGGTCGATCTGCCCTGGGACGAGCCGGACGCCGGCGAAGACCTGGCGGGCACGGACGCCGACGGCGATGGCTGGACCGTGGAGGAGGGGGACTGCAACGACGAGCACAATGGGGTGTACCCGGGCGCGGACGAGATCTGCGACGGCCGCGACAATGACTGTGACGGTGAGTCGGTTGCGGGGGAGGCAGACGCCGATGGCGACTGGTTCAGGATCTGTCACGGGGACTGCGACGACACCGATCCGCTCATCCACCCGCAGGCCGAGGAGGTGTGCGACGGCCACGACAGCAACTGTGACGGTCTGGTGCCCGACGATGAGGCCGACCTGGACGGGGACGGCGCGCTGCCCTGCAACGGGGATTGCGACGACGAGGACGTCACGCTGACGCCCGAGGACCTCGACGGCGACGGAGTCTCGACCTGCGAGGGGGACTGCGACGACGGGGACCCGTTCCTGGATCCCTACGACCTCGACGGTGACCTGTTCTCCACCTGCGAAGGGGATTGCGATGACACCGAACCGACGGTGCATCCGGTTGCGGTCGAACAATGCAACGGGATCGACGACGACTGCGATGGGATCGTCGGCGACGACCTGGATGCGGATGGGGACGGCCTGAGCCCGTGCGAGGGAGACTGCGATGACTCCAGGCCCGAGGTCCACCCGGGGGGCGTCGAGGTCTGCGGCGGGCTGGACGAGGACTGCGATGGTGTGCTCTCCACCGAGGAGACCGACCTCGACGGCGACGGCTGGAGCGAGTGCGACGGGGATTGCGACGAGGGCGACACCGCCGTCCATCCCCAGGCCGCCGAGGTCCCGTACGATGGTGTGGACCAGGACTGTGACGGACAGGACCTGACCGACGTGGACGGCGACGGTTTCGACGGTGGAGCTGGGGGCGACGATTGCGACGACACCAACGATGCCGTCTATCCGGGAGCCCCCGAGATCTGCAACCAGCAGGACGACGACTGCGACGGATTCGTGGGCGACGACCTCGACCTCGACCTGGACGGCCTGAGTCCGTGCGATGGGGACTGCGACGATACCGACGCCGCGGTCCACCCTGGGGTGGCGGACGTCTGCGACGGTCGGGACACGGACTGTGACGGGGTCCTGCCGGATGACGAGCGAGACGACGACGGCGACGGGTACAACGAATGCCTGCACGCGGACTGCGACGACACGGATCCGCACACCTGGCTCGGGGCACCGGAGCGTTGTGACGGCGCGGACAACGACTGCGACGGCAGCCCCGGCCCGGACGAGGTCGTCGATGTCGACGGCGATGGCTTCTTCGCCTGCGAGGACTGCGACGACGCCGATGCGTGGATCAGTCCCGGCGCCGTCGACCTGTGCGGCGACGGGCTCGACAACGACTGTGACGGTCTGGTCGACGCCAGCTGCGTCTCCTGCGACGCGTGGGTGCCGGCTGACCATGCCACGGTGCAGGAGGCCATCGACGTGGCCGCGGGCGGCGAGACGGTGTGCGTGGAACCGGGGACGCACGCCGGCGGCGTGGTGTTCGGGGGCGTCGACATGCACCTCGTGGGCGTGGGGGGCTCGTCCGTCACCACGCTCGATGCCGACGGCAACGACCACGTCGTGCGATTCGACTCGGGTGAGGGTCCGGACGCCGTGCTGCAGGGGTTCACGCTGCGGGATGGGTGGACCAGCGACAACGGCGGGGGAATCGTCCTGTACTCCTCGTCGCCCACCCTGATCGACCTCGTGGTCACCGACAACCATGCCGGCTGGGACGGAGGCGGCGTCTACCTGGCCAACTCGGCGGCAACGCTGATCGACGTGGCCATCTCGGACAACCACGCCAGTCTGGACGGAGGAGGGGTGTGCATCGAGGGGAACTCCCATCCCACGTTGACCGACGTGGAGATCCGGGACAACCGCTCGGACTTCAACGCTGGCGGAGTCGGTATCTACGGCTCGTCCCATCCCCTGCTGGTGGGGGTGGTCGTGGCGGACAACCAGACGTACGACGACGGCGGTGGGTTCGAGATGATGGACTCCGCCGTGACCATGGTCGGCGGCGCCATCACCGGCAACACCTCGGGTGACGACGGGGGAGCCATGTACCCGTCGAACTCGACCCTGGAACTGGTCGGAGTGACGGTCGCGGACAACCATACCTCGGAGACCTGTGGTGGGATCTATGCGTTCGGTGGCAGCGACCTGGTGCTGGTCGAGGTGACCTTCGTCGACAACAGTTCCGGAATGGAGGGGGGCGGGCTGTACCTGGCGTCGTCGACCCTCCTGATGCGCCGCGTGGTGTTCGTCGAACACTCGACCTCGTCCGGCGCCGGCGCCCTCTACCTCTCTGGCGTGCAGGCGTACCTCGACGACGTGGTGGTCGCCGACAACCAGGGTGCGACCGCGGGGGGGATCTACGCGTCCGCCTCGACAGGCACGTTCCGCAACGTACGCATCGCCGGCAACCACGGCAACAGCGCGGGGGGTCTGGCCCTGAACAGCTCCGCCATCACCCTGGACAACCTGGTGGTCGTGGGCAACTCGAGCGGGGGCTCGGGGGGCGGCATCCTGGTCGGTTCCAGCTCATCGCTGCTCACCTCGTCGGTCCTCGTGGGCAACGTGGCCTCCGGCCAGGGCGGGGGCCTGTACGTCACCAACGGGTCGGAGTTGACGATCTCCAACACGATCGTGCAGGGCAACGAGGCGACTGACGGGGGTGGAGTCTATCGGTCCTCGAGCCTGGTGGCCCCGTCGTACTGCGACGTGTACGGCAACGTGCCCCACGACTACAGCAACATGACCGACCCCGCCGGTTCGTATGGCAACGTCTCCGAGGACCCCTGTTTCGTCAACACGTTCAATCCCGATCCGCAGCTGTGGGATCTCCACCTCTCACTCTCCTCGCCGCTGGTCGACGCGGGCAATCCCGTCGGCTCGGATCCCGACGGCTCCACCACGGACATCGGCGCCTACGGCGGCCCCTACGCCGAGTCGTGGGATCTGGACAGGGACGGCTACGACGAGTGGTGGCTACCCGGGCCCTTCGACCCTGTGACCTCGCCGGGCGTGGACTGCAACGATCGGCTGGATCTCGTCCACCCGGGCAGCGGCTGCTGAGTGCTGCCTCAGCTGGCGAACCGCTTGGTGTAGAACCTCGTGTACAGGTACTTGCCCACCCACGTCGCCGTGGTGCGGCTCGCCACCTTGCGCACGCCGCGACCGGTCTTGAGCTGGTGGCGCAGGTAGGCCAGGCAGATCTTCTCGTACAGCACCCGCGGCTCGACCTGCCCGATCTGGTACTCCTGCTTGCGGTAGTTGGAGTAGTTGGCCGTCAGCCAGTCGATCTTCTCGAACCCGTAGCGTGTCCGCAGATCGTCGTAGATCTCGGTCCCGGGCAACGGGATGCACAGGCTGAAGAACACCTGGTCGAACGGTTCGGACAGGGCGAAGCGAAGGGAATCGTCCACGTCGGCCAGGGTCTCCTCGGGGAATCCAAGGATGAAGAACCCCAGCACGTTGAACTCGTGCTTCTTGGCCAGCCGGATCAGCGGCCGCATCTTCTCCGGGTCGTAATTCTTCTTCACCACGCGGATGATGCGGGCCGACGTCGTCTCCGGCGAGAACACCACCTTGCGGCAGCCCGAGCGCTTCATCAGACCCATCAGCTCGTCCACCTCGCGCGGATCGGATTCCATCTGGGCCTCGAGGTTGCATTCCCAGCGGATGTCCAGACCCCGCTCCAGAAGCGCCTCGCAGAACGCCCGGACGTAGTCCAGATCGAGGATGAACGAGCTGTCCGTGATCACGAACTGCCGGATCCCGTACTCCTCCTTCACCATCCGGATCTCTTCCAGCAAGCCGTCGAGGTGGCGCCGACGCACCTTCTTGCCATTGACGTGGTGGGCCCCACAGAACGTGCACGCGAACGGACAACCCCTCGTGGACAGCAGGGGCGCCACGTGGGGGTTCTCCCCGCCTTCGAGCTGCCCCACCGCCCGATGCAGCGAGCGGTTGGGGTTGATCAGATCCCACGCCGGCAGCGGCACCTCGTCGATGTCCTCGAGCACGGCCGCGTTGTGCTGGATCCCACCATCCTGCTGCCAGACGAGCCCCCCGATACACGGCAGCTCGTCCTGGATCTCGCCGATCCGCCGGCGGTCGTAGTCGATCCTCCGCAACAGCTCCACGAACGCCGGAAACGACGTCTCGGTCTCTCCCCGGAACGCGAAATCGATCCCCGGGAACTCGTCGAACAGGAACTCCGGTTCCGTCATCGACGGGTGCGGCCCCCCTACCACCACGATGGCGTCCGGGAGCGTCCGCCGGATCAGGTTCACCGTGTGATAGGCCGCCCGGAAGTTGACCGTGAACACCTTCGTGCCAACCAGCCGTGGCGATATCTGAACCAGCTTCTGCCGATACCCGTCCTCATCCAGCGGCGGATTCCAGTCGACGATATCCACGCTGATGTCCCGCTCACGCAACGCCGACGCCACATAGCCCAGGCCCAGATCGGGGATGATCGGCACGTCGCGCTCGATCAGCGACGTCACGGGCACGGACAGCAGGATCTCGGTGGACATGTGGACTCCTTAGAGCCAATCCCGGGGGAAGTCAACGATGCCTTCAAGGGGTGGTGGCGGAGGGGGCGACCGTCCGGAAATCCCACTCGAACCTGTTCCATGGAAATGGTTCGAGTGGGGAAATCGTACGCACCGTCCGGAATTCGAACGGTTGAGGGTCAAGGGCTCAGGTCGAGCCCTCCGATGTCCAGCCGGCTTCGGCGGCCGCCTGTGTGGCCAGGTCGGCGAGGGTACGGATGTAGGCCGGGTGGGTGCCCGGGGCAGCGCCGCGGCGGAACAGGGTGATGTGCAGGTTGCGGGCGTGCTCGGCGAGTTCGCGGTCGAGGTCGTCGAGGGTCTCGAGGTTCTCGGAGGTGAAGGTCAGGGGCTGGACCACGAGGGCGCGGATGCCCGACTCGGCCAGGCGCGTGACCTCGGCCTCGATGCACGGTTCGAGCCACTTCGCGGGTCCGACGCGGCTCTGGTAGGCGAGGCTCCAATCCAGGGGAGGGTCCACCTTGGCGGCGACTGCCGAGGCGGTCGCCGTGACCTCCTGAGGGTAGGGGTCGCCCTGCTGCACGCGTGACAGGGGGATGCCGTGGGCCGTGAGTAGCAGGTGCAGCCGGGTGCTGCCCAATGCGGGCAGCTCGCCCAGGGCGCCACGAAGACCGTCGGCCAGGGCCTCCACGAAGCCCGGGTGGGTCGGGTAGGAGCGCACCTCGGCCACCTCGATTTCGCGCGCTTCGGCCGCCGCCGCGAGGTCGGCCAGGGAGGAGGCGGTGGTCGTGGTCGAGAACTGGGGGTAGAGGGGGAGGGCGACCACCCGCTTGATCCCCTGCTCGACCATCTCGTCGAGCACCGGACCGGCGTCCGGGCGGCTGTAGCGCATGACCTCGCGGACTGGCCGGCCCAGCTCGGTCTGCACGGCCGCGGCCTGCTGGCGGCACGCCTCCAGCAGCACGGAGCGGCCGCCCAGGCGGCGGTATCTCTCCCGGGCGTGGGGTGTGCGCCGCCAGGTGATCCAGGACGCCAGCAGTGGCCGGAGCGGCCACGGCACGCCCAGGATGGCGCGGTCGTTGAACAGCTGGAGCAGGAAGTCCCCCACCTCGTCCTCGGACGCGGGTCCGCCCATGTTGAGCAGGACCACGCCGATGTCGTCGGCCAGGGGCTTCGCGCGCGTCATACGGTCTTGGAGTAGCGTACCGGACCGGCGTCCTTCGTGCCCAGGTAGCGGTCGAAGACCATGCAGACGACACGGACCAGGAACCGGCCACGGGATGTGACGTGGATCCCGTGGGAGTCCAGCTCGACGAGACCGTCCTCGGCCAGGGGCTGCAACCGGTCCAGCTCATCGCTGAACCGTTCGGTGAAGGCCAGACCGTGGCGTGTGCTGAACCGGTCGAAGTCCACGCCCAGGTTGCACGACAGGTCCAGGATCACCTCGCGGCGAAGCAGGTCGTCGTCGTCGAGGAACAGCGCCTTCTCCCACGGCATGTGGCCGGCGGCGATGCGCGCACGCCAGGGATCGTGGCCCTTGTGGTCCTGGGCGTAGGTCGGGCCGACCGCGCTGATCGCAGAGACGCCGAGCCCCACCTGGTCGAGGCCGCGGCGGGTGGTGTAGCCCATGAAGTTGCGGTGCAGGGTGCCGCCGGCCTGGGCCACGGCGAGCTCGTCGTCCGGACGGGCGAAGTGGTCGAAACCGATGGCCACGTAGCCGGCGTCGGTGAACGCCTCGTAGGCGATGCCCAGCATCTCGATGCGGTCCCGGGGGTCGGGCATGGGGTGGCCCTCGAGGGCCTGCTGGTGAGGGCGCATCCACGGCACGTGGGCGTAGCCGAACACGGCCAGCCGGTCCGGGTCGAGCTCGACCACCCGTTCGATGGTGCGGCGCCAGCTCGCCGGAGTCTGGCCCGGGAGGCCCTGGATCAGGTCGATGTTGATCGCCGGTGGAGCAGCTGCCGCGCGCAGGTGCACCATCAGCTCACGCACCATGGCCTCGGGCTGCACGCGGCCCACGATGCGCTGCACGTCGTCATCGAGATCCTGCACGCCGAGGCTGATCCGGTTGAAGCCGCGGGACAGCAGCAGCGTGAGCAGGTCGTGCTGCACGGTGCGCGGATCCACCTCCGCGGAGAGTTCGGCGTCAGGATTCGGATTCCAGCGACCAAGAAGGTCGCCGAGCAGCCGGTCCATGTCCGCCACCGACAAGGTGGTGGGCGTGCCGCCACCCAGGGCGAGCTGCGCGAGCCCACCGGCGCGGGCGCCGAGGATCCTGGCGGCCACATCCACCTCGCGCACGAGGCCGTCCACGTACTCGCGGGTGGTGCCTGCGGGATCCTGCTCCAGGACCTCGGTGTGGCAGCCGCAGTACAGGCAGCGGCGGTGGCAGTACGGGACGTGCACGTACACGGACAGCGCATCGCCCGCGGCCTCGCGCCAGGTGGCCTCCACGGTGCCGCAGTCGAAGTCCTCGCTGAAGTGGGGGGCGGTCGGGTAGCTGGTGTAGCGAGGGCCGCGGGTGGCGTACTTCTGGACCACCTCCCAGGGGATCTTGCGAGGGTCCATCGGTCAGACCCCGTCGTGTGCCAGCTCGTGCACGGCGTCGACGAACGCCTTCGCCCCCTCGACCGGCGTGGTCGGCAGGATCCCGTGGCCGAGGTTGAACACGTGGCCCGTGCTGCGGCCCAGGTCACGGTGCAAGGCGCGCACCCGCGCGCGGATGCGCTCTGGCGGGCCGTACAGCTCCACCGGGTCGAGGTTGCCCTGCAGGGTGACGTCGTCGCCCACCACCCGCGCGGCCGTGGGCAGGTCCATCCGCCAGTCCACGCTGAGCACGTCGGCGCCGGCCGTGGCCGCGTGGGGAAGCACGCCGGCCATGCCGTTGACGAACAGGATGCGCTGCACGCCCAGGTCGGCGAGGCCGTCGATGATCCGCCGGGTGGGCGGCAAGGCGAAGCGCACGTAGTCCTCGGGGTTCAGGCCCCCGGCCCAGGTGTCGAACAGCTGGACCGCGTCCGCGCCGGCCTCCACCTGCAGCCGCAGGTGCTCCAGTACCACGTCGGCGATGCGGTCGAGCAGGGCGGCGCCCCGCTCGGGATCGCGGTAGAGCAGTGACTTGATGCCCTCGTTGTGGCGGCTGCCCCCGCCCTCGACCATGTAGCTCGCCAGGGAGTACGGTGCTCCGGCGAAGCCGAGAACGGCCCGCTCGTCGCCCATCTCCTCGCGGAGGACCCGCACCGCGTCGTACACGTAGCCGAGCGCGGAGGACACATCCTGCGGTACGAGCGCGTCCGGATCGAAGTCGTGGCCCAGGGCCGGTGTCAGCCTGGGGCCGCCCTCGGGATACTCGACCTTCTGGCCCATGGCCTCGGGGATCACCAGGATGTCCGAGAACACGATCGCGGCGTCGAGGTCGAACCGGCGCAGCGGCTGCAACGCCACCTCCAGGGTCAACGCCGGCGTCTTGCAGATCTCGAGGAACGCGTGGTGGGACTTCAGCTCCCGGTACTCGGGCAGGTAGCGCCCCGCCTGGCGCATGATCCACAGTGGCGGGCGGTCCACCGGCTCACGGCGGCAGGCCGCCAGGAATCGTTCACGTCCTCGCATGTGGGTCTCCTCCAGAGCTGGGGTAGGGTAGCCTACCTTCTAATCACACCGGGGGTCATCCGCACGCGCCCCTTTGCGAGGCCCTCCTGCCAAGCCTGGGAACCTGGGGCGGCAGCCGTCAAGGCTCGACCGTGGTCTCTCCGAGCGGCTCGACCGGTGGCGGCGCGCAGTGGATCGAGTCCAGCCCGTAGCGGACCGGGTTGCCGCCGACCACGGCCGCGGCCACCAGGCTGGGGATGCGCTGGCGCGCGTCCTCGCTGAGCAGCCCGGCGAGCCAGAGGAAGCGCACGTTGCGGCGGGATCGAGACCAGGCGCCCTGCTCGCGCAGGGTGGTCACCGTGGCCTCGATCTCCGGGTTGCGGGCCACGGTGGCGAGCAGCACCGACGAGGTGCTCAGCGCCTCGAGGTCCCGCTGCAGCAGCTGCGCGATCGCCTCGGTGGCGGCCAGCGCGTCCGTACGGCGGTCCCCGTCGTCCGCCACCAGGCCCAGCTCCCGCCCCTCGGCCTCGCCGATCGCCCAGGGGCCGACTCGGTCATCGCGGTCCGCGTCGGACAGCCCGCCGCCGAGCACCCATGGCAGGAAGGCGAGCACCTCCGGGAAGGCGTACCGCGACAGCGTGGAGCGCACCGCCGGCATGTTGGATTCGGACGCGCAGTAGATGTCGCCGAGCCGCTCGGTTCCGAGCCACACGCCCACGCGCTGGCGAACGGCCCCGCGGAAGCTGGGCGGGATCCGGTAGGTGGGCTCGCCGAACGCGGCGAGCACCTCGTCGACCAGGCGGTCCATGGATCCCTCGGCCCCGTCATCCCGGGCGACGAGGCGTGCACCCACGGACGCGGCCTGCGCCTCGAGGTCGACCATGCGGTCGTAGCGCGCGGCCAGATCATCCAGGTCCGCGACCTCATCGGAATCGAGCACGTCGAGCAGTGCGTCGATCTCGGCGTCCAGCTCGGCCTTCTGGGTCTGCACGTCCTCGATGCGGGAGGCCACCTGGCGGGATGCCCAGATCGCCGCGAATCCCAGCCCCACCACGATCAGCAGGATGATCGGGATCCACAAGGGCCGCCACAGGCGCCGGCGCATGGCCCGGAGCAACTCGGTGACGTCGCGGCCGGTCAGATCCACCCGCAGCTGGGGGCCCTCGGCGCCCAGGCGGACCACGTCCTCGTGACGGAGGTAGACCTCCTTGACCAGGCGGCCGTTGACGTAGGTGCCGTTGCGGCTGGCGCGGTCCCGCAGGAGATAGCGGCCGTCGACCCGCTCCACCTCGGCGTGCTCCTTGCTGACAGCCCGGTCCCGATCGGCGTGGAAGCGCACGGCGCAGCCGTGACCGCGCCCCAGCATGAACTGCTCGTCGTCGATGCGGTCGACGCCGCCGGTGCGGGCGCCGGTGATGTGGATGAAACTGATCACCGCCGGTGTTCCAGGTCGGTCCACATCGTATGACGGAGCGTTGCCCGACGCCATAGCTGCTGTGGTATACGATGGCCACGGCGTTTGTGCGCCGGTCGACCGAGGGAGGAGAGCATGAGCAACGTGACGATGTACTTCGCCGAGGGCGGTGTGTTCATGTACGTGGTGCTGGGTACGGGCGTCATCGGCCTGTTCCTCTGCGTACTGGCAGGCGTGGCCTACGGCTGGAAGAAGTGGCTGGGGTTCCTGCTGGGCCTGGTCTTCTTCGGGCTGCCGCTGTGCTCGGGCCTGGCGGGCTGGGTCATGGGCTACTGGCAGATGCGCCAGGCCCTGCAGTTCGTGGATCCGGCCGAGGCCGCCGCCATGAAGGCCGCGGGCGAGGTGATCGCGATGTACCCCGTCTACTGGGGCCTGATCTGGTTCTGTGCCTGCTTCGGGGTCTTCCTGTTCTTTGGCCTGATCTCCAACGCGATCTTCACGCGTCGGCGCAACAAGGCGATCATCGAGGGCGACTGAGTCGTCGGCCTCCCGCAACCGCGGGGGGCGGTCCGTCCTAATCGAACATCGAGCGGTTGCGGTCGTCGGCCACCGGCACGGGCTTGAGGGTGCGGTCGAGCCGGCGGATGAACCCGCACAGCACGTTGCCCGGACCCACCTCGTAGAAATCGTCCACGCCCATGGCGAGCATCGCGCGAACGGTGGGCTCCCAGCGCACCGGCGCGCACACCTGGCCGACCAGGTGGCCCGGGATCGCGGCGTGGTCCCGCTCGATTTCGGCGTTGACGTTGGGGATGTAGGGCACGACCAGTGCGGACACGGTCAGGTCCTGCAGGCGCGTGGCCAGCCGTTCGGCCGCGGGCTTCATCAACGCGCAGTGGAAGGGGGCGCTGACCGCGATGGGGGTGGCGTTGCCGCGCAGCTCCTTCATGTGGGCCATGGCCGCCTCCACGGAGGGCACGTCCCCGGAGATCACGTTGAGGTCGGGCGCGTTGTAGCCTGCGGGCTCGACCACGCCGCCGGTCTCGGCCTGCACCGTGGTGCAGGCCTCGTCCACCTGGTCGGCCTTCAACCGGAAGATGGCCGCCATCGTGCCCTCGCCCAGGGGTACGGCGTCCTGCATGTACCGGCCGCGGTCTCGCACCGCGCGCACGGCCTCGCCGAAGTCCAGGGCGCCGGCGCACACCAGCGCCGAGTACTCGCCCAGGCTGTGACCGGCGACCACGTCGGGCTGGTAGCCCAGTTCCTGAAGCACGCGCGCGTAGGCCACGGACGTGGTCAGCACCGCGGGCTGGCAGACCTCGGTCTCGGTCAGCCTGTCCATCGGGCCGTTCAGGATGACGTCCGTGATCGGGTAGCCCAGCTCGTCGTCGGCCTGCTCGTACACGGCCCTGGCGGTCGGGAACTGCTCGATCAGCCAGCTGCCCATGCCCACCTTCTGGGACGCCTGTCCGGGGAACACGAATGCGCGCATCTCTCCTCCATCTCGCGGGAAGGAGGCAGCTTTACCCGAGCCGTCCTCGGCTGGCAAGGATGGCGTTGCATCCCCTCCGGGGCGAACCGATAATGACCGTCCCTCAAACCGATCCAGCGAGGAGCGAACATGGACTGGGGACTCGGCAACCGGATGTCGCGCATTCTCAACCCCAAGAGTGGCCGCACGGTCATGCTGGCCGTGGACCACGGCTACTTCCTCGGGCCCACGAGCGGCCTGGAGAAGCCGTACGAGACGGTCAAGGAGCTGCTGCCGTACGCGGACACGCTGATGCTGACCCGCGGCGTGCTGCGCGCCAGCATCCCGCCCGAGACGCAGATCCCGATCGTGCTGCGCGTGTCCGGCGGTACCTCGGTGCTGTTCGAAGACCTGTCCAACGAGGAGCTGACCGTGTCCATGGAGGACGCGGTGCGGCTGAACGTGTCCGGCGTGGCGATCTCGATCTTCGTGGGCGCGCCCCACGAGAAGCAGACGCTGCAGAACATGGCGTCGCTGATCGACGAGGGCAACGCCCTGGGCGTCCCGGTGCTGGCCGTGACCGCGGTGGGCAAGGACATGGTCCGCGAGGCCCGCTACCTGGCGCTGGCGTCCCGCATCGCCGCGGAGATGGGCGCCCACTTCGTCAAGACCTACTACTGCGACGGCTTCGAGCAGGTCGCGGGCAACTGCCCGGTGCCGTGCGTGATCGCCGGCGGCAAGAAGATCCCCGAGGCCGACGCGCTGCACATGGCCTCCAACGCCATCAAGCAGGGCGCCGTGGGCGTGGACATGGGCCGCAACATCTTCCAGTCCGACTGCCCGATCGGCATGATCCAGGCCGTGCGCAAGGTGGTGCACGAGGACCTCGATCCGAAGCACGCCTACGAGCTGTACGAGACGATCAAGAACGACGGCTGACGCCCTCTCGTCGACCCGAACGGAGAGTCCCATGCGCGTAGCCATGTACTACCGCAACGACGACGTGCGCGTGGAGGAGGTGCCGCGCCCTGAGATCGGACCGGGCGAGATCCTGGTCAAGATCGAGGCCAGCGGCATCTGCGGCAGCGACGTCATGGAGTGGTACCGCATCAAGAAGGCCCCGCTGGTGCTGGGCCACGAGATCGGCGGCGAGGTGGTCGAGGTGGGGGAGGGGGTGACGAGGGTCGCCGTGGGCGATCGGGTCACGGCCACCCACCACGTGCCGTGCAACACCTGTGACCTGTGTCTGCGCGGCCAGCACACCGCCTGCGACACCCTGCGCTCGACCAGGTTCGATCCGGGCGGCTTCGCCGAGTACGTCCGGGTGGGTGTGCTGCAGACCGACCGGGGCACCCTGAAGCTGCCCGACGAGGTCACCTACGAGCAGGCCACATTCGTCGAGCCCCTGGGCTGCGTGGTGCGCGGTCAGCGCGTGGCGGACGTCCGCGCCGGCGAGTCGGTGCTGGTGCTGGGCAGCGGGCTGGCCGGGTTGCTGCACGTGGCCCTGGCGCGCGCCGCGGGTGCATCGCCCATCGTGGCCACGGACGTCAGCGAGTACCGCCTCGACGCGGCTCGGCGGTTCGGCGCCGACCTCGCACTGGACGCCACCTGTGAGGACATCGAGGCGCGAGTGCGTGAGATCAACGGCGGCCGGCTGGCCGACAAGGTGATCGTGTGCACGGCCGTACCGGCGGTGAACGAGCAGGCCTTCCGCCTGGTCACCCGCGGGGGCACCATCCTGTTCTTCGCGCTGGTCACCCCGGGGGTGGACCTGGCCTACCCCGCGTTCGATGTGTGGAACCGCTGCGTGACCATCGTGCAGAGCTACGCCGCGGCCCAGGCCGATCTGTCCACGGCCATCGAGCTGATCCGCGGCGGCCGCGTGCCGGTCACCGACATGATCACCCACCGACTGCCGCTGGCACGCACGGTCGAGGGATTCGGGCTGGTGGCGAACGCCGGCGAGTCGATCAAGGTGGTGGTCGAGCCCCACCGATAGCCCCTCGCCTCCCCCACCTGCTATCGTGGACCCGCTGCTGTTGCGAGGGTGTGCGATGAGTGATGACAAGCCGAAGCTGAGCCCCGAAGAGATCAAGCGTCGCCAGGCCGAGGCGGCTCGTCTGATCGAGCAGGCCGAGGACCTGTTCGGCCGCGGCGAGATGGTGGAGGCCGCCCAGGTGTTCCTCCAGGCCGTGGAGCTGGATCCGAGGTCCGTGCGCGGCTGGAACGACCTGGGTGTGGTCCTGCACGGTCTGGGCGAGGGCAAGGAGGCGATGACCGCCTTCCGTACGGCCCTCGCCCTCGAACCGGGCAACGAGGACGCGACCGGCAACATGGCCGCGCTGCAGACCGAGCTGGACGCGGCCGCGGGCGAACCGTCCATCGAGGTCACCGCCCAGGACATCGACGTGGCCGAGCCGTGGCCGCTGGCCACCGAGGCGGCCCTGCGCGTGCTGGCGTGGCCCGACTACCAGTCCCCCGACGAGCTGGATCACCTGCTGTCGGTGGTTGGCAAGGCCATCGCCGCCCGGGACGACGCCTGCCTGTGTCTGCGGCTGGATCCCAACACCGACGGTACCGTGGTGGAGGCCTCGCGGGCGCTACGCGAGGCGCACCAGCGCGCCCTCGGCGAGGAGGACGACCTGGAGGTGCTGCTCGTGGCCGAGCCCATGAGCGGCGCCGAGTGGGCGCGCCTGGCCGCGGCCGTACAGGCGGTGGTGGTGCTGCCCTCCTCCCGCGAGGGGCACCGAGCCGGGTTCCTGCTGCAGGCCGGGTTGCCGCTGCTGGAGACCGCTGCCGACCTCGGTGAGATCGGGTGACCACGGTCCTTGGGCTGATCCCGGCCCGTGGCGGTTCCAAGGGGGTGCCGCGCAAGGCGGTCAAGGCCATGGCCGGCAAGCCGCTGATTGGCTGGACCATCGAGGCGGCGCTGGGCTGCGCCGACCTGGACCGGGTGGTGGTCACCACCGAGGACACGGAGATCATGGAGGTGGCGGAGCGATTCGGTGCCGAGGTGCCGTTCCGCCGGCCCATGGCGCTGGCCGGGGACGCCACGCCGGGTATCGAGCCGGTCCTGCATGCGCTGCAGTGGCTGGCCGAGCAGGACGACTACCGGCCGGACTGGATCCTGCTGCTGCAGCCCACGTCACCGCTGCGCACGTCCGGCGATATCGGAGCGGCCATCGCGCTGGCGACCGAGCGCGGCGCGGACAGCGTGGTCGGCGTGACCGAGGCCGACCCCCACCCGCTGTGGACCAAGGCCGTGGACGACGACGGGCTGCTCGACGAGTGGTTGCCTGACGACGGCGGCCACACGCGGCGCCAGGACCTGCCGCCGCTGGTGGCGCTCAACGGCGCCATCTACCTCACCCGGCGCGACGTGCTGCTGGACCGGCGGAGCTGGTACGGCGACCGCACGGCGGCCTACCTCATGCCCCCGGAGCGGTCCCTGGACATCGACACGCCGTGGGACTTCCGTCTGGCGGACCTGGTGCTCACCCACGGATAGCCGCGGGTGGCACGAGGGGGTCTTCGTCAGGTCGCCCAGGCCGTTGTTTTGTCACCTCCGCCAAGCGATTGGCGTTCCCCGTTCCCCAGGACGCATCGCGTCGCCTCTATTTGCCTTGGCATGGAACGTGCGAGGAGAATGGACCAACGTGGTGGAGAACCTCCCGCAGGCGCAGCGCGCTGACGTGTTCCCGATCGGCGGCCGTGCCGTGGGCGCGGGTGCGCCCGTGTACGTGATCGCGGAGGCGGGGGTGAACCACGACGGGGACCTGGACGTGGCCCTGCGGCTGGTGGACGCGGCCCGCGTCGCGGGTGCAGACGCGGTCAAGTTCCAGACGTTCGACGCCCGCCAGCTGGTCACGGCGGATGCCCCCCAGGCCGAGTACCAGGCGCGCAACACCGGCCGACGGACTTCCCAGCTGGCGATGCTGCAGGGGTTGCAGCTGGACGAGGCCGCGCACGGCAGGCTGGTCGAGCACTGCCGCGACCGGGGCGTCACCTTCCTGTCCACCCCGTTCGACGAGGGCAGCGCTGACCTGCTGGAGCAGCTGGGGGTGCCCGCCTTCAAGCTGGGCTCGGGGGAGGTGACCAACCTCCCGCTCATCCGCCACGTGGCCAGCAAGGGACGGCCCATGATCGTCTCCACGGGCATGGCCCACCTCGGCGAGGTGGAGGCCGCCGTGCGCGCCGTGCGACTGGCGGGCAGTCCGGACCTGGCCCTGCTGCACTGCGTGAGCAACTACCCGGCCGACCCGGCGGACGTGAACCTGCGCGCCATGCTCACCCTGCGCGACACCTTCGACGTGGTCGCGGGCTACTCGGACCACACCGTGGGGGACGAGGTGGTGCTGGCCGCCGTGGCCCTCGGCGCGGCCGTGGTGGAGAAGCACTTCACCCTGGACCGCGCCCGGCCCGGGCCAGACCACGCCGCCTCCATCGAACCCGGAGCCCTGGCTGCGATGGTGCAGCGCATCCGCGCGGTCGAGGCCTCCCTCGGTCACGGGCGCAAGCAACCGGCTGCGTCCGAGCAGGGCACGGCCGCGGTCGCCCGCCGGAGCGTGGTGGCCGCGTGTGCCATCGAGACCGGGACGGTGCTCACCGCAGAGCACCTGACCCTGCGTCGCCCGGGCACGGGACTGCCGCCGTCCCGCCTGCCCGACCTGGTGGGCCGCGCCGCCCGGCGCGACCTCCCCGCGGGCACGGTGCTGACCTGGGAGATGCTGTCGTGAGGACCGTCGCCGTGGTCACCGTGGGCCGCTCCGACTACGGCATCTACCTGCCCGTGCTCCGCCGGATCGAGGCGGATGCCGACCTGGACCTCGCCCTGCTGGTGGGGGGAATGCACCTGTCGGAGCGCCACGGCAACACGGTCGAGGCCATCGAGCAGGACGGTCTCCCCATCGCTGCTCGGGTCGAGGGGGCGATCGAGTCGGACGACCCGGTCGACGTGGCCCGCGCCATGGCCCGCGGCACGGCCGGGTTCGCCGAGGCGCTGGCCGACCTGCGCCCCGACGTCCTCGTGGTGCTGGGAGACCGCTTCGAGATGCACGCGGCCGCGGTCGCTGCGATGCCCCTGCGCATCCCCATGGCCCACCTGCACGGCGGCGAGCTGAGCCAGGGCGCGGTGGACGACCAGCTGCGCCACTCGATCACCAAGCTCGGCCACCTGCACCTCGTGGCCACCCGGACGAGCCGCCGCCGCGTGCTGCAGCTGGGCGAGGAGCCGTGGCGGGTGACGGTCTGCGGCGCACCGTCCCTCGACCAGGTGGCCGAGGTCGAGCTGCTCGACCGCGACTCCCTCGGCGGCGCGCTCGGGCTGGTACTGGACCGGGCGCCGCTGATGGTGACCTTCCACCCGGAGACCGTGCTCGGCCCCGCCGGCTGCGTCGAGCAGATCGGCCAGGTGCTCGCCGCGCTGGACGAGGTGGACCTGCCCGTGGTGTTCACCGGCGCCAACGCCGACCCGGGCGGCCTGGCCATCAACGCGGCCGTCGAGGCGTCCCTCGCTGGCAGGACCGACCGTGTGCACGTGACCAACCTGGGCACGCAGGCCTACTTCAGCCTGATGGAGCACGCCGCGGCCATGGTGGGCAACTCCTCCAGCGGCATCATCGAGGCTGCCTCGTTCGGGTTGCCGGTGGTGAACGTGGGCACCCGGCAGGAGGGGCGTGAGCGCGGACGAAACGTCCTGGACGCGGCCGTGGACCGTGGGTCCATCGCCGACGGGCTGCGGCGTGCTCTGGCTACGGTCTTCCGCGCGAGCGTGGCCGGCATGGACAATCCCTACGGGGACGGCCACGCCGCCCGGCGGATCGTGGCGGTGCTGCGCGACACACCCCTGGACGAGCGGCTGCTGCGCAAGCGGTTCGTGGACATGGAGGGCTGAACGGTGGGCGAGACCAGGCGCTGTGTGGTCCTCGGCGGCGGCGGGCACGCCCGCCTGCTGATCGCGACCCTGCTGGACGTGCACGGGGTGGACGTGATGGCTGCCCTCGACCCGGCCGGCGGCTCGGACATCCACGGTGTGCCCATCCCGGGTGGGGACGAGGAGCTGCCCGTGCTCGCTGCCCAGGGGGTGGACTGGTTCGTGGTGGGAGTGGGCGCGATCGGCGACACCGGCCCGCGACGACGGTTGTGGGCGCTGGCCCGATCCCATGGCCTGAGGCCGCTGACCGTGCGGGCGACCGGGATCCACGTTTCCCGATTCGCGGCCGTGGCCCCTGGCGCGCAGCTGATGGCCGGCTGCGTGATCAACCCGGACGCCCGGATCGGAGCCAACGTGCTGATCAACGCCAACTGCGTGGTCGAGCACGGCTGCAAGCTGGCCGATCACGTGGTGCTCGGTAGCGGTGCCGTACTGGCGGGCGGCGTGCGGGTGGGCCACGGCGCCTTCATCGGCGCGGGCGCCACCGTGATCCAGGGTTTGACCATCGGCGAGGGTGCGCGGGTCGCGGCGGGCGCGGCCGTGATCCGGGACGTGCCCCCCAGCGCCACGGTGATGGGGGTGCCGGCGCGGGTGTGGAGGGCGGAGTGATGAAGGACCGCATCGAGGACGTCTGCCTGACCCTGGACGCCACCATCCGTGACGCCATGCGTTGCATCGACCGGGCGCAGGCCAAGATCGCGCTGGTGGTGGACGACCACGGGTCGCTGGTCGATACCATCACCGACGGCGACGTGCGCCGTGCCCTGCTGGGCGGGATCCCGTCGGAGGATCCGGTCGCCGAGATCAAACGGATGAAGGGCGGCTCGCCCTCGGAGACCCCGGTCACCGCGGGCGTGGGCACCCGCCGTTCGGCCCTGCTGCGGCTGATGCGCAACCACAACATCAACCAGGTGCCGCTGGTGGATGACGAGCTGCGGGTGGTGGCCCTGACCACCCGCAAGGAGCTGACCGCGGTCGAGGAGCTGCCGGTCCGTGCGGTGATCATGGGCGGCGGCTTCGGCACCCGTCTGGGCGAGTTGACCCAGAACATCCCCAAGCCGATGCTGCCCGTGGGCGACCGGCCCCTGCTGGAACTCATCGTGCAGCAGCTGCGCGACGCCGGGATCCAGCGGCTGGTGGTGACCACTCACTACAAGGGCGAGGTGATCCGCGACTACTTCGGCAACGGCGCCGACTTCGGGGTGGAGATCGAGTACATCGCCGAGGACGAACCCCTGGGCACGGCCGGCTCCCTGGGCCTGCTCGACGTGGGCGAGGAGCTCGTGCTGGTGGTCAACGGCGACGTGCTGACCCGCATCGACTACCGCTCCGTGGTGGACTTCCACCGCGAGCACGGCGCGGACATCACCATCGCCCTGCGCCAGCACGAGCTGACCGTGCCCTACGGCGTGGTCGACACCGAGGGCGTGACCGTCACCTCGATCGCGGAGAAGCCGGTGATCCGCAACTTCATCTCCGCGGGCGTGTACCTGCTCGATCCCAGCGTGTGCGGGCTGGTGCCCCGCGGCGAGGTCATGGACATGCCGGACGTGATCTCGAAGGTGATCGACCGGTCCGGCTGCGTGGTCGGCTTCCCCGTGCGGGAGTACTGGCTCGACATCGGCCACATGGCCGACTACATGGCCGCGCAGCACGCGGTGTGGAAGGACGAACCATGAGCTTTGCGGGCAAGCGGGTCCTGGTCACCGGCGCGGGCGGGTTCATCGGCAGCCACCTGGCCGAGCGGCTGGTGCAGGAAGGGGCCGAGGTGCGGGCCATGGTGCGCTACACGTCCTCGGGCGGGTGGGGCTGGCTCGACGAGTCCGAGCACCGCGCCGAGCTCGAGGTCGTGGCGTCGGACGTGACCGACGCCGACGGCGTGCGCCGGGCCGTGGCCGGCTGCGACGCGGTGTTCCACCTGGCCGCGCTGATCGGGATCCCCTACTCGTACGAGGCGCCTCGCTCGTACCTGCGCACCAACATCGAGGGCACGGTCAACGTGCTGCAGGCCGCGCTCGCCGAGGGCGTGGGCCGGGTGGTGCACACCTCCACGTCCGAGGTCTACGGCACGGCCCTGCGGGTGCCCATCGACGAGGACCACCCGCTGCAGGGGCAGTCGCCCTACTCGGCCTCCAAGATCGCCGCGGACAAGATGGCCGAGGCCTATCACCGCAGCTTCGAGCTGCCCGTGGTCACGGTGCGGCCGTTCAACGCGTTCGGCCCGCGTCAGTCCGACCGGGCGATCATCCCCACCATCATCACGCAGCTGCTATGGGGCGACGAGCTTCGGCTGGGCAGCCTGCACCCCACGCGGGATTTCAACTTCGTGGCCAACACGGTGGCCGGGTTCCTGGCCGCGGCCACCAGCGAGGCCGCTCTCGGCGGCGTGTTCAACGTGGGCACCGGCCGGGAGATCACGATCGGTGACCTGGTCGAGCTGCTCGAGGAGCGGATCGGCCGTGATGTGCCCCTGGTGATGAAGGACGAGCGCAAGCGACCGCCGGCCAGCGAGGTCGAGCGACTGCTGGCCAGCGTGGATCGGGCCCGCGACGTGCTGGGGTACGAGGCCCGGGTGACGCTCGAAGACGGGCTGGAGCGGACCATCGACTGGATCCGCGACCGCCGCGACCACTACCGGGTCGGCGAGTACGCGGTCTGAGGAGACAGCAGTGCAGGACGCCACGGTGATCCCCGAGGTCGGCACGCGCACGATCATCCTGCGGCTGCCGCCAATCCAGCTCCAGCGCGGCGACACACGCCCGGATCTGGAGCGGCTCACCGAGGTCTGCGACCGGCTCGACGAACTCGCCGGCTCCCTGGAGCGGGTCGCGGACGCGGTCCAGCGCGGGGAGGGCGACGCCCGCGTCCGCCGGCGGGTCGACCGCTCGCGCGACGCACGTGCGCGCCTGCAGCGCTCCCAAGCCCTGGCCCAGGAGGCGCGGCCGCCCCAGGACATGCAGGGCCTGGAGATCATGAAGCGCATGCGCGCGGCCGCCGATCGCCTGCGACCGGCCGAGGCCGCGCTCAACCGGTGGCTGCAGCGGCCCCAGCCCGGGCTCGCCGAGCTGATGAAGCAGCCGGACGGCGCCGCCGCGGTGGTGGACGCGTTGTTGTTGCCCGCGTGGCGCTTCGAGTACGACGTGGCGATCCTGATGGGCGCGGACTGTGCGCCCCTGATCCGGGAGCTCCGTGACCGGGGTCAGTGCCGTGTGGTGTCGTGGCTGCGCGACGACGAGGAGCAGGAGGGCCTGCCCGCCGGCGTGTTCGTGGTGCGCGACCGCGACGATCTCGTTGCCACGTTGCAGACCTTCCACGATCCATTCCCGGCCGGGATCGTCGGCCGGCCGCTGCACGACTGGACCGTCACCCTGGGCGAGGCCCAGGATGTCCAGAACGAGCTGCTCGACGGCCTCGAACGCACGGTGGCCATGCAGAACACCGTGCGCCACTTCGGTGCACTGTGGTCCCGCCAGAGCATGAAGAACCTGCCCCACGTGGCCCGTTGGCCCTCCATCGCCGGCCTGCGCGGGCCCCTGGAGGGCAAGCCGCTGGTGATCGTGGCGCCCGGCCCCTCGCTGGCGCGCAACGTGCACCTGCTGAAGCAGCTCAAGGGCCGGGCCGTGATCTGTACCTACAGCCGCACGCTGCAGTCCCTGGCCGAGGCGGGCGTCGTGCCGGACATGGTGCTGGTGCTCGATCCCCTGGACCTGCGGTACCACTTCGACGGCTTCCCCGTGGAGGAGATCGAGGCGCTGGTGCTCGGCCTCAGCGTCAACCCGGGCATCTTCGAGATGCCGGCGAAGCGGGTGATCACCTTCAGCGGCAACTCCACGGTCGAGCAGTGGATCTACGGCGCGCTGGACGAGGACATGCTGCTGGAGACCTCCTGCTCGGTGGCCACGTCCGCGGTGTCCATGGCCCACGAGTGGGGCTGCGACCCGGTGATCCTCGTGGGCCAGGACCTGGCCTTCACCGACAACAAGCTGTACGACGCCAGCGCGGCGGACGGCGACGCCGAGGTGGCGGATACGGCCGACGGCGACGGGTTCAAGGTGTCGGGCCTCGGCGAGAATGCCCGGGCCATGGAGCAGGCCGGCGACGCGCACCTGTCCGCCTACAAGCGGCTGCCCGAGGTGCCCGCCTGGGGTGGAGGCACGGTGCGCACGTCGCCCAACTTCAGCTGGGTGCTGGCCTGGCTGGGCGAGCGCGCCACCCGGTGGGGCGGCGAGGCGTCGCTGATCAACGCCACCGAGGGGGGCGCCCACATCGAGGGCATGGAGCACATCCCACTGGCCGAGGCGATCCAGCGGATCGAGGACGAACCCCTGGACGTGCCCACGCTGCTGGACGAGATGCTGGCCCGCACGGACCGGCGGGCGCGGGCCCGGACCCTGCTGGCCCGCATCGAGGAGGTGCAGGCAGGGTTGAGCGCGGCCAACCGGCTGGCGCGGCAGTGCCTGGACCTCGTGGGCCGGGATCAGCCCACGGACAAGCAGCTGCGCAAGCTGCAGCGGCTGGAGGAGGAGCTCAACGCCGCCCTGCAGCCCGCCAAGGTCGTGATCTCCCTGTTCGGCCAGGCCGAGATCGTGGAGGCCACGGAGCGTGCCCGCGACGCCACCACCCTGGCCGAGAACCTGGACGCCTCGCGCGAGCTTTTCCGGGTGGTGCGCACCGCGCACGAGAAGGGCTACCCGCGGCTCGAGGCCGCGGTCCAGGCGATCCGCGCCCAGCTCCGCTGAAACACCGCGTACCCCTGCATTCTGATAGCGTGTTCCGGCGGGGAGGAATCCGCACACATCCCGAGATCGAGGAGGGGAGAGATGAACCGTACACACTGGACGATCCTGGGCCTGGTGGTGGCCGTCGGCGCGATCATCGCGGTCCTGGAGATATCGGGCCTGCGCGGCTCGACCCTGGGTGCCGCCACCGGCGAGGGTGGCGGCTGCGCCGCGTCCACGGGCCTGGACGTGCCGGATCCGGCCGAGCGACCCGCGGACATCGTGACCGGGAAGCAGGCGATCCCGCGCCCGGCCGAGCCGGCGGCAGGGCCGCAGGACCCGGACGCCGAGCTGATCCTGCAGCGCTACATCGTGGCGCTCTCGCCACGGGTGGTCGCGGACCCGGGTCGGGGAGACGACGGCAGCGTCAGCGTCGGCTTCGCCCCGGTGGACGACGCCCTCGCCGGCTTCGAGCTGCGCGAATTCGGCGCGCTGTTGCCCGAAATCGAGGCGGACAACGAGCGCGCCACACAGCTCGGCCTGGCCAACCTGGTCGTGTTCGAGACCGACGCGCCGCCTGCCGAGGTGTTCGCCGCGCTCGAGGCGATCGACGAGGTGGACTGGGTGGAGAACGACGGCACGGCCACGGCCATGGCCGCGCCCGACGACCCGCTGTACGTCTACCAGTGGCACCTGACGCAGCTCGGCATGGAGGCGGCCTGGGACCTCACCGACGGCAGCGGCGTCACCGTGGCCGTGCTGGACACCGGGGTCAGCGCGGGCAGCGACGGTTACGCCAGCCTTTTGCCGGGCCGCGACTTCGTGGACAACGACGTGGACCCGTCCGACGAGCACGGCCACGGCACGCACGTGGCCGGCACCATCGCCCAGGCGACCGGCAACGGCGTAGGTACGGCGGGCGTGGCCCCCGGGGCAGCCATCCTGCCGGTGCGCGTGCTCGACGCCGACGGATCGGGCAGCTACAGCGGGATCGCCAGCGGCGTGGTGTGGGCCACGGACAACGGCGCGGACGTGATCAACATGAGCCTCGGCGGCGCTTCCTACTCGGCCACCCTGGAGACCGCCGTGGACTACGCGGCCTCGGCCGGGGTGCTGGTGGTCTGCGCGTCCGGCAACGACGGCTACACGAACTTCATCTCCTACCCCGCGGCCTTCGACAGCACGCTGGCCGTGGGTGCGACGGACCTCAACCGGGACGTGTCCTACTACTCCAACCAAGGCGGAGAGCTCGACATCGTCGGTCCGGGTGGGGACACCACCGTGGATCACAACGGCGACGGCATGGAGGACGGGATCCTGCAGGAGACGTTCTACGCCGCGTACAACCAGCCCTGGGCCTACTACCCGTTCATGGGCACCTCCATGGCCACACCGCACGTGGCGGGCGTGGCCGCGCTCGTGCTGGCCAACGCCAGCGACGGGGACGTGGAGGTGACCGACGCGCTGACCGCCACGGCCATGGACCTGGGCGCGCCCGGGCGGGACGACGTGTACGGCCACGGCCTGGTCGACCCGGTCGCGGCCATGGGCTACCAGCCCACGCAGCCCAGCGACACCCTGGAGCTGGTCGGGTTGAGTGAGCGACCGCTCGGTCCGGGCCGCGTGCTGCTGCGCTGGTTCACCGAGATCGGGTCCACCCACACGGTCTTCGGTGACAACGGCTACACCACCGAGACCACCGAGCCGGTGCGCCGGCACCGGGCCCTGCTGCGCGGGCAGCCCGGCAGCACGGTGCAATTCACGGTCGAGTGTGCGACCGAGGACGGACTGGAGGGATCGGCCGTGGTGGACGTGGTGCTGCCCGACACCGGGTCCAGCTGAGCCAGCGCGGCCCGAGGAGGTCCATGCACGCCCGTGCTGCCCTCGCCCTGACGCTGCTGCTCGCGGGGTGTCCCACCGCGGAGCCCGAGCCGCCGGACCAGCCGGACGGGGAGCCGCCCTGGACCTGCTCCGATCCCGCCGAGGTGACGGAGAGCGCCTTCCGCGTGGTCTTCCCCGGGGACGTCGGGCCGCACGAGCCCGACCCGGTGCTGCCGTCGGACTTCTACCTGGTCGAGGACGGGGGTCGCCTCCGCGCCGACTGGGACGACCTGGTGCTGCCGGACAGCCTGGACCACACGGACGGCTTCTCCACCATCGCCCCGATCCTGCTGCCCTTCACCGTCGCGGTGGACGAGGCCACGCTGTCGAGCGACCGTTTCCTCCTGTTCGACGTGGCCGGAGGCGAGCTGCCCTTCGAGCGGATGCACAACCCGGACGAGGACCTGGCCTACCTGGTGCCCACCCGGCCCCTGCCCGAGGGGACGGTGGTGGCCGTGGCCGTGCGCGAGGGCGTGCTGTCCGCGGACGGTGAGGCCCTCGGGCCGGCCGCCCACCAGGTGTGCCTGGAGGCGGGGTGGGACGACCCGGACTACGCGCTGCTGGGCACAGGTGTGGCGGCCGCACGCTCATGGCTGGTCGATCGCGGCGTGCACGACGTGGTCTACATCAACACCTTCCACACGGCCTCGCCCCAGCAGCGGATGGCGGCCGCGGCAGAGAGCATGGAGGCCCTCGCTGCCGCTGGCGCGATCGCGGGGACCTTCGACCACGTGCTGACCGCCACGGACGACACCGACCGGCTGGTGGCCGATGTGCAGGCCCTGCTGGCCGAGGACACGAGCGGAACCGGCCTGTACCCCGCCCTGCAGACGTACGTGCACGGCACCCTCGACATCCCGGACGTCAGCCACGTGTTGAGCGGCGACGAGGTGCCGGACATTTTGGAGACCGAACAGGCGCCCTTCACCCTGCTGGTCCCACCCCTGTCCGATGGCGAGCCCATGCCCGTGGTGCTGTTCCTGCACGGCATCGCCGCGTGCCGCGACACCGTGCTGGGCCTGTCCGGGCAGTTCAACGGCCAGGGGGTGATCCTGGCGGCGATCGACGCGCGGCAGCACTACGTGCGCTACGACCCCGATGCCACGGAATGCGGGTTCGAGCCGTACGCCATGGCGTTCATCGACGTGCTGGATCCCGCGGGCACGGACCAGCGCTTCCCGCTGACCGCGCTGGACGTGTTGGCCCTGCAGCGGTTCCTCGAGGCCGAGCTCGACGGGCTGCTGGCCGAGCTGGCCGAGGAGCAGGGGCTGGGCGCGCCCCCGGCGGCGGGCACCTTCCACCTGGTCGGACACTCCCTGGGCGGTATGCTGGCCACGGAGCTGGCCGCGGCCTGGCCGGACGGCGAGGCCGGCCGGCTGGTGGGCAACACCACCGGCGCGTCCCTGATCACCGTGGCCATGCCCGCGATCCAGGGCGGGCTGTTGCGTGAGCCGATGAGTGGCGACAACCTGCGGCTGTTCATCGAGGCCGAGACCTCCTTCGCCCTGGCCGAGCCGGCCGCGTACGCGGCCGGCGTGCGCGCCGACTGGCTGTTGCAGGTGGCCGAGGGGGACGAGACCGTGCCCAACGCCATGTCCGAGCTGCTGGCCATGGCCGGCGGCCTGCCCCTGCTCGAGCCGTCCGTGTGGGACGTGGAGGTGCTGGAGTCTGGTCAGACCCCGGCCGAGGGGAACTTGCTCGACGGCCGCACGGGCGGCATGTTCCAGTTCAGCCCGTCGGGCCACAACATGCTGTTCGGCGGCGTGGCAGGCGACGCGAACGCGTCGTGGCGTGCCCAGGAGCAGATCCTGCGGTTCCTCGACGAGGGGGTCGTATACGACGCGTACGCCCTGGAGTGATTCGCCCCTGGTATCCTCGAACCGAGGGGAGCGCGCCATGTCTCCAGCGGTCTCGAGGTGGTCTCATGCCGGTATCGCCCTGGTCCTGATCGCCGGTCTCGCCGGGTGTCCGGACGAGGCCGACTACAGCTTCGACTTCGACGGCGACGGCTGGGACGACGAGCAGGACTGCGAGCCCGAGGACCCGGACGCCTACCCGGGCGCCGACGACCCCTATGGCGACGGGAACGACACCGACTGCGACGGCATGGACGGCGTGGACCAGGACGGCGACGGCTACCCGGCCAACGTGGACGCCGACGACCCCCTGCACGGCTGCGACGACAACGACGAGCACGTCAACCCGGGCGCGGACGAGGTCCCGGGCGACGGAACGGACAACGACTGCGACGGCGAGGACGTGCCCGACGCGGACGGTGACGGGTACTCCGCCGCCCTGGACTGCAACGACGACGATCCCACCGTGTACCCCGAGGCGCCCGAGGTGCTGGACTGCCAGGACAACGACTGCGACGGGGCCACGGACGAGGGTACCGAGGCCGCGGACGACGACGGCGACGGCCAGTGCGAGGGGTACGACTTCGGGTCGGGGGTGCAGTGCTGTGACGAGTCCGAGGTCGGGGACTGCGATGACACGGACGCCTCCCTCAACGTGTCGGACGCGGACGTCGACGGCGTGACCACGTGTGACGACGACCCCGACTGCAACGACAACGACGAGAACACCTTTCCGGGCGCGGCCGAGGCGTGTGACGGGATCGACAACGACTGCGACGGCCTGGTCCCCGACGACGAGCTGGACGGCGACGGCGACGGCTACATGACCTGCGCTGGCGACTGTGACGACGCCGAGACCGCGGTCTACCCGGGCGCCACGGACGGCCTGGACTGCCTGGACAACGATTGCGACGGCGCTACCGATCCCGGCACCAGCGCGGCGGACGACGACGGCGACGGCGCCTGCGAGGGCGTGGACTTCGGCAGCGGCGAGCAGTGCTGCGACGGCTCCCTGGTCGGGGACTGCGACGACGCCGAACCCTCGCTCAACATCACGGACGCGGACGGTGACGGCTACAGCACGTGTGACGAGGACTGCGACGACGCGGACCTGGACCGCTACCCGGGAGCGGACGAGCTGTGCAACGGCGTGGACGACGACTGCGACGGTGCCCTGCCTGCGGACGAGCTCGACGGCGACGGCGACGGCGAGACCGCCTGCGAGGGCGACTGCGACGACACCGACCCCTGGGCGAACAGCGGCGACCTGGACGGGGACGGGTACTCGGCGTGCACGGCGCCGTTCGACTGCGACGACAGTGACGCAGCGCTCAACCACGACGACGCGGACAACGACGGGTTCTCCACGTGCGAGGAGCCCGCAGACTGCGACGACCTCGACGCCACCCGCCACCCGGACGCCGAGTCCGTGTGCGGCGACTGCCTGGACCAGGACTGCAACGGCCTGGACCTCGACGACTGCGACGGCGACCTCGACGGGTTCGCGGACTGCGAGGGGGACTGCGACGACGTCGACGACCAGGTGTACCCGGGCCGCGACGATCCCTGCGACGGCGTGGACAACGACTGCGACGACGTGACGGACGAGGACGGCGGCGAGGACGCGGACCGCGACGGGTACAACATCTGCCAGGGGGACTGCGACGACGCGGCCGGGCACGTGTTCCCGGGCGCGGTCGAGCTGTGCGACGGTCTGGACAACGACTGCGATGGGGTGGTGCCCGCGGACGAGGACGACGGCGACGGGGACGGCTACCGGGTCTGCGGCCCGGGCACGGCCGCGGGGGACTGTGACGACGGCGACATGGCCGTCAATCCGGGCGCGGCCGAGCAGATGGACGGGATCGACAACGACTGCGACGGCACCGCGGACGTGGATCCCGTGGTCTGCGACGTGACCGTACCCTCGGAGGTGCCGACGATCGCGGACGGCGTGGCTTCCGTGTCCGAAGGGGGTGTGGTGTGCCTCGAACCGGGCACGTACACCGAGAACGTCACCCTCTCTCCGCAGTCGGTGCAGCTGGTGGGGCTCGAGGGGCCGGCCGCCACCGTGATCGACGGGGGTGGCGTGGACGGCGTCGTCGCCGTGTACGCCGGCGCGACCGATTCGGTGGTGCGGGGGCTGACCCTCACCAACGGGCTGTACTCCAACGGCGCTGGCCTGCGGATGACGACTGCCGACCCGGAGATCCGCCACGTGGTGATCACCGGCAACCACGCCACGGGCATGGGAGGTGGGTTGTACCTGTATCGCTCGGATCCCGAGCTGACGGACGTGGTCGTGTCGGACAACGAGGCGGACATGCACGGCGGCGGCCTTGGCGCGCTGGAGTCGGAGCCGGTGCTGACCCGGGTCACGTTCACGGGCAACTCGGGATCCCAGGGCGGAGGGCTGAAGCTCACCGACAGCCCGGTCACGGCCGCCGAGCTGTGGCTGCTGGACAACACCGCCACCTCGGACGGCGGCGGGATGGACCTGACCGACTCCGACCTGATCGGGGCGGCCGACTTGGTGGTGCGGGGGAACCAGGCGGGGGGCAAGGGCGGGGGCCTGTGCCTGGACGGCAGCACCGACCTCGACCTGGACGGCGCGGAGTTCGTGGGCAATGTCGCGTCCGGTCACGGGGGCGGGATCTATGCGGACAGCCCGACCTCGCTGGCCCTGGCCAGCACGTCGCTCCTGGGCAACCAGGGCAACCATGGTGGCGGCCTGTACCTGCGCGACACGCCCTCCTCGCTGACCAACGTGGTGTTGCCCACAACGGCGCCGCGGGTGACGGCGGGGGCCTGTACGTGGACAACTCGGACGCGGTCCTGGACGTGGTCGCGGTCCTGGCCAACGACGCGGGCGACGAGGGGGGCGGCGTCTACGCCTACCTGAGCTCCGCATCGGCCCTGACCAACCTCACGCTGGCCGACAACACGGCGGCCGGCGAGGGCGGGGGGCTGTACCTGAGGTACGCGTCGATCCCGATCAGCAACTCGATCTTCTCGGCCAACGCCGCGGCCGAAGGGGGCTCGGTCTACGCGGACGGTTCCACTCCCACGGTGACGTACTGCGACGCCTGGCTGGGCGAGCCGGACGAGTACGTCGGCTTCACCGATCCCACGGGCGCAGACGGCAACCTGGCCGTGGACCCCGGCTTCCTCGACCTGGGCGCCTCGCGCGCCCTGGACTGGGACCTGCACCTGGCCACCACGTCGGCGCTGATCGACGCCGGGGATCCAGCGGTCCACGACCCGGACGGCAGCACCAGCGACATGGGCGCCTTCGGTGGCGCGTACGCCGATCTGTGGGATCTGGACGGCGACGGTTACCCGTCGTGGTGGCAGCCCGGCAGCTACGACGCGCTGCTGTACCCGGCCGAGGGCTGGGACTGCGACGATACGGATCCGTGGGTGTTCCCGGGCAGCGGGTGCTGATCCGGGGCGGCGCCTACTCCTGCTCGAGGATGACGAACTGCACGCGCCGGTTGAGCGCCTGGGCCTGCTCGTCGTCGCCAGCCTCGGCCGGGGCGGTCTCGCCGTAGCCGCGGGCGGTCAGCCGGCCTTCGTCCACGCCGCGGTCCACCAGGTAGCGCATCACCGTCTCGGCCCGCTGCTGGCTGAGCTCGAGGTTGTAGTCCTCGGTGCCCAGCTCGTCGGTGTGGCCCTGCACCTCCACCTTCAGCACGTGCGGATAGCGGATCAGCAGCTCGGCCACCTCGTCGAGCAGCGGCCGGCTCTCGTGCTTGAGCGTGGCCCGGTTGAAGTCGAAGTACACGCGCTCGAGGATGCGGATCTCCTCCCGCTCCAGCACCACGCGTGCCTCGTCCGGACAGCCGTCCTCGTCGTCCACGTTGTTCACCACCTCGGGTTCGTCCGGGCACGCGTCGTCGCCGTCGGCGATGCCGTCGCCATCGTTGTCCGGGTCGGGGCAGCCGTCCTCGTCCTCGAACCCATCGACGTCCTCCGGGTCCTCCGGGCAGGCGTCCACGCTGTCCAGCAGGCCGTCGCCGTCCGTGTCCGGAACCTCCTCGGGGCACCCGTCGTCGTCCTTCCAGCCGTCGACGTTCTCGGCCTCGTCCGGGCAGGCGTCGACTGCGTCGGCGATGCCGTCGCCGTCGTTGTCCGGGTCGGGGCAGCCGTCCAGGTCCTCGAAGCGGTCCCGGTCCTCGGGCTGGTCCGGGCAGCGGTCCTGCTTGTCCACGATGCCGTCGCCGTCGCTGTCCGGTGGCGGTGGCAGGGCGTACCCCGCGGTGATCACCAGCCGTGACCGCGGCGCGCCGATGCCGTTGCCCAGCCCGGTCCCACCGGCCACGGCCACGGACAGCCCCTGCACCGGCTGCACGGTCACGCCCGCCAGCCACTCGGTCGGGCTGTTGCGGCCCGGGCCGCGCACGTCGCCGAACACCTCGGCGCCGATCTCCAGCACCCGGTGGGGTCGCACGCTCGCCGCGACCGCGAACTGCAGCGCCGAGCCCACGGTCAGGTCGTCCACCGGAACGTCACGGGTGATGCGGTAGCCCACGTTGCCCCCGAGGCGGACCGGGCCCAGGTGGCCGGTGACCAGCAGCGTGGGGCTGACCGCGACCGTGTCCATGCCCACGTACCGCGTCTCGTCCCCGCTGGGCAGGATCAGCGGCAGGGCCACGCCCAGGCCGAATCCGCGCGTGGCCGGGTCCATGATGCGCACCTTGGGCACGACGCGGATGTCGCCCATGGCCGCACCCTGTACGCCCTCGTCCCAGGCCAGCAGCCCATCGCCGGAGACCTTCAGGTGGACCGGGACGTCCACGGCCACGTCCGCGATCCCGAAACCGAGCGCGGCCTGGAGGTCCAGGGTCTGCAGGTCGCGCACCACCACCTCGCGGACCTCGCCGTCCATCACGTGGCGCAGGGGCTGGCCCGCGTGGGTGAACCACAGGCCGAAGGAGGGTTGCCACAGCCGCAGTGTCTCGGCCGACTGCGTGGCGAACCACCCGGTGCGGTCGGACTGGGGCTGGAAGTGTTGCAGATCCATGGCCGGTGGTTCGGCCGTGGCCGGGACTGCGAGCCCGAGGGCGAGTACGGAAGCCAGGACGATCAGCTTGTGCATGGCGCGCTCCCTCCTAGGCCCGTCGGCCGCGGCGGAGCGCGGCCAGTCCGGCGAGTGTCATGGGTAGCAGGCACGCCAGCGGCCGCGCCGGGCGCTGCGGGGGACCGCACTCGCACCCGCCGACCAGTTCGCCGATCACGTGTCCGCAGGCGTCCGGGTCGTCCGTGTCCAGGATCCCGTCACAGTTGTTGTCCACCCCGTCGTCGCACACCTCGACGGCCTGGGGGTGGATCGTGTCGTCCGTGTCGTCGCAGTCCCCCGCGCAGGTGTCGTGACCGTCGCCGTCCTCGTCGTCGAGCTGCAACGTCGCGTCCGCGTCGTCGCAATCGCCGTCGCAGGTGCTGAAGCCGTCGCCGTCCGCGTCCGCCGGCTCCAGGGCCGCGGCCGCGTCGTCGCAGTCCCCGTCGCAGCTGGCGTAGCCGTCGCCGTCCGCGTCGTCGAGGTTCAGCTCGGCGTCGGTGTCGTCGCAGTCCCCGTCACAGGTGGAGTAGCCGTCGCCGTCCGCGTCGGGGTGGGCCGGGGCGGGGGCGGAGTCGGCCCAGGGCCCG
>CAZXHG010000030.1:0-735 GCA_964639985.1 uncultured Rickettsiales bacterium
GCCGGAACGTGGAGCTGCGGTACTGGGATCGGGGTGTCATGGATCGGCACGCCCCCGCCGCGCTCCGCGCGGCGGGGGCGTGCCGATCCGAACCTCGGGTGTACCCGGAGACGTCGCAGCTCAACAGCTCAACAGATGGTTTCCGTTCTTTTTCTAGAATTCCGCCCAGCAGGGCCGTGGGTTTCTAAGAAGAAATGCATATCGTCCGTTGATCTGTTGAGCTGCGGCCGTCCGCCGCGCCCGGAGTGACCACGCCCCTGTGGTAGACTCCCCTGGGGTCAAGGAGGGGATATCCCATGCACAGGTTCATCGGCGGGATCAGCATCATCGTCCTCGTTCTCTTCGCACAGGGGCCGGCCCATGCCGACGAGGTTCGCAAGGTGTTCGAGCTTGCGGACGGGTCCGTCGTCGTCGGAGTGGTGCTGGACGAAGGTGAGACGGGCTACCTGGTCAGGACGAGCGAGGGGGAAACCGAGCGTGTCCTGTACGAGCATGTCGTCTCGGTTACGCCCATCGGGGGCGCTGCTGCTGCTCCCGTGGCGCCCGTGGCGCCAGCGGCAGCGAGCGTGAGCCCGCGCGGAGAGGAGGCTGGTGACCGCCTGGACTCATCAGGGGCTTTCCTGACGGCGGGTGCCATCGTGTTCGGGACCGGGGTCACGATGTCGATTGTCGGCGGGGGGCTTGGAGTCGAACTCGACCAGGAGTTGCCAGCGATTCCGCTGGCAGTCGGGGGGG
>CAZXHG010000030.1:745-52134 GCA_964639985.1 uncultured Rickettsiales bacterium
CCCCCCCCCCCGCCGCGGCGCGGCGCCCCCCGCCGGCCCCCCCCCCCCCCCCCCGGGGTGTGGGGGCCTCACAGGCGCGATCTGCTGCGCTGCTGTACGGCCTGGATGTCAGGCCGCAGCATGGGGCGGTGATCACCGGCATCGGTCTACAGGTCGCCGGTCTGAGCTTGGCGGTCGCGGCCGGTATTGACGTTGCGAACACGAGTTGCGGTTGGTTTGGGTGCTTCTATCAGGACGCGATTGGACTCGGCATCGCCGGTGGCGTGTGCTTGATCGCGGGGCATCTGATCGCGCAGGGGGGCGCAGGACAGATACGTCAACTCGCTGGGCAGGCACGCGATGCCGAGAGCTTCCAGGCCGCCCGTCGAGCTCGGCCAGCCGTGCAGTTCTCCGGTATCTGGGCATTTCGCGCCGACGAAGGAGCCATCGTCGGCGCCAGCTTCCTCTTCTGAACCCGTGTCGTAGCGTTGCACCGACCGGCGCCGGGACACCTATGACTTCGGCGGGAAGAACCTGCCATTCAGCCGCCCGAACCCGTCCGCTACGCGCCGCAGCTCCGGCGAGAGGCCGCTCTCCGTCTCGTGCTCGAAGAAGGCCACGAGCACCTCCTTGCCCAGGTGCTGCACCTCCTCGATCAGCGGCTTGAAGTCGCCGTCCCCCGCGACCAGCACCGCCACATCGTAGCTGTCCCGGTACGCGTGGCCCAGCAAGGTGGTCGCCATTGAGATATCCACGCCCTTGGACTTCCGCGTGCTCTGCTTGCGGAAGATGCAGGGCAGGAAGCCCATCTCGCGCAGCTTGTCCGAAGTCGGGTCGACCTGCCCCTCCTGCGCCCGCGTCAGGGAGGTGTAGTAGTGGCACCGCGTACCTCGGGGCAGGAGGTCTTCTCGCTGGAATCCGTACTGCGTCGGCAAGATCGGGTGCCAGTTCTTCGGCCACACGTACACGCCTCGCGCGTGGTGGCACTTCTCTTTGAGGTTGACGTTCATCTCCTGCGCGATCTCCTGGGCTCGAATGGTCAGGTTCTCGCCGTCGACAAAGGCCATCCACCGCTTCGTCGGTGGCAAACGCCGCGGGTGTGATTCCGGCATGGCTCGCCTCCTGGGGTCGAGCGTAGCGGGTGGCGGGCAAGAGGTCGAGCGGGCCGGTGGGCCGGGGGCAAGGGGAGCGCCCCGACGCGCCCCACGATGTAGCATTCGTCGGCGGGGTTCTCGCTGGTAAGCACCGCCGCTATCCTCTCGGAAGGGAGGCTCTCATGTCCAAGGTCATCCTCTTCCTCGTGCTGTTCGGATCGGTTCCTGCGCTGGTTGGGTGCCCAGGTGGGGACGATGATGACGACAGCGCCGACGGTATGTGCGCTGACGCAGGCCCCTGCGAGGGTAACTACGTCATTGAAAATGCCGACGACCTGGACGCAATCCACCTCTGCGAAAGCATCGACGGAAGCCTGACGATCACCGAACAGGACTGGCTCACGAGCATCGCCCTGCCGTGCCTCACGTCCGTACAGGGCGAGATGAACATCTGGTGGAACGACGAACTGACGAGCATCGCCATGCCCGTCCTTGCCGTCGTGGACGGCGACATGAGCATCGCCGATTCCGACTCGCTGGCCCACGTTGACCTGTCAGCCCTCGCGACGGTGGAGGGCCTCTTGAACGTCGCACAACTCCCTTCCCTGACGAGCCTCGACGGCCTGCCGAACATCACGACGGTCGGGGATTCCTTCATCATCAGCTTGAACGCCTCGCTCTCCAGCCTCGCAGGCGTGTCGAGCCTTGCGAACGTGGGCGGGAACGTGGGCATCGACCGAAACGACTGCCTGAGCCAAGCTGAAGCCGAAGCCTTCGCTACGGCGCTCGGCAAGAGCACCGAATCCGTGTACGAGAACGGCGCCAACTACCCGTGTAACTGACGCCCGAGTGGTCGGGGTAGATCAGCCCTGTGCGGTCCAGGCCACGACGGCGGCGCCCTCGGCGGCGGTCAGGTAGCGGACGAGGTAGCCGCGGGCACCGCGGTTGCGCGCCGGGAAGCCCATACGGGCCATCCGGCGGCCGAATTCCGCACAGGCGACGGGGCGCTCGGCCATGACGCTGCACCACGAGACGTAGACGGCGTGCAGGTCGGCCGTGGGCTTGAAGTCCTCGTCGCGGCCCGCTTCGATGCTCGCAGCGGCCCACGACGCGACGTTATCGCTCGCCATGGCCCAGCCGCGGGACAGTCCCGCGGACGAGGTGGGGCGGATGAAGTCGCCGCGGGCGACGACGCCCTGCGCAGCCATGTGGATGGCGCAGGACGCGATGGCCTGCGCCTCAGCCGCGATCTTGTCGGGCAAGTACTTGTCCTGCTGGGTGGCCGGGATCACGTTGGGGAAGTCGAGGACCACGAACCGCTCACGCAGCGCGTCGTCCGCGATGGCGGGCAGCTCGTTGCCCGCGAACATGTGGCCGATGGTGCAGCGGAACGGGAAGGGCGTGCGGTACTTCGCCTCGACGTTGACCGGGTCACCGACGAGCAGCCCCTTGGCCTTCTCCGTGGCCTTGAGAGCCGCCGCCGGCAGCTCCGTGACGAGGTTCACAGACGCCCCGATCAGGGGGGACAGCCCGAACCGCTTACCCATGTCCTGCAACGTGACCGATGCCACGGTGCCCGGCGGGAAGCAGGCGCGGACGGCCGAGAGCATCACGGACTTGCCGCTGTCCTTGGCCCCCACGAAGAGCGGGTTCGCCTTGTGGCGCCATGTGACGCGCAGCATGGCGGCGCCGATGTACTCCAGGAGGAAAGTCACCCGCTCGGTGTAGTCCGGGCAATCGGCCCAGGTCGACTCCAGGAACTGCCGGAAGATCGGAGCGTTGACCTGCTCCAGCGGCACGAGGTCGTAGGGGCGCACGTGCTCCGCGTACACGCGGTGGTCGCGGCGGTGCGGCTCGTAGAGGACGTTGTTCCCCTCGACGCGCACGAAGCGGTCGCGGAACGCGGCACCGAGCACGGCGTCGTTGAAGTAGTCCGGGCGCGCCAGCTCGACCGCGGCCTGCGCGATGATGCCTTTGGTCTTCCCCGAACTCGTCTTGATGGTCTTCGTCTCGCCGCTGTCGGGGTCGATGTACTTCTTGCCCTCGTAGGCGGCGGCGGCGCGAGCGAGTTCATCCTTGGGCACCAGGACGTGCCCCGGCGCGTTGTCGTCCCAGCAGCGGAACTCGTCACGGTCGAACACCGCCGAGCCGCGGCCCCCCATCAAGTCAGCGAGGTGCTGGCCCAAGGCGTTCTCCGACCCGATGCGGGCGACGTCTTGCATGCTGCGGACCTGTTGTTCGAGGGTGGGCATGATCACACCCCCCCGACGCTGCGGTCGGGCGCGATGCCGACCTTGTTGTTGCGGACGTGTCCCCGGAGGCGATCCTCGATGGACACGCGCGCGAGGTGCGCGATACTGGACATGGGTGAATTCCCTTCTGGGCCCGTTCTTGCTGGTGGCAGGCGGGCCCTACGTTTATGCGGACTCCCGGTCCGCGTCGGTGTGCTGCCGCCGGTCGCGGCGGCGGTCTTCGGTTCGCGGTGGATCGGTGTTCTTGGCCGCGTCGTCGCGCTCGATGGCCGCTGCGATCAGCTTCGCTAGTACCCGGAGGCCCTCGGCGCAGCTGTCGGTGTCAGCGGCCGGCACGGTTCCGCTCCTAGGCCGCGGTGCGGTGCTCGCGGCGCACCCACAGGTCCTCGGGCGAGATGCTGTGTCGCTCGGCCCAGTCCTTCAGCTTGCGGCGGGACCGGCGGGTGAGCTGCCGGCGGTGGTTCAGCAGGCGGTTGAAGTGCACGCGCGACAGGCCGATTTCCTCGGCGAGGGCTTCCTGGGTCCAAGCCCGCTCGTCCAGCACGCGCTCGATGGTGTCCCTCCGCAGCAGGTAGGTGGTCATCGTCGTCCTCCGTCCTGTCCTACGGGCGTGTCAGTGATGTTCCCGAGGACACGAATAATCTTAGCGTCTTCCCTGTGTCGGTCAAGTGCCTGTTGACACGGATGCGTAGGTTTGTTGTATCCTTCGAGTATCCGAAGCCTGGGAGGTCAACATGCCGAGGAAGACAAGGGCCGAGCGATTCGGCGAGTACATCAGAGATGCGCGGAACGATCTGGGCGCCTCGGTCCGGACCGCGGCGGCCAAGATCGGGCTTTCCTACGGGCACCTCGCGAAGCTGGAGCGCGGGGAGATCGCCAAGCCCCCGAACACCCACACCCTCTCGCTGATGGCGGGGCTCTACCGCAAGCCCATCGAGGAGGTGATGGAGATGGCCGGGGTGCGCCTGGAGATGGTCCAGCCCGAGGCCACGACTGGCGAGGAGCAGTTCAAGCGTCTGATGATGTCCGCGGAGTTCGGTCCCTCGACCATGAAGGAGGAGTACCTCGCGCACTTCCCGCTCCTCCATCGCGCCCTGATCCAGGAAATCGCCGCCAATGTGGAGCGTCACACCGCGGCCAGGATCAGGCTGCAGTTGCAGGAGGAGGGCGAGTCGTCGCACCCGAACCCGATCTCGGAGCGGACCTACGCCGAGGTCATCGGAGCCGCCACCATGAAGGAGGTGGTCGACGGCGACTGGAAGGGAGATGCGTGATGCGGCGCTGCGCGGTGTACGCTCGGGTCTCCGACCCCAGGCAGGCCCAGAAGGAGACGCCGATCCAGGCGCAGCTCGATGCTGCCCAGGCGTGGGTCGGCGACAACGACGCCGAGATCGTCAAGACCTACATCGAGCCGGGGGAGAGCGCCCGGACGGACAACAGGCCCGTGTTCCGGCGCATGATCGCCGACGCCCGGCGTACCCCGGCGCCGTTCGACACCATCCTGATCTGGAAGTTCAACCGCTTCGCCCGCAACCGCGAGGACTCGGTCGTGCACAAGGCGATGCTGCAGCGCCGCGGCATCAGGGTCGTCTCCCTGACCCAGCACATCGACGACTCCCCGCCGGGCAAGATGCTGGAGGGCATGCTGGAGGTCCTCGACGAGTTCTACAGCGCCAACCTCGCCGAGGACACGATCCGCGGCATGCGCAAGAACGCGGACGAGGGATTCCACAACGGCGGGACGACCCCGACCGGGTACCGCGTGAAGAAGACCGGCGTGGGCGCCGCCGTCCGCGGCGTGTTCGAGCCCGACTCGGAGTTCGCGCCCCTGGTCCGCCGCATGTTCGCGCGCGCCATGGCTGGAGATGGCTCCAAGACCATCGCCGAGGGGCTGAACACCGACGGCCACCGGACCGTGCGCGGGAAGGCGTGGACCAAGCAGGGTGTGCTCAACATCCTGCGCAACGAGGTGTACGCGGGCGTGCGTGTGTGGGGGAAGAACGCGCGGCGCGGGGCTGTCAACCCCGACGAGGGGCCGATCCGGGTGCTGGGAGCACACGAGGCCCTCGTGTCCCCGGAGGACTTCGCCCGCGTGCAGGCAATGCTCGCGTCCCGCAGCCCGAAGCGCGTGCATCCCCGTCGCCTCGGGCGGCGCTACCTGCTCTCCGGGCTGCTGTACTGCGCCGCGTGCGGCGCGAAGCTGAGCGGTCACTCCGCGAAGTCGGGCACGGTGCGCTACTACGCATGCACGGCCAAGATGAAGTCGGGCAAGACGACCTGCGACGCGAAGATGCTGAACGCCCGTCGGGCCGAGGACACCGTCGCGCAGGAGCTGGCGCGGAAGGTCCTGACGCCCGAGCACCTCGCCGAACTGGTCCAGATGGTCAACGAGGAGCTGGCGGGCCGGGGCATCGCCGCGGCCGACGAGCTGCACGCCATCGACGCGCAGCGGGCCGATGCCGACCGACGGCTCCAGCGGTTGTACGACGTCCTGGAGACCGGCAAGCTGGACCTCGACGACCTGAGCCCCCGCATCCGGCACTGGAAGGCGCGCGTCGAGGAGATGACCGCGCGCGTGGCGGTGTTGCGCGAGCAGGTCGACGGCCCGCAGGCCCTGGTCGTGGACGAGGAGGCCATCGCCGCCTACGTGTCCGGCATGCGCGACCTGCTCGACCGCGGCAGCGTCGATCAGCGGCGCGCGTTCCTGCACGCGTGGATCAAGCGCATCGACGTGGACGGCGACCGCCTGACCATCCGCTACACCTTCCCGCACATCCCCGGCGTGCCGGACGACGACGGGCCCTCGGACGGCCCCGGAGGTGGCGGCGGGGGGGGGCACCGCAGACACCGGGACCCCAGAACGACGAAAGCAGAACCCCGGTCACCCAAGGTTCTGCCTATGGTCAAAGTTGGCTCCCCAGTGCGGACTCGAACCACAGACCCGGTGGTTAACAGCCACCTGCTCTACCGACTGAGCTACTGGGGAGCATGTGAAAGACCACACCCCCGTGGGGGCGAAGCGGCGCGAATGTTGCCGATCGGCAGGGGGGTTGTCAAGGAGGAAATGGGTTGAGGGGGAGGGCCTGTGCCGGAGCGTCGGCCCGAGGACGGTGAGGTCATTCCCGGGGTTTGGCGTGGGAGAGGGGAGGGACGATGCTGGAGCATCGGCGCGATGTTCCGTGAGCGGCCGGAACGCAGGGGGTGGGAGGTCACCCGGCGGGTTCTGGCCGGAAATCGGCCAGAGGTCGGGGGGTGGAGGGGCATCCCCTGGGTTGTGGCCGGAAATCGGCCAGAGGTCGGGGGGCGGGGTGCCACCCCTCGAGTCGTGGCCGGAAGCGGTTGGGAATCAGGGGCGCCGCCCGAGGACGTCGCCTACTGCGGCGGCTCGGTGGTGGTGGCCAGGTACAGCCGCCAGTCGTGCACCGTGGTGGTGCTGGTGGCGGAGTAGCTCTCGACCTGCAGGGTCCAGGTGCCCTCGGACACCGTGCCCGCGAAGTGGTCCATGCCGTGCAGGGGGTCGTCGGGTTCGGTGACCGTGCCCCACGTGGCGATCGTGTGCTCGTTGTCGTGGCCGGTGGCGCGCAGGCCCACCGACAAGGTGACGTCCGGGGCGTACAGGACCGCGGTCACCAGGGACGGGTTGTCCGACTCGATGTCCATGTGCAGCCACACGTCGGTCACGTAGGGGTCCACCGGGATCCCGTCCACGTCCAGCTCCATGGCCACCGGGCCGCCGCCGCCGGGGATGACCGTGCCGGCGTCGCCCTGGATCTCCTCGCCGGTGATCTCCTCGCCGGAGCACTCCAGGCGCACGTCGCCGCTCTCACCCGCCTCGTCGGCCAGCGGTGACGGGGTCAGCATCATGTAGTAGCTGCCGCGCAGTCGGTCGGTGATGCCCAGGGCCAGGTGGGCGTCCGTGCCCCCGTCCCAGGGGTCGTCGGTGAAGCTGAACAGGTCGCCGTGCTCGTCGAACAGCCACAGGGCCGTGTCCAGGGTCGACCCGTCGATCCCCTGCGCCACGATGTCGTAGGCGCGAGGTTCATCCACCAGGTTGACGCGCCACTTGCGCTCGTCGAACGCGTCCAGCGTGGTCTCGGTGAGCAGCTCTTCGCAGCTCTTGGGCGGGAGGAGGTTGGAGCCCACGACCAGCGCGTCCTCGGTGTCGCCGGCGATGCCCTCCACGACCAAGTCGAGCGCATGATCGCCGGCGAGCGCGGACGGCGGCACCACGAACCAGCCCGCGTATGTCAGATCGTCGACCACCTCGAAGTACGCGTCCAGGCCATGCTCGGCGCGGTCGGCGCCGAAGCGGACCAGCCCGTCGATGGAGAAGTCGATCAGGTCGGGCCGGGCCGGGTCCAGCGTGCGACCCGAGACCTCCACCGTGACCTGTACCAGCGTGCCCAGGGGCACGGAGTCGTCCGGGTCGTAGGTGACGTCGTCCCACACCAGCTGGGTGACCACGTAGGCGAACTCGCCCACCTCGATGGTGACGATGTTGGACGTGAGCGGGCCGAGCACGGCGTAGACCTGGGCGCGGCCCACGGCCAGGGGCAGCAGGGTGCCGTCCTCCACGTCCACGCGATCGGTGTACTCGTCCGGCACCACCCAGTCGACCAGGGAGGTGACGTCGGTGGTGGTGTCGTCGGCGTACACCGCGGTCACGGTCAGCTCGTGGGTCTCGGCTGAGCCCAGGGAGATGAAGGTGGGGCTGAGCTGCAGGCTGATGATGTCGTTGGCCGTGGAGTAGGGCGGGTCCTCGATATCGGGACCCTCGGTGCCGCTGTCACACGCGGATGCGATCAGGCCGAGGGTGCACAGCAGGATGGTCAGGCAGCGGCTCATGGTGTCGGGTGGGGCTTCCTGCCCCTACGTACCACTGATGATGATCGCGCATGCGAGGGGAATCGGCAAGCAGGTCAGGGTCGGTCGTGGCGCAGCGCGCCCCACTTCAGCCGCTGCTCGGCCGTGGTGCGCTGGCGCTCCTTGTAGGACTTGTGGGAGGCGTCGCCCTGCTCGTTGGCCTCGGCCGTGGCGCGGTCCAGCAGCTGCAGTTCGGCCTGCACGTAGACCACGCGGCCGGTGGCCGGGTCGAAGGTGCGCAGCTGCTGGGACGGCATGCGGTCGAGGCGCACCGGCATCTCGACCACGAAGTTGACCGTGCGGTAGCTGTCCGCGCTGTGCAGGTTGATCGCGCTGGCGGAGGGGCCTGCGGGCGGATGCAGCATGGTGGCCAGGGTGCGCAGCGAGGGGTGGGCGCCCAGCCAGTCGTCGAGATCGACGAGGTTGTTGATCGTCTGGCCGGCCAGCACGTGGTTGAACGGCAGTACCCGGCGCAGCAGCCACGCCAGCACGGGCACGATATCCTCGCGCTCGCGGGTGACCACGCGGCAGCGAACCCGGTCGAGGATCTCGGCGGCCGTGGACTCCCGCTTGACCACCAGCTTGGTGATCATCGAGTCACGGCTCTTGCGGTTGGCGTGGAAGGAGGTGACCGGCACCCCCTCGGCCATCATGCGGCTGGCCGTGCCCATCATCCGGCGCTCCACCTCGTGCTCCAGCTCGGCCTCGCTGATCGCGGTGCGGTGCAGCAGGGAGCGGGCCTCGAGGTGGTTGATCACGTGCATCAGCTTCAACACCACGCACGACACCACCTGGGTCTTGGACACGGTGTCGCCGCCGGCGAGCAGGAACAGGTCCTCCGTGCGCTCGGGGCGCGCCACCTCCATGGGGATGCGGTAGCCGAAGTGGCGGCGCACGAAGCCCACGGCCTCGCCGTGCAGGTGGGCCAGACGGGAGCGGTCGAAGGGGTCCTCGACGTCCGCCTGGTTGACGTCCAGGAAGCGGGTGACCTGCTCGATCCCCTCGAACTGCAGCCGGTACAGGTCGAGTGGGGAGCCGCCCTCGAGGCAGAGGCGCACGGCCTCCACGCACTGGGGCAACAGCTCGTCCCGCAGCCGCACCGACTCGGTCGGCTCGGGTCGCAATGGCGCAGTGGTCACCATCGTCAGGTGCGTCGTTTCCTTCTGTCGGGTCCGCCCGTGAGATCCCTCATCGGCGCGAATGGCCGCCCGTCTCACCGGGCTGCCGACAATGTAATGAACCGCGTTCAACTCGCCAAGGAAAATCTGGAGAACCCGGGGTATCGGGATTTCGGCCAACAGGCTTTACAGGCGCCCTTGCAGTGGCCATCCTGAGCAGCCCATGACGCCCTTCGACCCCGCCGAACTCGCCCGCACGCTCTCCGACGGCGGACGCCTGCGCGTGCTGGGCCTGAGGGGGGCGGCGCCGGCCTTCGTCGTGGCCGGGACCCTGCCCCACCTGGAGGTGCCGCTGCTGTGGGTCGCGCCGGACGACGACGCGGCCGCGCACGTGCACCGGGAGCTGCGTACGTTCCTGCGGGCGGACGACGACCGGCGGATCCAGCACTACCCCGCACCCGACGTGGAGCCGTACAGCGGGTTGAGCCCGCACGCGGAGCTGTCCCGCCGCCGTGTGGAGATCCTGTCGCGGCTGCAGGAGGGGTACGCGGACGTGGTGGTGGCGTCCGTGCCCGCGCTGCTGCGGCGGGTGGTGCCGCGAAGCGTGCTGGGCAACGCCCAGGAGCTGCTGGTCGTGGGCGAGGAGATCGACCGCGACGCGCTGGTGCACTCGCTGGTGGAGTGGGGCTACCTCAGCACGGACCTGACCGAGGACCCGGGTTGCTTCTCGGTGCGCGGCCACGTGATCGATCTGTACCCGCCCGGGTTCGACGGGCCGCTGCGGATCGAGCTGTGGGGGGACGAGATCGAGTCGATCCGTCGGGTGGACGCGAGCACGCAGCGTTCGCTGGAGTCCGTCGACGAGGTGGTCGTGCTGCCCATGCGCGAGGAGATCCTGTCGGACGCGGCGCGGCAGCGCTTCGGCGGCCAGCTCAAGACGCTCAGCGACGAGCGTGGGCTGCCGCCGCGGCCGCGCAAGCGGCTGGAGGACGAGCTGGAGCGGGGGCGGTACTTCGCGGGGATCGAGGAGTACCTGCCGTTCTTCTATCCCACGCTGGACACGGTGTTCGACTACCTGGGCCCGTCCGCGGTGGTGGTGCTGGGCGAGGCCGAGGCCGTGGTGGCCGCGGCCGAGAACGAGCCGGCGCGGGTGCTGCGGGCCTACGCCGAGGGGGACGCGCCCGACGAGCTGGTGCCCGATCCGGACCGGCTGTACCTGCTCGAGGACGCCTTCCACCGGGCGCTGGGTGGGCGCGGGACCCTGGTGGTGCCGGAGCTCGACACGGACGGCGAGGCCGACTCCGCCCTGCGGCTGCCCACATCGGACCACGCGTCGCTGCGCTCGGAGATCCTGGCCGCGCGGGAGCGGGATGGGGGCATGCTCGAGCCGCTGACCGAGCGGCTTGCGTCCTGGGCCGAGGACCGGATCGACGTGGTGCTCACCTGCAACAGTCGGGTCCAGGCGGACCGCATCGGCGAGATGTTCGCCGAGCGGGAGATCGGCTGGACCGTGCACGACGGCCCCCTGACCGCGGACCACCTGCTGGACCCGGCCTCGGGGCTGCGTGGCGGGCGGGCGGTGGTGGTGGTGCCCGCGCCGCTGCAGCGGGGATTCGTGTTCCCGGGGGCGTCCCTGGCCGTGGTCACCCAGGCCGAGATCTTCGGTCAGCGGCACAAGCGCCGGCGGGTGTCGCGGCGGGACAGGCTGGGCCACGCGCTGACCTCGTTCAGCGAGCTCAAGGAGGGGGACCACGTCGTGCACGCCCAGCACGGCATCGCCCGCTACCTGGGCATGGAGGGCATCGAGACCCCCAAGAGCGAGGCGCAGAAGCAGCAGGAGTTCCGGCTTCGCGCGCGCGATCCCTCGTACCGCGTGGGGGACGCAGACGTCGGCGGGCTGCGGTCGCGGGGCAACCGCAACGACTTCCTGCTGCTGGAGTACCGGGGTGGCGACCGGCTGTACGTGCCGATCCACAAGCTGGACCTGCTGCACCGCTACGCTGCGGTCGAGGGGGCCACGCCGCCGCTGGACCGGCTCGGCGGGCAGACCTGGAAGAGGCGCCGCAAGAAGGTCGAGGAGGCGGTGCAGAAGCTGGCTGCCCAGCTGCTGGACCTGTACGCCGCCCGGGAGTCCACGCCCGGCATCGCCTACGACGCGCCCGACGCCATGTACCGGGAGTTCGCCGCGTCGTTCCCCTTCGAGGAGACCCGCGACCAGCTCGAGGCGATCCAGGCCATCACCGAGGACCTGCAGGTGGTCAAGCCCATGGATCGGCTGGTGTGCGGTGACGTGGGCTACGGCAAGACCGAGGTCGCGCTGCGGGCCGTGTTCCAGGCGGTGGCCAGCGGGCTGCAGGCCGCGGTGCTGGTGCCGACCACGATCCTGGCGTTGCAGCACTACCTGACGTTCACCGAGCGGCTGGCGTCGTTCCCGGTGCGGGTGGAGATGCTCAGCCGCTTCCGCACCGCGCGGGAGAAGCGGCAGACCCTGGCGCGGCTGGCCAGCGGGGAGCTCGACGTGGTCATCGGCACCCACGCGTTGCTGGGCAAGGACGTGGCCTTCGACCGCCTGGGGCTGCTGGTGATCGACGAGGAGCACCGCTTCGGGGTCAAGCAGAAGGAGAGGATCCAGCAGCTGCGCCGGGGTGTGGACGTGCTCTCGATGACGGCCACGCCCATCCCGCGCACCCTGAACATGGCCCTGTCCGGGATCCGCTCGTTCAGCCTGATCGACACGCCCCCCGAGGGTCGGCAGGAGGTGCGCACGTACATCGCGCGCTTCGGCTCGACCAAGATCCGGGAGGCCATCGAGCTGGAGCTGCGGCGGGGCGGCCAGGTGTTCTTCGTGCACAACCGGGTGCAGTCGATCCACGCCATGGAGCGCTTCCTGCACAAGCTGCTGCCCGGGGTGACCATCGGCGTGGCCCACGGCCAGATGGACAAGTCGCGGCTGGAGAAGGTGATGGTGGACTTCGTCCGCCGGCGCTACCAGGTGCTGCTGTGCACGACCATCATCGAGAGCGGGATCGACATCCCCAGCTGCAACACGATCCTGATCCACCGGGCGGACCGGCTGGGGCTGGCCCAGCTGTACCAGCTGCGCGGGCGGGTCGGGCGGTCCAGGGACCGGGGCTACTGCTGGCTGCTCGTGCCGCCGGGACGGTCGATGAGCCGCGACGCAGTGCTCCGGCTCAAGGCCCTGCAGGACAACACGTCGCTGGGATCGGGGTTCAAGATCGCCAGTCGGGACCTGGAGATCCGGGGCGCCGGCAACCTGCTGGGCAAGGAGCAGTCCGGCTCGGTCAACGCGGTCGGGCTGCACACCTACCTCGAGCTGCTGGAGCAGGCGGTCAAGACCCTGCGGGGCGAGGACAGCGCCGCGCCCCAGCCCGAGATAGAGATCCGCACCGACGCGTTCATCCCCGGTGATTACGTGGACGACCAGCGGGACCGGCTGCTGTACTACAAGCGGCTCAGCGGTGCGCTGGACGACGACGAGGCCACGTCCATCGTCGAGGAGATGGAGGACCTGTACGGCCGCGCGCCCGAGCCGGTGCAGCGGCTGCTGGCCCTGATCCGGCTGAAGGTGCTGGCGCGGCGCTTGTGGGTGACCCGCATCGACCCGGCCGCTGGTGGGGTCAAGGTGGCCTTCCATGCGGGCACGCCCGTGGACCCGAGCGTGCTCGCGGCCCTGGTGGCGCGCGCCGGGGACCGGCTGGCGCTCAGCGCCGACGGCGTGCTCACGATCCGCATGAGCCGGGAGCAGCGACGACAGCCCCTGGACCTGTTGCAAAGGCTCTTGCGGCGTCTGGTCTAGTGTGTTAGGCGTCACTGTCGCCTTTTCAGGCCGATCTTTCGTGCTGGAATGAGGCGTGGATCCGAGGGGTTGGACACCACGTCGTCGAACGAGGAGAAGGACATGAGGTCTATCGTCTGGACGGTCACACTCTGCGTGCTGGGTTTCGCGCTGGCCTGCTGCGGTGGCAGCGGTGGTGAGGGCGGAGGTAGCAAGGGTGGCGAACAGACCGATTTCTCGGCCAAGGGCTCGGTGGACATCGGTACGCCGCTGGCCTCGGTCAACAAGATGGAGATCGGCACCGAGGACTTCGACCGGGTCGCGCGGCGCATGCGGCCGCGCGCCGGCGCCATCACCGACGAGTTCAAGGGCGAGGTGATGGATGAACTGGTCAACGAGACGCTGCTGTACCAGGAGGCCCTGCGCCAGGGTATCGACCGGGATCCCAAGATCCGCAAGATGATGGTCAACACCCTGCTGAAGAAGGACGTCTACGGCACCCTCGACCCCGACTCCATCGGCGAGGACGAGCTGCGCGCCTACTTCGACGAGCACAAGGAAGACTTCGTTGTGCCGGAGAAGGTGCAGATCAAGCGCATCCTGATCAAGATCACCGACTCGCGTCCGCGCGAGGAGGCCCGCACCCTGGCCGAGGACCTGCGAGGCCAGATCGCCGACAACCCGACCTCGTTCAAGTCCCTGGCCCAGGAGAACTCCCAGGGGCCGTACGCCCGTCGCGGCGGTGATCTCGGGTTCGTGGGCCGCAAGGGCAAGCCGGGCATCGACCAGCTGCTGATCGACGCGGCCTTCGAGCTGGAGAAGGGTGACATCTCCGACGTCATCGAGACCGAGGATGGCTTCAACGTGCTGTACGTGCCCAATCGCCGCGAGCGGGTGGAGCGCACCTTCGAGCAGATGCGCGGCAGCGTGCTGCGCAAGGTCAAGAGCGACCGCTACAACGAGCTGTACGACGAGTACGTCGGCCGGCTGATGGCCGACTCCACCGTGGAGATCGACGACGTGGCCGTGGCCGGCCACGAGTACAAGGTCGAGGACCGCAGCGGCCCGGCCGGCGGCCCGATCCGGCTGACCCCGCCCGGGGCCGGCGAGAATGGTCCGGGCGGACGCGTCGCCCCGCCGCGCTCCGAGGACCGCTAGGTCCACCCGAAAGGCCCTCGTGCACCGCTCCCTCCTCGTACTGCTGCTCGCCGCTCTGCTCCCCTGTCCGGCCCTGGCCGTGGAGGTGGTCGACCGCATCGTGGTCGTGGTCAACGAGGATCTGATCCTGCACAGCGAGGTGGACACGGAGTTCGACCTGGTCGTGCGGGCCGAGCAGATCACGTTCCCGGACGGCCCGAACGGCCTGGAGCAGCGCCAGGAGCTGCGGGAGATGCTGGTCGAGGGTCTGATCGGCCGCAAGTTGATGGACCAGGCCATGATCCGGCTGGGCATCCTGGTGGACGAGGCCGAGGTCGAATCCCAGCTCGGCGAGTACGCGCGGTCCAACAACATGTCCATCGACCAGTTCTTGCAGGAGCTGGCCCGGCAGGGCATCACGGCCGCCGAGTTCCGCGCCGACCTGCGCGAGCAGATGGCCCAGTACCGGCTGTTCCAGGCCGAGATCGGCACCCGCATCGAGGTCACCGAGGACATGCTGCTGCAGCGCTATCGCGAGCGCGCGGGCGGCCAGCTCGACGACCCGGAGTACCACCTGCGGGTGATCGTGCTGCACCTCGACGAGGCCGGCGGCGAGATGGCGTTCGACGAGGCCCTGTCCCTGGCCGAGAGCATCCGCGCGGACGTGGCCGCGGGCGGTTCGTTCGACGAGCTGGCCCGGCAGCACTGCACCGACCCGGCCATCGCCTCCAAGGGCGGCGACTTCGGCAAGGTGCGGCCCCGCAGCATGATCCCGGAGTGGCGTGACGCGGTGGAGGGGTTGCCCCTCAACCAGGTCAGCGAGCCGTTCGAGTTCCGCGGCGCGCTGTGGCTGATCCAGGTCTACCGCATCACCGACGCGGCCGCGTCCTCGTTCGAGGCCCTGCGCGACCAGCTGTTCGACGAGCTGTACCGCGAGCAGGAGGAGCGGGAGATCGAGCTGTGGGTGGAGCGCGAGAAGGCCAAGGCCCACATCGAGTACCTGCACTGACGAACGCCGCGCCCGTGACGCCCGGCGCTCGCCCGGGAAACCTTCCGAAAGACCGACGGCCATGAGACCGAGGATCGCGATCACGTCCGGGGACCCGACGGGCATCGGCCCCGAGGTGCTGGTGCGCGCGCTGCACGCGCTGCGCGACGAGCCGTTCGAGCCAGTGGTGTACGGCCCGGTCGAGGCCATGCAGCGGGCCGCCGAGCTGGTCGAGCTGCCCGCGCCCACGGTGCTCGACTGTGGCGGGGACCTCCCCGAGGCCGAGGCCCTGGAGCGGGCCGTGGCCGCCTGCCTCGACGGTGAGTGCGAGGCGCTGGTGACCGCGCCGATCCACAAGCGCCGGATGATGGACGGCGGCTTCGCCCACGTGGGCCACACCGAGTTCCTGGCCGCTCGCTGCGGTACGGACGTGGTGATGGCATTCGGCGGCGGGACGCTGCGGGTGGCGCTGCTGACCACGCACCTGCCGCTGGCAGAGGTGCCCGCCGCGATCGGAGCGGCGGACGTGGTGCGGGTGGCCCGCATCTTCGACCACGGGCTGCGCCGGTTCTTCGCCATGGACCGTGCACGGCTGGTCCTGTGTGGGCTGAATCCCCACGCAGGCGAGGAGGGGAAGCTGGGCCACGAAGATCGCGAGGTGCTGGCGCCCGGGGTCGAGGCCGCGCGGGGCGCGGGCATCGACCTGGTCGGGCCGCTGCCTGCGGACACCACGTTCGCCTGGGCCGCGCGGGGCGAGTACGACGGCGTGATCGCCTGCTACCACGACCAGGGGCTCACCGCGGTCAAGGCCATGGACTTCGGCCGCTCGGTCAACATCACCATGGGCCTGCCGTTCCTGCGCACGTCGCCGGACCACGGCACGGCCCCGGACATCGCCTGGCGCGGGTGCGCCGACCCGTCGTCGATGATCGCGGCCACCCGGCTGGCGATCCGCGCCTGCAGGCACGAGGAGTAGACCATGCCGGTGGTGCACGGCGACACGACGGGCCTCAAGGCCTCGCAGATGCAGGCGCTCCAGCGCCTGTACCGGCGCCGGGTGCTGCCCGCCCAGATCGTCAGCCCGGAGCTGGCGCGCACCCTGTGCGAGATCAGCCTCGAGATCAACCGCCAGGTGGGCGTGATGATCGACCGACGCGGCAGCCTGACCCACGTGATCGTGGGCTCGGCCACGGGCCTGTTCATCCCGGACCTGGGGCGGCATCGCGCCGGCCGCGGCCGCTTCCGCGGAATCCGGCTGCTGCACGTGCACCTGGGCGATCGGCTGCTGGACCGGGACGACCTGACCGACCTGGTGCTGCTGCGCCTGGACCTGGTCGGGGTGATCCGGCCCGACCCGCGGGGGCTGCCCTCCGACCTGCAGTACGGCACCCTGCTGCCCCCCCGCGAGGGGGACATGAGCGAGCCGTGGCTGGTGGAGGGGCCGGTCGACATCCACGGTCTGGCCGAGGACTTCCTGCGCCTGATCCAGGCGGTCGAGGGCGAGTTCACGCAGCGCACGGCCGGCCAGGACGTGGCCGACAAGCGGGAACGGGCGATCCTGGTCGGCCTGTCCGAGGGCGCCGCCGACGTGGCCCAGCGATCCATGGAGGAGCTGACCCGCCTGGCCGACACCGCGGGCATCAACGTGATCGACCAGGTGCTGCAGCGGCGCCGACGGGTGGACCCGCGCACGATGATCGGCCGCGGCAAGCTCGACGACGTGATCATGCGCTCCATGGTGCTGGACGCGGACCTGCTGGTGTTCGACCGGGAGCTGACGCCCTCCCAGGGGCGGACCGTGGGCGACGCCACCGACCTGAAGGTGATCGACCGCACCCAGCTGATCCTGGACATCTTTGCCCAGCACGCCACCAGCCGCGGCGGCCGGCTGCAGGTCGAGCTGGCCCAGCTGAGGTACCTGCTGCCGCGGCTGAGCACGCTGCAGGCGTCGCTGAGCCGGCTGACCGGCGGCATCGGCGGCCGCGGCCCGGGCGAGACCAAGCTGGAGGTGCGCGGCCGCCGCGCGCGTGACCGCATCGCCCGGCTGGAGAAAGAGCTGGACAAGCTGGGCAAGCAGCGGGCCCTGCGGCGGCGCCGCCGCAAGCGCGTGCGCCTGCCCACCGCGTCCATCGTGGGCTACACCAACGCGGGCAAGTCCACCCTGCTCAACCGGCTGACCCGCAGCGATGTGCGCGCCGAGGACCAGCTGTTCGCCACCCTCGATCCCACCTCGCGGCGGCTACGCTTCCCCCGCGAGCGGGAGGCGATCATCACCGACACGGTGGGCTTCATCGAGCGGCTGCCCGACGAGCTGCTGCGCGCCTTCCGCGCCACGCTCGAGGAGCTGCAGGACGCGGACCTGTTGCTACACGTGGTGGACGCCTCGGTCGAGGCGGCCTGGGAGCAGCACGCGGTGGTGGTGCAGACCCTGCAGCAGATCGGGCTGGACGAGGTGCCGGTGATCGGCGTGCTGAACAAGGTGGACGCGGCCGATCCTGGCCTGCTGCACGAGCTTCAGCACGACCTCGGCGGCGTCCCGGTCAGCGCGAGGACGGGCCAGGGCCTCGACGAACTCGAGCGGCAGCTGCAGCAGGCCCTGTGGCACGAGGGGTATGATGTCGTGCCAGCCTACGAGGGGCAGCAAGGAGAGGCGTGACCGAGGTCCTGCTGGTCAACACAAACCGCGAGATCGGTCCCCTGCCGGTGATGCCGCTGGGGCTGTGCCAGGTGGCCAGCGCCGTGGCCCGGGCCGGGATCCCGTGCGAGGTGGCGGACCTGGCCTTCGAGCGGGATCCGCTGGACGCACTGCGTCGCCGCATCGCCGCGGAGCAGCCGAAGCTGGTCGGCCTGACCATCCGCAACGTGGACAACTGCGACCACCAGTCACCGAAGTTCTACCTCCCGTTCGTCGAGCAGGTGGTGGACGCGGTGCGCGATGTGACGTCCGTGCCGGTGGTGATCGGCGGCACGGGCACGTCGCTGGCGCCGCGGCGCGTGCTGGCCGCCGTGGGCGCGGACCTGGCCGTGGCCGGGCCGGGCGAGCGGGTGATGGTGGAGCTGTACCGCCGGCTGGTGGAGGGCGGCGAGTCGATCGAGGACGTCCCGCCGGTCAGCCGCGGCACAGCCGAGGACGCGGACGACTCGCCCGGGCCCCAATTCGCCCGCTGGATCGACGTCAGACCCTATCGTAAGCGGGGTACCCCGGTGTCGGTCCAGAGCCGCCGCGGATGCCCGTTCCGCTGCGTGTACTGCGAGTACGCCCACCTCGAGGGCAGCTCTCCGTACCGCCTCGCCGACATCGACCAGGTGGTGGAGCGCATCGACCGGGCGGTCAAGACGACCGGTATCAAGGTGGCGGAGTTCGTGGACTCCACCTTCAATGCGCCGGTGGACTACACGATCCGTCTGTGCGAGGAGCTGGCGCGGACCCGGGTGGCCAAGGCCTACCACACATCGGGGATCAACCCCCGCTTCGGCAGCCGCGAGGTGCTCGAGGCGATGAAGGCGGCCAATGTCACCGCGGTGTACTGCTCGCCGGACGCGGCCCACCCGGTCACCATCGAGGCCTACCGCAAGGACTTCCACCCCGACCAGCTGTCGGCCATGGCCCGCGACACGGCCGAGCTGGGCATGCCGGTGCTGTGGAGCTTCATCCTCGGCGGGCCGGGCGAGACCCTGGAGACGGCCCGCGAGGTGCTGCGCTTCATCCGCGAGGAGATCGACCCCATGCAGGTGGTGATGCTCACGCCTCGCATGCGCGTCTACCCGGGCACGGCCCTGGAGCAGCTCGCGGCGGCGGAGGGCTACCCACCGGTGCAGCTCGACCTGCGCCAGCCCGACCAGTTCTACCTGTCCAGGGGGATCGCCGAGGAGGAACTCGACGCGGTGCTGCACGAGGCCGTGACCACCATCGGCAACCTGATGACGATGTCCGCGGCCCAGGCGAAGATCACGGGCATCCTCAACCGGGTCAATGGCCTCACCGGTCGCGTCTACCCCAACTGGAAGGATTACCCCAGGATGCGCAACGGCATGCGCCTGGTCCGCATCCCCTGGACGTAGCGCCCTGTTCGGGGTACACCCCCTGCCGATGAGTGAATTGAGCCGCGACGAGCTGGTGATCCGCACGGTGGAGCGGGCCCGCTGCGCCCCGTTCTTCGCCGAGCACCTGGACGGACATGGGGTCACGGGCGAGGCCGATCTGGCCGGGCTGCCGCTGCTGTACAAGTCGCACATGCAGGACCGGCCGGCCGAGGCGTTCCTGGCCGTGCCGCGCGACCGGGTGTGGCACTACCACGAGTCGTTCGGCACCACCGGGCCGCGGGTCTACGGCTGGTACTCGCTGGCCGACTTCGAGGCCGAGATCCCGATCATCGAGGTCTGGATGGAGGCCTTCGGCCCGGGCAAGACCATCATCAACCGGCTGCCCTACGCCTTCCCGGTGCCGTCGCACCTCGCCGAGACCGGCGCGCGCCTGGTGGGCGGCTGCCTGCTTCCCGCGGGCAACATGAACTTCAACGTGGGCTACAGGCGCGTGCTCGAGCTGATCGAGCGGCTGGACGTGACCTCGATGGTGTCCTTCCCGCTCGAGCCGGTGCAGCTCGCCGAGCTGGCCCGGCTGCAGGGCAAGGACCCGGCCACCGACTTCCCGGCGTTCAAGAACTTCAACATGGCTGGCCGGCTGCTGACGCCGTCGTTGCGGCGTAGCATCGAGGCCCAGTGGGGCGGGGCGCGCATCCGCAACCTGTACGGCTGCACCGAGGGCGGCCCGTTCGCCACGTCGTGCCCCGAGGGCCACCTGCACCTGCACGACGAGCACTTCGCGTTCGAAATCCTCGAGCCGGAGACGAAGGAACCCGTGCCCCTCGGAGGCAACGGCATCCTGGTGGCCACCACCTTCCGCCGCGAGGCGCAGCCCATGGTCCGCTACTGGACCGGCGATGTGGTGCGCACCTTCGCCGAGCCGTGCCCCTGCGGGCGCCAGGGCCGCCGGATCGAGGTGCTGGGCCGGCATGGCGACGAGCTGGTCTGGGAGGACCGTCGCCACTACCCCTACGACCTCGAGGAGACCATCCTGTCCGAGGTCACCCGGCTGGACTCCAACATCTGGTTCAGCATCGTGACGAAGCGGGGGCTGCTGGTGCGGATCGAGGCCCGCGATCGGGCCTCGCTGCAGCCCGATCCCCACGCCCTGGCCGAGAAGCTGGGCATGCCGGTGCGCATCGAGCTGTGCCAGCCGTCGGACATCGTCAACCACGTGGCCCTGCTGACCCAGGCGAAGATCTTCAAGCCTTTCACCCTGTGCGACTGGCGCACGTCCGACCGCAAGGTGATCAACCTGTCGGGCGGCTCCATCGACTGGTGGGCCGACTTCACCCCGCGCATCCTGTGGATGCAGCTGCGCAAGGGCACGCGCGACTTCTTCTACAGGTGGTGGCGGAGGTTGGTGGGTTAGGAAAGGGGTCAGATCTAGGATTGTGTATTCTCGGCGAGAATACACAATCCTAGATCTGACCCCTTCTTCTCTTGACGAACTTGTGCACCCGGCCGAGGTAGCGCCACGTCGGGCTGCTCCAGACCTCCTCGAGGCGCTCCTGCAGGCGGGCGATCTCCACCCACTGGTCCTCGATGAAGTCCACCTCGATGTCGTCGTGGGTGCTGCGCGGGTCGGCGACCCAGTCGAGCAGGGCGCGGGTGGTGGTGTCGATGGAGTAGCGGGGCTGCACGAAGCTCCACGGCACGCGACCCAGGCTACCCACCGCGGCCAGGCCGTCGGTCACCCCCTGGGTATTTCCCGAGATGCGGCGGCGCTTCTCGCCGCCGAGCCGCACCAGCAGGCTGGACAGCAGGTCGGGATCGCCGACCTGTAGAGGGAAGAACCCCTCCACCTCGCGCAGCTCGCGGGTCAGGTCGCAGGTCACGGTCGAGGCCGCAGGCAGGCCGCGTTCCATGGCGTCGAGCAGGCGGGTGCGGCTGCCGAACTCGGCCTCGTAGCACGGCATGTCCATGTTCACCGCGAGGTCGCAGGCCTGGTAGATGGCGGCGAGGTGGCGGGTCGGCACCCAGCCCAGGAAGTGGAACCGGCGGGCGTGCTTGGACCGCTCGGCCAGCTTGCGGAAGCGCTGGTATGCGCCCTCGTGGTGGTTGTTCAGCGCGCCGCCGGTGCTGACGAGGTGGATGTGCTCGTCGGTGTCCATGGCCTTGAGCAGGCCCTTGAGCAGGGTCTGGTCGTCGAGCCAGGTGTTGTACCCGCCGCAGAACAGCACCGAGAAGTCGTCCGGCGCGATGCCGGACAGCAGGGTCTGGGGCGTCTCGGGCGGGCAGTCGCGGTACAGTCCCTCCAGGGATGGCGGCACCACGTGCACCAGCTCGCTGCCCATCTCCCGCGCCGTCAGCCTGCCGGCGAGACCGAGTGCGCCGATCAGCACGGCCCGCTGGGACGACGAGATCACGCTGAACATGTCACCGCGGGTCACGGCCAGGGACAGCACCTGGCGGTAGCGGTGCACGGGGTCGTGGCTGCCGGAGCGGAACGCGCGTAGCTGCGCCTCGCTCATGGGATCACCGGGCACGTCGATCCACAGGGGCTCCGCCCCGGCCGCGCGGGCGCCGCCGGCCATGGGCGCGAACGGACCGGCGCTGACCACCACGTCGGGCTCGAACTCGTGGCGCAGGTCCCGCAACGACAGGAATGCCCCGGGTTCGTCGTGGCGCACCGGGTGGTAGTGCAGCTTGCGCGCGCCCATCGCCGTGGGCTGCTCCAGCTGGCGGCGCCAGGGGCGGCCCCCGGCGTCGTCGGTGCCGCCCGACACCAGGGCGGCCATGGCAACCTCGTGGCCCGCCTCGAGCAGGGCGATCAGGAACTGGCGCGCGCGCAGGGCGGGGAAGCCGAGCTCGTCGGGGTCCTGCACGGGCAGCGGCCCGCTGCCCACCAGGAACACGCGCTTGGTGGAGCCCGCCGCGGTCACGCCAGTTTCTCCTTGTCCCCGCGCGCGTGCACCACCAGGCCCCAGTGGTGGTCCGCGTGGATGATGCCGTGGTCCTCCACGTCCGCGGTCACCTTCAGCTCGTACAGCTGGTTGTGCCACATGTGGGGACGCAGGTGGGCCTTGTCGTACAGGGCCACGCTGAGCCGGTAGGTGCCCTCCAGCAGCGGGAGCTTGGGGTAGTAGATGAAGTAGGTGTACACGCCGTCGTACACCCCGGTCATCTCGTCGACCCGGTCGAAGCGGGTGTTGGGCCCGAACACGTACACGCCGTCGTTGCGGAAGACCGCCACTCCCAGGATCGGATCCTCCACCGGCTCCACGGTGCGGAAGGTGACCGACACCACCAGCGAGTCGAAGGTCTTGACCGACTCGGTGATCTGTCCCCGGCCGTCGAGCAGCTGCACGCTGAGGATCTCGACCTCGCCCGATCCCTGCACCGTGGGATTGCCCGGGGTGCCCACCTCGACCCCGACCGCCTTCTCCGAGCCGTCGGAGAGGAAGTGCTCGGCGTCCCCCATGTGGGTGGCGCGCAGCAGGGTATTGCGCAGCCGCCGGTCCGGGGTGGTGGCCCGATAGTCGAGGGGCGCGCCGCGGCCGGGGCGGTCGTCCGGGGCGCCGGCGCGGTCCGCGGACGCGCTGGCCGCGGGCGGCAGCCGTCGCCCCCGCACCCGGTCGGTATAGGCCTCCACCACGTGGCGGGACTCGCCCACGGCCTCGACCTGGCCCTTCTGCAGCCAGATCGCCTCCTGGCACAGCTCGCGCACCGAATGCAGGTCGTGACTGACCAGGATCAGGGTGCGGCCCTCGGAGATGAACTGCTCGATGCGGCGGATGCACTTGCGCTGGAAGTAGGCGTCGCCCACGGACAGCAGCTCGTCGATCAGCAGGATCTCGTGGTTGAGGTGGGCGGCGATGGCGAAGCCCAGGCGCAGGCCCATGCCCGTGGAGTAGGTGCGCACCGGCAGATCGATGAACTCACCGATCTCGGCGAACTCGATCACGTGGGGTACGCGCTCCTCGATCTCGTCCTCGGTCATGCCCAGCAGCCGGCAGTTGAGCGTGGTGTTCTCCCGGCCGGTGAAGTCGCCGTGGAATCCCACGCCGAGGTCGAGCAGGCTGTTGAGCGACGCGCGGATGTCCACCCTGCCGAGGGTCGGCGGGCTGACGCCGCTGAGGATCTTCAGCAGCGACGACTTGCCCGCGCCGTTGGGCCCGACCACGCCGAATGCCGCGCCGCGGGGGATCTGGAAGGTGACGTTGCGCAGGGCCCAGTGCTCGATGTGGCGCTTGCCCCCCCACAGCACCTCCATCAACCGCGCCCGGTCCGACGGGTAGATGTCGAAGCGCTTGGACAGCCCCTCCACGTCCACCACGATATCCGAGCCGGGGTCGTAGTCGGTCAACCGTCCGTCCTTCGAACTCGGGTTCGTCAGCCGCCGAGCAGATCCGAGAAGTGGGGGGCCTGCCGTCGGAACACCCACCAGCCCAGGCAGAACACCGTGATCGAGGCCGCGCCGAAGATGATGATCTGGCCGGGCAACGGCGCGGTGTGGTTCAGCAGGATCTGGCGGTAGATGCCGATCAGGTGGGCGAGCGGATTGAACACCAGGATCGGCGTGAAAGGCCTCGGGAACACGCTCTCGGGGTAGAACACCGGCGAGATGAACATCCAGATCAGCAGCAGCGGGTTGAGCAGCTGCCGCACGTCCTTGAAGAACACGGAGACGGTCGACAGCAGCATGGCGATGCCGTAGGTGAACAGGAACTGGAACACCATCACCACCGGCAGCAACAGCGCCCAGCCGCTGATGCCCCAGCCCACGATCAGCGACGCGCCCACCAGGATCGCGATGCGCATCAGCTGCACCACCAGCTCGCTGAACGTGACGTAGGCCGGCAGGATGGCAGCGGGCACGTGCACCTTGCGGATCAGGTGTACGTTCTCGCGCACCACGCCCTGGCAGCGTGACAGCGACTCGCTGAGCGTGACGTACACCATCCAGCCGCAGAACAGGAACAGGGCGCTGACCGCCGTGGAGTACTCGGCGTGGAATCGCACCTTGAGCAGCACGGTGAACACGAAGGTATACGTGGTCAGCTCCAGCAGCGGCTTGGCCACCGCCCAGACCACGTCCAGCAGGGAGCCTGCGTACTGCCGCCGCAGGTCGCCCAGGGCCATGGACCACGTCAGCAGCCACAGCCGTCGCAGGTCCGCGCTCCGCGTGTGGGTGGAGCGGGAGGGAGCGAGCGTACGGGTGGCACCAGGGCTCGACATCTACATCGAATTGTACCCGGGATTGGTGGAGTAGCTACCCGAGGCCTAAGATGAAACCCCGTGCGTGCGAGCATCCCACTGTCGATATCGTGCCTGGTACCGGTGCTGGTCAGCGGCTGTGCGCCCCTGATCAAGCCGGCGGCCGGGCCCGCCACGGCGTCGTTCCGTGCCGCGTCCCTGCTGGACGCGGAGCAGGCCTCGCTGCGGGTGGAGGTCGACTGGGTGGAGGGCAGCGAGCCGCGGCCGCGTGCGCTGCGCATCCTGACCGAGCGGCTGGCGTTCTACTGCGACAAGCCGGGTGGCATCGAGGTCGTGGTGGACGACGCCGTGCCCGTGGACGCCTGGCAGCAGGACGGGTCGGTGATCCACGACCTGATCCTGCAGTACGCGGACGAGCGCCCGGCCGAGGGCGCGTGGCTGTATGTCCTGTATGCGCCAGCGTGGAAGCGCTACCGCGGTTACAGCTTTCGGGTCGGCCGGCTGGGCGACGACGTGGACTTCCCCGCGTTCACCGTGTTCGCCGACCAGCTGAAGCCCATCCTGTGGCTGACGGGCGTGCGCCAGGAGGCGTCCGTCGCCGTTCACGAGGCCGGTCACGTGCTGGGCCTGGTGACCAACGACGACCACCGCGACGGCGGACACTGCACCAACGCCTGGTGCCTGATGTACGACGGCGTGGACGCGCGTTCGCTTGCGGTACACTTGTTGCCGACGCTGTTCACCGGCTACCTGCCGACCCACTACTGCCGGGACTGCCGGCAGGACCTGTGGCCGGACGGTCTCACGCCGGGGGAGCGTCGCCTGTCGGGCATGCCCACCGAGGAGCGGCCTGGCTGTGACCCCATCTGGGAGGACGGATCATGACCTGTAGAACCTGTTGGCTGGCCCTGACCGCTGCACTGCTGTTCATCGGCTGTCCCGAGCCGGCCGACGACGACGACGACGCCGACGACGACGCCACGGCCGACGACGACACCGGCGACGACGACACCACCGCAGGTGACGACGACACCGGCGACGACGACACCGGCGACGACGACACCACCGCGGATGACGACGACGACGTGGCCGACGACGACGACGTGGCCGACGACGTGGAGGGCCTGGTGTACTACCTGGACCTGCCCGACGGCGGCTTCACGTTCACCGAGCCCGCGGGTGTGGGCGTGCTGCTGGGCATGTACCTCGGGCAGCTGCCCCAGGACGAGGGCGTGATCTTCACCGCGTCCTCCATCCAGGGGCCGTCGATCGACATGCTGATCGGCGGCGGAGCCGTGGTGAACCCCAACGCGCCCGAGGCCAGCTGGGTCTGGGAGCAGACCACGGATCCGACCTCGACCGCGTCGGGCACCTGGTCCAACCCGTCGTTCGACGTGGGGCCGACCGATCTGGAGTTCGACGCCGGCGGCACGCCCATCTGGCTGGGCGACGTGCAGATATCCGGCAGCTACAACGGTGACAACAGCGCCGTGATCGACATGCAGCTGGCCGGTGTGGCGGATACCGTGTCGTTCGACGAGCTGCTCGGCTTCGATCCGGGCGGCCTGTGCGAGACCCTCGACGGGCTCAACATCCCCTGCCTGACCTGCCCGCCGCAGGCCTTGCACCAGGGCGACTACTGTATCGACGTGGTCGCCGAGGGGGGCACATGCCCCCTGCTCCCCGGCACCACCATGGTCCCGGTCCCCTGAGCCCGGTGGATCCCCGCTCGCCGCGCGCGGCCCGCGCCGTGGCCGCCGCGCTGTTCGCCGGTGTGATGCTGGGCAACCTGCTCGTCCTGCGCGCGTTCACCGGTGGTGTGCGTGCGGCGGTCGTGGCTGGCCTGCTCGCCCTGGTGGTGCCGATCGCACCGCTGTTCGGCCTGGGGTGGAGCGCCTCGCGAATCGCGTCGGAGCGGGTCGAGGCGGGGGAGGGGCTGCGCGCCGGCTCGGTGATCAAGGTGACGCTGGTGTTGTCCCTGCTGGTCGGGCTGGTGCTCGCCGGCGTCGGATTCCAGCTGGCCTACGGGCCGATCAGCCAGTTCTACCCGTACCCGGGCACGCTGGCGCTGATGCTGTATCGCGGCAGCCTGTGCCTGCCCGCCGTGGGTGCCGGGATCGTCATCGGGGTGGGCCTGCTGCTCGTGGAGCGGCCACGGGTGCTGCTGCCGGGCGCGCTGGTGTTCCTCGTCGCCGACGTGGGTCTGGCCCGGGCCTGGTTCGAGCGGGGTTCGGGCCTGCTGAGCTTCGAGCTCGCCGGCGCCGGTCTGGCCCTCCCGGTGGCCGCCCTGTTGGGCGCCATCATCGCCGGTACGTTGCTGTTCGCGGTGGAGGGCGCGCGCACGACCCTCGGCACCCACCTGGCGCGGCCGTTCGACCTGACGGACCTGCCCAGGCTCGTGCGCGACGCGATCCTGCCCGCGGGCGCGCTCGCCTGGGTCGGGGGTGTGGCGGCCGCGTGGTTCGCGCTGGCCTGCCGGGGCGCGGCCGCTCACGGGGTGGTGTCCGCCGCCACGGCGCTGCTGGTGGCCGCCCTGCTCGCGTGTTCCCTGGTGGACGACGCCGTGCGCCGGCGGCGCGTCGACGCCCTGACCTGGGTGGCGGTCGCGGTGATGGTCCTCGTGGGCCTGGGCCTGCTGATCGTGCCGCGGTGGCCGCTGCTGCTGCTGAGCGCCGTGCCGTCGGGGGAGCCGATGCTGGGCAGCCGGCTGGTCGGCGCGGTCGTGTTGCAGGAGCTGGCCCTGGCCGGTATGGCCTGGGCGGGGCTCCTGCGGCACCGGCGCTCCGAGGGGGTGGAGCTGGCTGTGAGCGCGACCGTGGTGATCGTGCTGGCCGTGGTCCTGACCCTGGCGTACCCCCCCACACTGCCGGCCATGGCAGGTGTGCTGATCGTGGCCCGTGGGCTCACCGTGCCGTTACTACGCAGCGGCCGCTGAGGGTTCCCGCTGCCGGAGCCCTCGGGTACCATGCCCGCGATCTCCCTGGAGGAACCATGCGAACTCCCCTGATCCTCGGGTTCCGGCTGTGCGTGCTGCTGGCCGTGCTCGCGGGCATGGCCCCGGCCGCGGCCGACGAGGACGTGCCCCTGACCGTGTCGACCCGCACCAGCCGTGCGACGTTGCAGGTGCGCGTGGCGCCCCACGAGGGCCACCACCTGGCCGGGGATTTCCCGGCACGGCTGGATCTGCGCACGATCCCAGAGACCGGCCTGGACGACGCCATCGACCTGGCCGGCCGCGTGTCCGATCTGCTCGAGGGGATCGAGGTGGAGCTGCCCTCGGAGCGGCCCATCGTGGTGGACGGGGAGCTGGAGGTGGGGCTGTGCGACGACGGTGGCACCTGTCGGCCCCACACCGTGGGCTTCCAGGTGGCGGTCGAGAGACGCGCGCAGGCCGCGTTCGCGCCCGTGGAGCTGATGGCCATCCAGCCGATCCTGGGCGACCGCGGGACAGCGCCCCAGCTCGCGCTGGCCGTCGGACCGGGGGCGACCTGGCTGAAGGACGACCTCGACGCCGCCCTGGCCCAGGCCGAGCGGCGTGGAGTGCCGGTGGTGATGGTGTTCAAGACCCGCTGGTGCCCGCCGTGCAACCAGCTGTGGAGCGAGGTGCTGACCGACCCGGAGCACCAGGCGGACCTCGAGCCGTATGTGCGGGCCTGGTTCGACGCGGACCTGCCCGCCAGCTGGGACGCCAAGATCCGCTACCAGGTGGGCGGCTATCCCACCACGGTGGTCTGTACGGCCAGCGGCGAGGTGCTGGGGCGGATCGAGGGGTACGAGGAGCCGGTCGCGTGGCTGGCTGCGGTGCGCGAGGCCGCGGCCGGCGCCGAGACCCTGGACGCGATGGTGGCGCGGGCGCACGAGACCGCCCACCCCCAGACCGGCGACCACGATCCCCAGCTGGCCCTCGCCATCGCCTGGCGGTACACGCAGCTGAAGGACGGGGCCGGGGCCGCGGAGTGGCTCGATGCCGTGCCCGCTGGCGCAGCCGCGGCGCCGGAGGTGCGCGCCCGCGTGGTGGCGTTCGTCGCGCTGGAGGTCATGGAGCCTGCGGCCGGGGCCGCGGCCCTGGAGCAGGTCCTGCTCGACCAGGCCCTGCAGCCGGTCGTGCCCTCGCTGCAGCAGCTGTGGTGGTGGACCGACGTGGCCGATCTGCGGTCGGCAGCGAACGACGCAGAGGGCAGCGCCCTGGCCTGGCAGCGCGCCGTGGCCACGGCCGAGCACGTGCTGTCCGAGCAGCCGGAGCTGGCGGCCGAAGCCTGGTACGCGATGGCCCTGGCCGCGGGTGCGCGGGGCGACAGCGCGGCCGAGATCGAGGCCTGGTCCAGCGCCGCGGATCGTTACCTGGAGCTGGTCGGGGGTGCCGTGGACGTGGACGCGCTGGCAGCCCAGCGGGGCAACGTGCTGTCCGCGGCTGGCTGCCTGCGGCGCGCGGGCCGGATCGAGGAGGTGATGTCGCTGCTGGATCCGGCCATCGATGCGGCCCCGGATGCGCCATCGCTGTACCACTCCCGGTCCCGCGCTGCGGCTGCTGGGGAGGGCTTCGAGGGGCTGGCGCTGGCCGACGCAGGCACGGCATGGCGCCTGGCCGAGGGTGACCTGCGGCTGAAGGTGGCGGACACCTGGTCGGCCCTGCTCGTCGAGCTGGAGCGGCCGGGCGAGGCGCGGCTGGTGCTGGAGCAGACCCTGGAGGGGCTGGTGCTCCCCGAAGACGCCTCGGTCCGTACCCACCGCTACGAGCAGGTGCTGCGTACGCGGCTGGCCGAGCTGCCGACGGAGGAAGCGCAGCCCGAACAGTGATATTCTCGCCATCCAAGCCCATGGAGTTCTCATGCTGAACCGAGTGCGAGGTCGCTGGATCGCCAACGTGATGGTCGGACTGGCCGTGCTGGTGGGGGTGCAGGCCAGCGCGTTCGCCTACCCGCAGGCGCGCACCGCCGACGCTGTGGCCGTGGAGGTCGCGACCACGGCCGTTGCGGCGTCAGCCGTGGCCACGCCCCTGTCGCCGATGGTGCTGCGCGGTCCGCACCTGGCCATGCGCATGGCCAACCAGACCCGCGGGCCGCTGGGCCCGCCGCTGCCACCGCTGGGGCCGCTGACCATGACCGCCCAGGAGCGGCACCACCTGGTCAAGGGCACCACCTTGACCATCGTGTCGGCGGCGCTGCTGGCCAACTTCCTGTGGATGGCGATCTACGGGGGAGTGTGGTTCTTCGCCATCTACCTGCCGGTCGCGGAGGAGTCGAACTACTTCCCGCCCGCGGCAGCCCTGTTCTTCATCAGCTTCGCGTTCCTCATCCCCGGGCTGATCCTGCTGCCGCTGGGGTTGAAGGAGCTGAAGATCTACCGCGCCATGGAGAGCGCCGAGTGGTTCGACGGCCCGGGCGTGCCGGACACGGCCATCCGCCCGGGCGGCGTGACGCTGCTGCGCTTCTGAGGGGGCACGATGCGATCCTTCACCCGCCCGCTGGCCTCGCTGTGTGTGGGCCTGCTCGTCCTGCTGATGTTCGAGGTGCCGGCCCTGGCATACTCGCACGATGCGCCGGTGACCCGACCGGCCGTGGAGGTGCAGACCGGGCCGCAGCTGACGTCGTGGCTGGATCACGGCGTGCCCACGGTGCACCCGCTGCAGCTGAGGCAGCGACAGGCCGCCGAGGCGGCCACCCCGACCCGGGGCCAGTGGGTTCCGACCATGCCCGAGGGCGCGGCCTTCACCGTGATCGGGGCCGGGCTGCTCTGTGGCGGAGGGATCCTGTTCGGTGTCGGCCTCGGTGGATTACTGCCGATCGTGATCGAGGCCTCGGGCCTGGTCACGACGGCCGTGGGCCCGCTGGTGCTGGTCGGCCTGGGCCTGACCCTGCTGATCACCGGCATCCCGCTGCTGATCCACGGGGTGAAGGTGCTGCAGGCCGTGCGTGACGCCGAGGACGCGGCCGCCGCGGGTTCTGCGCGCGCCGGGAGCTGGCAGGTCGCCTGGCAGGCGCCGCCAGCGCCGGTGACCGGGGGTTTGACGCTCCGGTTCTGACCGTCAGGGCGAGTTCAGGAAACGATACAGCCACCCCTCGGGCAGCACGCTGATGCAGGGCGCCGGTACGTCCAGCCGGGTGCTACCCGCGCGCTTGGGCCGCACGATGGTCGGGGCGTCCATGTCCCGCTGCTGGAACCACTGCCGCACCCGCGCCAGCAGCCGGTTGATGTCCCCGTGCTGCATCTGGTCGGGCTCGCCTCGCCACACGAACGCGCGCAGATCCACGTCCGGCACCGGGCCGAGGCCGTCGCGCTGATACAGCGCCAGCATCGACATGGCCAGACCCAGCTGGTAGGGCATCGTGTCGCGCACGTTGCGGCGGCCCTGCTGGTAGCGCACCACGAACGTGTCCGTGTGCAGCTCCACCGCCAGCAGCGGTCGGTCCGGCCCGATCACGGTGGTCGGCTCCACGTGGGGCGCGTCCATGGACAGCACGCGTATCTCGATCTCGGTGCCCACCTGGATCACGTCGTTGGCCTGCAGGGCCTGGCCCGAGTCCCCGACCATGGCGCCGTTGACCCATGTGCCGTTCTTGGAGCCCAGGTCCCACACGCGGTAGCCAGCCCCGTCCGGGCGGATCTCGAAGTGGTGACGGCTGATCAGCCCCTGCTCGACCACCAGGTCGGCCCACGCCGGATCACGGCCGGCGCGGAACGTGTGCTCCGCGTTGACGACACCCTTTCCTCGGATCTCCAGCGATATCATCGGACCCTACCCGAGGGGATTTTCCCACCTGCCGCGGCTTTCGCCAAGGGCCCTGTCAGTCGCTCTCGACGCACATGCCGGCCTGGGCCAGGCAGAGAACGCGGAAGTGGAGTACGTGGGGCTGGGACATGAAGAGGTGCTTGACCGGGTACTCGTACTCGAACGCGACCTGCACCTTCTCCGGGTTGTAGCGGTGGTAGGTGATGTCCCTGGACGTGGGGTACTCCACGCCGATCGAGCGCATCTCGCCGTCGAAGTAGTTCTTGTTCTTCTCGTCGTTCATCTGGGTGGTGCTGGCCGTGAGCGCCATCTGCCTCGCCTTGGAGCGGATCTTCCAGTACTGAACGTACGGGGGGTAGTACATCACGGTCGCGTAGGCCCCGGCCGCGAACGCGATCAGCAGCACGGCGTGCACGATGTTGAACTTGCCCCGCTGGTCCCTGTGGAGACGTCTCAGCATGCGTCTCGGCTCCTCCGCTTCCCCCGAAGATGGCCCGACAGAACGACTGGATCGACTATAGCACCGGTGCGGGGGTTCGGCGGGCGCCCGGGCGGAGGTCGAGGTGGAACGCCGGACAACATTTTCCGTTTGAGTGTACGCGCGGTATGTTTCGATGGATCCACCGTACCGGGATCGTGCCCGGATCACGGGTGTACGGAAGGAAGCGCGGTTGAGCCAGCCGCTGAAACCCCTGTATCGCCTCGTCGGCGTGGCCGGCTTGCGCCTGCGTCTGGCGCGGGCCCTGGCCGACGGCTGCCGGGTGTTGACGTGGGTGTTGCTGGCGATCGTGGCGACGGCGTTGCTGATCGAGGTCGCGCGAGGCCTGCACTGGACCACCCTGTGCTGGCTGGCCACGGCGCTGTTGTTGCCCGTCGCGGCTGTCGTGCGTGGGCTGGTGCTGTCCCCTGGCCCGGTGCGAGCGGCCAAGGCGCTGGACGCGGGCGCGGGCCTGTTCGACCGGGTGGGCACGGCCCTGGCGTTCGACGGCGTCGAGGGCGGCATGCTGGCCCGCCAGCGAACCGACGCGCTGCAACACGCGTCCGGCGTGTCCGTGCGTCGCGCCGTCCCCCTGCTCCTGCTGCGCGCCCTGCGCGGTCCCGTGCTGGCCAGTCTACTGCTGCTGGTCGTGATCGGGCTGACGCTGCGCTTCGATCTGCAGGTGAAGGGCGCCACCGAACCGCCCACCCCGCTGGACGTGGCGGGCGCCGACCTGCTCGCCGCGCTGGACGAGGTGCACGAGGACGCCCGCGGCCGCGGCAACAAGCGGCTGGTGCACGCGGTCACCGACCTGCGTGACCGCGTCCAGCAGATCGTGGACGAGGAGGAGAAGCGGCGGGAGGAGACCGAACCGGAGGCCGAGGAGCCCCCCGAGGAGGTCACCCCGCCGCCGCCGCCCGAGGAGGAATTCGCGCTGAGCGACGCGGTGTACACCGTGGGCGAGCTCGAGGCGCTGCACACCCAGCTGCAGATGGAACTGACCGCGGCCGTGGACTTCGACCTGGAGCACGTACGGCGCCAGGCCAGCGACGCCATCCGCAAGGACCCGTCGTTCCGCGACCTGCAGCAGGAGCTGACCAACCCGCTGATCGAGGACGCGAACATGTTCGAGCGGGGCCAGGACCGCTTCAGCGATCCCAACGACATGTTCCGCGGCAGCAAGAACGCGCTGTCGGACACGGACGACGGCCTGGCCGCATCCCAGGCGAGCAACATCTCCGAGCAGGCCCTGGACTACGCCAAGCGGGAGTTCGACTCCGAGTCGATCATGAACGACGACAAGAACGTGGCCGTGCAGCAGCTGTTCGAGCAGTTCCTCGACCAGTACGTGGCCGAGCGGGGCGAGCAGGTCGCGGACTGGCTGGCTGGCAAGCAGGGTGGGCCACGGGTGGCCGTGGCCGACGATTCGGGCATGCCCGACAAGCGCGACGCCATGGCCGAGGCAGGGTTCGAGGACGTGACCGATGCCGAGACCATGGGCGAGCCGATGACCGCGGAGGGGGAGGCTCAGCTCGTGGACGAGGTCCCGCCAGGGGCGCAGGCGATGGGATCGGGCATGGAGGGCATGGTCCCACAGGGGGAGGGCGAGACCACGCGCGGGGCCCAGGGCGCGGGCAAGGGGGACGGCGCCACCATGGAGCGGGAGCAGGGGCTCCAGCTGCCCACGTCGCTGCCGGGCGCCCAGCTCGAGCAGATCCTCGGCCAGGTCACGGACGACGAACTGCCGCCGGAGAAGCGCCGCGAGGTGCTCGAGGAGATCGCCACCCACAAGATCCAGGGTGGGCTGGCCAACGACTTCGGCGACGAACAGGGCAACTACTTCCAGGAGGCGGACCGGCTGCTGCTCGAGGAGTCGGGCGAGCTGCCCCCGCTGTTCCGCGAGTACGCACACGACTACTTCCAGCTGCTGCTCGACCTGTAGGGCCCGGCGCCGCGAGCGTCGCGGGTCCATCGGAGAGATGCGATGAGCCAAGGTGAGATGACCCCCGAACTCTTCGGCCGCTACTTCGCGGCGCTGCAGTCCGAGGTGGGCAAGGTGATCGTGGGCATGACCGGCGTGGTGCGAGGTTCGCTGGCCGGCATGCTGGCCGACGGCAACATCCTGCTGGAGGGGGTACCGGGTCTGGGCAAGACCGCGCTGGTCAAGACCCTGGGTGACGTGATGCAGCTGAGCTTCGCCCGCATCCAGTTCACCCCGGACATGATGCCCGCGGACATCACCGGCACCAACCTGGTGATGGAGGACGCGGACGGCCGGCGCTACTTCGAGCTGCAGCGGGGCCCGGTGTTCAACCAGGTGATCCTGGCCGATGAGATCAACCGCGCCACGCCCAAGACCCAGAGCGCCATGCTCGAGGCCATGCAGGAGCGGCAGGTCAGCATCGTGGGCGAGACCCACCCGCTGCCCCAGCCCTTCTTCGTGGTCGCCACGCAGAACCCCCTGGAGATGGAGGGCACGTACCCGCTGCCCGAGGCGCAGCTCGACCGCTTCCTGATGAAGCTCGTGGTCGAGTTCCCCGACCACGGGGAGATGAAGGCGATCCTCGACCGCACCACCTCGACCCGCCAGCCGGTGGCTGGCCCGGTGGTGGATGGCCCGACCATCGAGGCGATGCGCCAGCTGGTGCGGTCCGTGCCGGTGGCGCCGGTGGTGCAGGACTACGCCATCCGGCTGGTGCTGGCGACCCACCCGGAGAAGGGCGAGGCGCCGGAGGTGACCCGGCGCTACGTGCGCTACGGCGCCAGCCCCAGAGGCGCACAATCCCTGTTGCTGGCGGGCAAGATCACGGCCCTGCTCGACGGCCGCTTCAACGTGAGCGTGGCCGACATCCGCCACGTGGCGCGGCCCTGCCTGCGGCACCGGCTGATTCTCAACTTCGAGGGCGAGGCGGAGCGGGTCGACACCGACAGCATCGTCGACCAGATCGTGGCGGAGCTGCCCGAGGCCTGAACCTGACGTGAGCGACCAGCAGACCGATCCCCTGAGCCCGGAGTTCCTGCGCAAGCTGGAGTACCTGCGCATCGTTGCGCGGCATCAGCACCAGGGTCGGTTCGCCGCGCTGACGCGGTCGCGCAAGCTCGGGTCGGGCATCGACTTCGCCGACCACCGCCCCTACGCGCCGGGCGACGACTTCAAGGACATCGACTGGAACCTGTTCGGTCGGCTCGACCGCTTCATGATCCGGCTGGCCGAGGAGGACACGGAGCTCAACCTGTACCTGCTGGTGGACGTGAGCGCGTCCATGCGGTTCGGCACGCCCACCAAGTCGGAGTTCGCCTCCCGGGTGGCCGCGGCCCTGTCGTACGTGGCCCTCGCCCACCTCGACCGTGTCCACCTGTTCCCCTTCGGCAGCGGTGTACTGCCGCCGCTGCATCCGCCGCGCAACAAGGCCCACGCGGTCAACGTGTACCGCTACCTCGCCGAGCAGCAGGCCGAGGGCGAGAGCGACCTGGCGCGTGCCATCCACGGGTTCGCGGGCGTGGCCCGCACCCGTGGGGTGGTGGTCATCATCAGCGACTTCCTCATGTCCGACGGCTGGCGCGAGGCGCTGGACATGATGCGGGCCACCCGCTTCGAGCTGGCGCTGGTGCACCTCAGCGCGCCCGAGGAGGTGGAACCCGACGTGCGGGGCGGCGACTGGATGCTGAGGGACGCCGAGAGCGGCCGCGGCATGCGGGTGCGGCTGACCCCGGCGCTGATCAAGCGGTACCGCGAGGTGTTCGTGCAGCACGGCCGGGAGCTGGCCTCGTACTGTCGCCGCTACAACCTGTTCTACGCCCATGCGCGGACCGACAGCCCGTTCGAGGAACTGGTGCTGCGGACCTTCCGCTCGGGTCGGCTGCTGGGGTGAGCGCGTGACCTTCGCCGGCGTGCCCGCCCAGACCCTGCTGACCGCGCTGGTCGTGGGCACGGTCGTGCTGCTGCTGCTGTTCTTCCTGCGGCCGCGGCCGCAGGTGCTGGCCGTGCCGTCCCACGTGCTGTGGAAGCAGGTGATCCCGAAGCGGCTCGATCCCCTGATCAAGGAGATCATCGCGCTGCTGCTCCAGCTGCTGATCCTGGTCGCCGTGCTCGCCGCCCTGGGCCAGCCGACCCGCCCGGAGGAGCCGGCCGTGGCCGTGGACCTCGGCGGCGTGGTGCGGCCCTTCGACCGGGTGGTGGTCGTCGACCTGTCCGCCTCCATGGGCGCGGCCGAGGGGGAGGGCACCCGCCTGGACGCGGTCAGACAGCGCCTGCAGACGCTGGTGGACGACCTGGCCGATGGCGAGCGCATGGCCCTGGTCCGCGCCGGCCCGGTCGCGTCCGTGGCCGTGCCCCTGACCGAGGACCGGCAGCGGCTGGGGCTGGCCGTGCGCTCCCTGCAGCCGCTGCCCGGCCGCTCCGACCTCGCGGGCGCGGTGCAGCAGGCCCTGGCGCTGTCAGAGGGGGCGCGTCAGCCGACCGAGCTGCGAGTGTTCGCCGACTCCGAGGTGCCCGCCATCGAGCCGGTCGAGGGTTGCGCCGTGGTCCTCGAACCGGTGGGGGCGCCCATGGCCAACGTGGCGGTGACCGCGTTCGACGTGCGCGCCACCGAGGGCCTGCCCGCGCAGATCGAGGCGTTCGTGACGGTCACCAGCTACGCGCCTGTGCACGCCCGCGTGACCATCAGCGTGGAGACGCCGTCCGTGGTGCTGGGGCGGGCCAGCTACGATCTGGCCCCCTGGGAGAGCCTGGAACGGATCTACCGCTTCTCACCGCCGGAGGAGCAGCAGGTGGAGGTGGTGCTCGAGGAGATCGCCTTCGCGGACGAGTCCGTGACCGACGCGCTGGCCCTCGACGACCACGCCTACGCGTTCCTGCCCGGGCTGCGGCCCGCGCGGGTGATGCTGGTGTCACGCGGCAACCAGTACCTGCGCGCCGCCCTGTCCCTGGTGCCCGGACTGAAGCTGGACGAGATCGCGCCCGCGGAGTACTCGCGGTCGAGGGCGGCGTCCGGCCGCTACGACGTGGTGTTCTACGACTCGTTCGTGCCCGAGAACCCACCGCGAGTGAACAGCTTCTTCGTCAATCCCCCGTCCGCGGCGGCCGGGTTCTCGCTGGCGCGGCGCGTCGAGGCGCCGGTCACCACAGGCTGGAACCTGGGCCACCCGCTGTTCGCCAACCTGGTGATGCGGGACCTCAACGTGGCGGTCAGTGGCCAGTTCGAGCCCGGGCCGCACGACGTGCGGCTGATCGACACGCCGACCGGCCCGATCGCGCTGGCGCGGGAGCGCGATGGCGTGCGGCAGGTGGTGCTGGGGTTCGACTTCGCCGACAGCGACCTGCCGCTGCGGGTGGCGTTCCCGCAGCTGATCTTCAATACCGTGCTGTGGATGCGTGAGGGGAGGGCGGTGACGCCGCCCGCAGGTCCGGCGCTGCTCGCCCGGGACGGGCTGTGGCTGCGGCCTGCCGACGGGGTGGAGGGCGTGACCATCGAGCCGCTGGGGGAGGAGGCGCAGACCCGCCGCGTGAGGCAGCACGTCGTGGGCGACGGCGAGCGTCGGCTCTATCCCCAGCAGACCGGGTTCTTCGGCCTGGACGGCCACCGCGAGCACGAGGTGGTCGCGGTGAGCATGCTCGACGCGCTGGAGTCGGACCTGGCCGGCACACCCACCCGACCTGTCCCGCCGGCGACACCCCCCGCTCCCGATCCCGAACCCGCGCCCGATCCCCTGCTGCCGATCTGGGTGTGGTTCGGCCTGGCCGCCCTCGCGCTGCTGCTGGCCGAATTCGCGGTGGTGAACCGATGAGCTGGGATCTCAGCCAGTACCAGCTCGACCGGCCCCACGTGCTGTGGGCCCTGGCCCTGGTCGTGTTGTTCTTCCTGCTGCGGGAGCACGGGCTGCTGGGCTGGCCCCGCGTGCGCCTCGTCCTGTCGACCTTCGTGCGCTGCTTCGCCTTCGGGCTGCTGGTGGTGGCCCTGTCCGGCCCGCACCGCTTCGACGAGCACCCGGACCTGAGCCTGGTCCTCGTGGTCGACGCCAGCGGCTCGTCCGGGGGCGGCCGCTACGAGCGCTACGTCGACCAGCTGGACACCTGGTGGGAGCGCAAGGGGGACGTGACCGCGCGCATCATCAGCGCGAGCGACCGGGTGGCCCTGCACGATTCCCCGGCGGCCCTCGTGGACGAGGTGCCGGCCGTTCGGGAGGAGACCGCCACCGACCTCGCGCCCGCCATCGAGCTGGCCATGGAGTCGTTCGACCCCACCCGTTCACGGGCCCTGATCCTGCTCAGTGATGGAGCCGTCACCGGCGGGCAGGTGGACCGGGCAGCGTCCGTGGCCTCGATCCGCGGTGTGCGGGTGTTCCCCATCCCGCCGGATGACGGCCTGCTGTCGGTGTCTGCGCGGGAACTGGACCTCGGCGACGCGATCGTGCAGCAGGGCGAACCGATCACGGCCCGGGTGACCCTCGAGTCCAACAGCGACGCCGTGGCCGAGGTGGTGCTGGCGGACGACCGGGGCAGTGTTCTGGCGCGGCAGGCGGCCTTGACCCTGGCGCCCGGCGCCACCGAGGTGGCGCTGACCTTCCGCGCCCCGGCCCCGCAGGTGCTGCAGCTCACCGCGCGGGTCTCGATCGAGGGGGACATGTTCACCAGCGACGACGTGGTGCACGGCGCCCTGGAGGTGGTGGGGGCGCCGCGGGTACGGGTGGTGGGGGACTCCGCGCTGGTGCGGCCGTTCACCCGCCTGCTCGGATCGATGACGCCGGGGGTGGACCACGACACGGCGCCCACCCTGGACGCGGCCGCGCTCGAGGGCGTGGACCTGCTGGCCTGGCTCGATCCGCCCCTGGGCGAGGTCAGCGAACAGCAGGCCCACGACCTGCGCCGGTACGTGCGCCGCGGCGGTCGGCTGCTGGTGGTGGGTGGACCCCAGGGACTGGCCGTCGCCGACGAGGGCCAGGACGAGCTCAAGGAGCTGATGCCGGTGCGCTTCCCCAAGCAGGAGCGCAAGGAGCAGGCCCCCCTGGCCGTGGTCTACGTGATCGATCGCAGCGACTCCATGGGGCGGTCGGCCAAGTTCGAGATCGCGCTGACCGCGGTGGCCGAGTCCGTGGCCATGCTGGACGAGGAGAGCCGGGTCGGCGTGATCACGTTCAGCGACACGCCGCAGTGGGTGGTGCCCATGACCACCGCCGACCAGGTCGAGGCGATCCGGGCGCGACTGGGCGAGCTCACCGTGCACGGAGGCACCTCCATCTACCCGGCGCTGCAGCTGGGCTACGACGCGCTCGTGGAGGAGGAGGCCAAGCTCAAGCACATGATCCTGCTCACGGATGGCCGATCGGTGAGCACCCTGCGGCGCGACGGCGAGGTGGTGTACAACGTGGCCCGACGCAAGTTCACCCTGTCGTCGGTGGCCATCGGCCGCGAGTCGGACACGGTGGAGCTGCAGGCCGTGGCCGAGATCGGCCAGGGCCGTTACTACTACACCGAGGACTTCGCCACGATCCCGCAGATCCTGATGGAGGAGACCATGACCGTGGTCCGCTCCAACAAGGTGGAGCAGCAGATCGCGGTGCATGCCGTGGAGGAGAGCCGCTTCCTCACGGGCGTGGACACCGAGTCGATCCCGGACCTGCAGGGCTACATCCGCGCCCAGCAGCGCACCACCAGCGAGCTGGCCCTGGCCACGGAGCGGGGAGAGCCCCTGCTGGTGGGATGGCGCCACGGGCGGGGCACGGTGACGCTGTTCACCTCGGACTTCGACGGCGCGTGGAGCACCGCGTGGAAGGACTGGGAGCAACGAACCCGGTTCTGGCACGGCGTGCTGCGGGAGACCCTGTCGCCCCTGCCCGCGCCCGACGTGGACCTGGACTGCGGGATCGTGCACGGTGAGCTGCGGATCGACTACTCGATCCTCGACCCGCTGAAGAATCCCCGCAACGACCTGGTGGTGGAGGCGGTGGTGACCGCGCCGGACGACAGCCGCGCCGGGGTGGTGCTGCAGCCGTCCGGGCCTGGCCGCTACCAGGCGGTCGTGCCGGTGACAGGTGACGGCGGGTACCTGGTGGCCGTGGAGCCGACCGGGCGGCGCCACGGCACGCTGGACGCGTCCGGAGGCACCGTGCCGGGCAGCGCCATCCAGCGTTCGGTGGGCTCGCCGCCGCCGGCCGAGGCGCGGGCGGGCACGCTCAACCGAGCCCTGTTGCAGCGCCTGGCGACCGAGACCGGGGGCACGCTGGATCCGGATTTCGCGGCCGTGCTCGAGGACGGCGTGGACACCCGCCAGGTACGCGTGGACTCGTGGGAGCGGCTGCTGTGGGCCGCGCTGCTGCTGTTCGTGGTCGACGTGGGCGTGCGGCGGTTACGGGTGCCGCGGCTGGGGCGGCGGCGTTGACGGAGTGATAACATCGGCGTTCTTCTCTGCATGGAGCGAGGATGGACGTCGAGTCGATCAAGATCCTGCTGGTCGAGGACAACCCGGGCGACGCGCGCCTGATCCAGGAGATGCTGCGCCACGTGACGTCCCCGCGAATCACCTGGCGTCACGCCGGGCGGCTAGAGCGGGCCGTGTCGCGCCTGGCCGAGGAGGACGTCGACCTGGTCCTGCTGGACCTGGGGCTGCCTGACGGCAGCGGGCTCGACACCTTCATCCAGCTGCACTCCGCCAGCCCCCACGTGCCGGTGATCGTGCTCACGGGCATGGCCGCCGAGCAGGTGGGCGCGGACGCCATCGGCCAGGGTGCCCAGGACTACCTGGTCAAGGGGCAGGTACAGACCGACCTGCTGCTGCGCACCATCCGCTACGCCATCTCCCGCCACCGCATCGCCGAGGAGCTGCGGATCCTCAACGACCGCCTGGAGCAGGTGGTGGACGAGCGCACCCGGGAGCTGACCGAGTCCGAGGTCAAGCACCGCACCCTGATCGAGCAGGCGCTGATGGGGATCGTGGTGGTCCAGGACAATCCACCGCGCCTGGTGTTCGCCAACCACACCATCGGCAAGATGCTGGGACACACGCCCCACGAACTGGTGGCCATGTCCGCCAGCGAGGTGGAGCGTCTGATCCACCCGGACGACCGCGCCAAGTTCATGGCCAGCTACCGCGTCAGCCTCGACGGCGAGGAGATGGGGCCGAGCTTCGAGTTCCGCGCCCGGCACCGAGACGGCTCCACCCTGTGGCTGGACCTGTCGGCCAGCTTCATCATCTACAACGCCGAGCCGGCGGTGATCGCCACCTTCGTGGACGTGACCGAGCGGCGTCGCGCCGAGGACGCGCTCGCCGCGGAGAAGGAGCGCCTCGCGGTCACCCTGGCGGCCATCGGGGATGGCGTGATCGCCACGGACACCGAGGGCTCGGTGGTGCTGATCAACGAGGTGGCCCAGCAGCTGACCGACTACGACGAGGACGAGGCCATCGGGCAGCCGCTGGCCGAGGTCTACCACGTCGTCGACTCCCGCTCCGGGGATCCCCTGCCGGACCCGGTGGCCTCGGTGATCGCCAGCGGCGAGATCGTGGATCTGGCCCGTGACGTGCTGCTGCTGGACGCGGACGGCGCGGAGCGGGACGTGGCCGTGCGGGTCTCGCCGATCAGGGACTGGGACGGCCAGACCCTGGGTGTCGTCCTGGTCATCCGGGACACGGAGGAGGCGCGCCAGTGGGAGGAGGAGCGCGCGCGCAACCAGCGTATCGAGTCGCTGGGCGTGCTGGCCGCGGGCATCGCCCACGACTTCAACAACCTGCTGACCGGGATCCTGGGCAACGTGACCATCGCGCGCTTGCGCGCGGCCGCGGACGATGCGGTCGTGGCCAACCTCTCCGACGCCGAGGTGGCGCTGGAGCAGGCCACCGGCCTGGTGCGACAGCTCATGGGTCTATCCCAGGGCGAGAGCCTGGAGGTGGTGACCGCGTCCGTGGCCGAGGTGGTGCATCACGGCGCGCGACTCGCCACCAGCGGATCCGGCGTGCGCTGTGAGATCGACGCTGCGCCCGACCTGTGGAACGCGGACGTGGACCCGGCCCAGATGGGGCAGGTGATCAACAACCTGGTGATCAACGCCGAGCAGGCCATGCCCGGCGGCGGCGTCGTGCGGATCAAGGCGGTCAACAGCCGCCAGGACGATCGTTTCGGGCTCGGCGCGGGTCGCTACGTGGAGATCGCCGTCAGCGACCAGGGCATCGGGATTCCGCCGGAGCACCTCGACACGATCTTCGACCCCTACTTCACGACCAAGCAGAAGGGCAGCGGCCTCGGGCTGACCGTGGCGCACAACATCGTGGCCCGCCACGGCGGTGCGCTGACCGTGGACTCCCAGCTGGGCGCGGGCACGACCTTCTGCATCCACCTGCCCGCGTCCTCGGCGGCCGTGGAGGATCGTCCTTCCAGCGACGAACCACCGCGGGCGGGGACCGGACGGATCCTGGTGATGGACGACGAGGAGCTGGTGCGCACCGTGTGCGGCGACATCCTCGAGCACCTGGGCTACGCAGTGGTGCGCGTGGAGTCGGGCGAGCAGGCGGTCGAGGAGTTCGACCGTGCTCGCGACGCAGGTCGACCGTTCGACCTGGTGATCGTGGATCTGACCGTGCCCGGCGGCATGGGTGGAGCCGGTGTGTTGCAGGAGGTGCGGAAGCGGGACGCCTCGGCGCGGGTGGTCGCGTCCAGCGGCTACTTCGACGATCCCGCGATCTCCCGTCCGCTCGACTACGGCTTCACCGCGGCGCTGACCAAGCCCTACTCGGCCGCGGAGCTGAGTCGGGTGGTGGACGAGGTACTGTCGAGCTGACGGCGGGGCGACGCCCGAGATGCGGGCTCAAGCCACGCGGACCTGGGGTTCCGGCTGGACGAACTCGGGCAGTTCCTGCGCATCGGGCAGCGACGTGACCAGGTGCTGGTGCATCTTCTTCTTGGCCCGCACTTCGAGCTGGCGCACCCGCTCGCGGCTGATGCCGAGGCGCTCGCCGAGCTCTCGTAGCGTCTGGGTGGTGGGCGCGAGGAAACGTTGCTCGATGATGAAGCGCTCCCTGTCGCCCAGCACGGTCATGGCATCGGCCAGGCAGCGGGAACGGAACGCCGCGGTCTCCGCGGAGCTGGTCAGCTGCTCGGTGTCCGGGGACTGGTCGGGCAGCAGGTCCACGTACATCGTGTCGCTGCCGTCGTCCACGCGGGTGTGCAAGGACAGGTCGTGGCCGGACAGGCGGCCCTCCATCTGCTCGACCAGGGCCGGGTCCGCGTCCAGGATCTCGGCCAGGCGCTCGAGGCGGTGGGCGGGATCGCAGTCCGGGTACTTGCGCTCCAGCTCGGCCTTGGCGCGTCCGAGGCGGCTGTAGATCGACCGCTGCTTCTGGGTCGTGCCCAGCCGGACCTGGCTGCGGGTTCGCAGCAGGAACTCCTTGATGCACGCGCGGATCCACCAGCCGGCGTAGGACAGGAAGCGAGTCTCCCGTTCCGGATCGTAGCGGTCGATGGCCCGCAGCAGGCCGACGTTGCCCTCCTGGACCAGGTCCTCGAACGCGGTGTGCTGGTTGCGGAACTCGCCGGCGATCTTGAGCACGGCGCGCAGGTTGCACAGCACGAGCCGCTGTCCCGCGGCCGGATCCTTGTCGTCGCGCCAGCGGCGCGCCAGTGCCTTCTCCTGCTCGAACGTCAGGATCGGGTAGCGCGTGGCCAGGGAGATGTAGTGCGAGAGATCGTGGGCCTTGTTGTATCTCATCGTCTTCCTTCGGGGTCGCGGGGGTTAAACTACCCAAAACCTATCGAACAAGTAGATGTTTGTCAAAACAAACTGAAGTAGTCGTCGAAAACAGCTCCTGCGTCGGGTTCTCATCTCGCAGCACGGGGTCGCGCGTTCTGCGACAATGGACTCATGTCCAGCGAGCCGAAGCCATCGTTACAGCGAATCGCCACCCTGGCTGCGGTGCTCGTGCTGGCGATCCCGGGCTGCAAGGGATCGTCGGGCACGACCGAGCCGGCCGAGACCACGCCTGCCGAGGTGACAGAGGCGGTCACCGAGGCCGCGGAGACCCCCACCGCGGAGGCTCCCACCGAGGCGGCGCTCCCGGAGGGGGCGCTGTCGCCTGCCCTGGCAGCGGCCATCGAGGGGATCCCGGCCGAGCAGCGGACCCGGCCCGTGCCCGCGGACGCCAACCCCGAGCGCGGCCGCCAGCAGTTCGAGACCACCTGCGGCTTCTGCCACGGCGTCGCGGGCAAGGGAGACGGCGCCGCCGCCGCCGCCCTGGAGCCGGGCCCCGGGGACTGGAGCGACCCGGAGCGCTACAGCAAGACCGCCGCCGGCGAGAAGGCGTGGCTGATCCTCGAGGGGGTGGGCGGGGACTCGGCCATGCCAGGCTACGCCGCGGCCATGTCCGAGAGCCAGGCCTGGGAGATCGTGGCGTGGCTGGAATCGGAGTTCGGGGGCGACTGAGAGAGATCGAAGTCGGCATTTTCTTCGTTCGCTTCGCTCTGGCTGTTCCGGGGTGGTTCAGGCGGGGGATCCGATTCGAAGGGCAGACGAGCCCGGTTGGCCCCGGGGTACCTCCGGCCGACGGATTCGATGGTCGTCCGGGCGTGGGGTGACGGACGTTGCCGGGGCGCACCGAAGTGGCCGCCGATCCGGATCGCCCTGTTCCGGATATCGATGACGAGTGTGATCGAGTGTGTGGCCACTCCGTTGTGGCCCATCGTGGAGCCCCTGCGGGGCCATCCGTCGTCCGGAGTCACCCCGGGTCGAATGCCGGCAGCGCGATCGCGACGGATCCGTCCGCCAAACCGCCCCCGGCGTCTCGAAACCAGCACGCCTCGTTGTTCTCGGATGACGGATGGCCTCGCAGGGCGTGGTCGCTGGGCTACGGATGGGCGGTCCGCCACCGACTCCGCCGGTCACCGCCACTTCGAGGAAGACGCACTCGAGTGCAGCACCACTGACACTGCGCCCCGGCGCGGTCCAGCGCCCCTCGCCAGGACGACAATAGAATCCGTCAGCCGAGGACGACGAGGCGCCTGAGTCACCCCTGTGCCACGATCCGTCACCGCCTGGGAAGTCGCTCCATCTCGTCTGGATCCACCCCGGAGCCCGGGCGGTTCAATCCCCCAACATCCGGAAGTCCCGCTCGACCACCAGGCCCGCACCGTAGCGTGGCTGCGGGAACCACAGGTTGAGCACCTGCGCCTCGATGCAGGCCGGGATCTCGTCCACCTCGAAGGAGTCTCGCGTACGCTCGGTGGCCGTGGGCTGGCCGTTGCGGTCGATGGTGACGCGCAGCACGAGCCGACCGCTGGGCATCGAGCGGCGAGTGGAATGCTCGAGCTGGCAGTGGCGGAAGACCTCGCGGCGGGACAGGAAGATGCGGTCCATCTCGTCCGCGGTCACCCCGCCGAGGTCCAGCAGCCGGGGATCGTGGGGCAGATCCTCCACGGAGACCACGGCCACGTGGCGCAGCACCGCGTGGCCGATGACGCTGCGGCGGGCCACGGTCTGCAGCAGCTTGATGCGCTCCCTGAGCAGCATCTGCGTGGGCACGGACAGGTTGTCCTGGGAGAGGCCGAGTTCCCGCTCCAGCGTGGCCGTGTGGCCCTCGAGCGAGCCGATGGTGCGCAGGCTGGTGATGTAGGCCGCCGTGGCCGCGTCCTGACGTCGATAGCGCTCGAGGCAGACGCCGCGCGCCAGGTGCAGCCAGGGGTTACCGGGGCGTGCGTCCAGGTAGTCGTCCGTGGCGCGCACGCAGTCCTCGGCGCGGTCGGCGCCCAGGGCCAGGTCGAGGTAGCTGGCCACGGCGCGTTCGCTGTGATCCGTGGCCACGACCCATCCCCGCATCACGCCCAGGGCGCCGTTGACGTTGCCGCGGCCGAGCTGGGCCTGCACCACGTCCGCGAGCAGGTCCTCGTTCGTGGGATCGGCGGTGAAGTCGTCCCTCAGGCGTACGAGCGCGCGGCTGTCGAGGCCAGCCAGGCGTCGGGCGCGGGCGACCCTCTCGTCCAGGGCTTCGTCTCCGGTGATCACGGGAGCGCCGGGAGCGAACCCCGGCGGAGGGGTACGCACCTGGCGTCCGGCGCAGCCGCCCAGCACCTGCGTGGCGAGCAGGCCGGTGACGAGCAACAGGATCGAGGAGGTGGACCAGGGCGGGATCGTGGCGAGCCGGGGCATCGCCGGTACTACTCCGTGCGTACGTCGTCGACGTAGGAGTCGGTCCAGTACAGGCCGGTGCACAGCCAGTCGCCCTGCAGGTGCACGTCGTCGAACGACAGGGTGTCGCTGACCGAACCGTGCACGTCCTGGCAGTCGAAGGTACCCTCGCGGCCGCCGCTGGCGACCTCGAACGCGCAGCTGCCGCCGTCGGCGGTGCCGATCGTCCAGGTGTCGGTCTCGTCGTCCAGCAGCAGCAGCGACAGAGCCTGTAGCGGCTGGTTCTCCGTGCGGGTGTAGGCGCCGTCGCCCTGGAATTCCTGCAGCTGGATGTCCACGAACAGGCCGTCCCGGTAGGTGTTGTCGTAGGCGCTGATCAGCAGGGTCTCGTGGCCGTACGAGCCGGTCAGCTCACAGTCCACCCGCACGTCCCAGTCCATGTGGGCCTGGGACCAGTAGATCTGGTGCTGCATCTGCAGCCGGCCTGTGGAGTCGAGGTTCATCACGCCCTCGGGCCGTGAGTTGCAGCCGGCGGTGGCCAGCAGCGCCAGGACACAGGTCGTCGCGAAGATCCGGTACATGTGCTCACCCGTCCGTGACGATCTCGGCGCACTCCCAGTGCCCCGTGATCGTGAAAGGCAGATCCTGATTCTCGTGCAGAACGTACTCTTCCAGGGCGGGGCAGGTGAAGTCACCGATCAGCTCTCCCCTGGAGATGGTCACCGTGCAGAGGCCCGCCGAGCGGGTCTCGAGGTCGTAGGTCTGGTCCGTGGTGGCGTACGTGATGTCCACGGGCGGAGCCTGGGCGTCGGAGGTGATCTCGTAGCCACCTGTGCCATCGAACGGGTCGATGGTCATCACCATCTCGAAGCCGTCGTGCCAGGCGTCGTCCCACGCCTCGAACACGTACGTCCGCTCCCCGCCCCGCTCCTCGACGCGGCACACGACCCCGTTGCCGGCCCCCTCGTCCCCCTCCCAGAACACGTCGTGAGCCTCGTCCAGCGACCAGCCGCTGAGCGTGTTGGTGGCGAACAGGGTCACCGAGAACTCGCCTGCGTAGCCGTGGGTCGTCTCCTTGGTGCAACCCACGGCGGCGAGGACGAGCAGCGACAGCAGGGGGATCGCGCGCATGGTCCTGGCAGGATACCCGATCGCTCAGGTCAACGGAACGCGCGTGAGGACCCGGCCTCCGCCGGGGGCGTCGCCCGGGCTCCAGTCCGCGTCCGGCGCCAGCACCAGCACCACGCCGCCCCGGCCGGCGCCGGACAGCTTGGCCCCGGCCGCCCCTCTCGCTGTCGCGGCGTCGACCACTGCCTCGACCGCGGGGTGGCTGACTCCGATCCCGCGCAGGCCGCGCATGGCCGTGTACATGGCCTGTCCCAGGGCCCCGACGTCGCCCTCGCGCAGGGCGGCGAGGGCCTGCTCGACCGAGGTGGCGATCTGCACATTCGAGGTCGTGAACCGGTCGGGGTCCCTTTCTCGCAGCCTGGCCACGTCAGACACCACATCGCCGGTCTGGGAGCGGACGCCGGTGTCCACGATCCACAGGTCGAACCGGCCCCGCAGCGGCACGGGAGCGGGGACCTCACCGCGGCGGAAGAGGATGGGCTGGGCCCGTACCACGGTGGCCACGTCCACGCCGGATGGGTTGCCGTGGAACTCGGCCTCGGCCGCGTCGGCCAGCGCACGCACGACCTCGTCGTCCGCAGCCCGACCGACCGCGTCCAGCACCGCGCGGGCCAGGGCCACGGCGAAGGCTGCCGAGCTGCCCAGGCCGCAGGCCAGCGGCAGCGTGCTGCGCACCGCCAGGTGCGGCGGCGGTCCCTGCCAGCCCGCGGCCTCCAGCACGGCGTCCCGGGCCCGGTCCAGCAGGGGTTCGCGCGCGCCCGGGGGCTCGCCCAGATCCCAGCCACCGCCTGCGGACAGCAGCACTCGCACCTGCAGGCCGGACACGGGCATGGCCACGGCGCGACCGCCGTAGACCACGGCGTGCTCGCCCACGAGGATGGCCTTGCCCCCGGCCGCGCCGCGGGCCTCGTGCGCCGCCGTCACAGCAGGTGGTCCTCCACCAGGGTCACGCCCGGCCCCGGCCGGTTGAGGATCAGATCCGCGTCCGGCGCGAGCCCGGCCGCGCGCCGCAGCACCTCCTGCTCGGAGCCACCGCGGCAGAGCAGGTGGGGGTTGGGGCCGGCGTCAAGGGTCAGGTAGACCTCCAGGCCCTCCTCTCGCCAGCGCCGTACGGCGTGCATGAACTGTACGGTGGCGGGCTCCAGGTACAGGCACGACGGCGTGGAGCTGAGCATCAGCGCCTGCACCTCCAGCGACTCCGCCTCCGCCAGCTCCCCCAGCGCGGTGAGGTCGCGGCTGGCCAGGGCGCCGGCGACCGCGGCCGTCCGGTTGGGCAGCAGCGCCTGGCGTGCTGGCATGAACGGGTGGGACGAGGCCAGCCGGTGCCCCTGGCGTGACGATATCTCCTTGGGCCGGGTGCTGAGCACCACGCAAACGTCGCGCAGGTCCCACCAGTCGGGCGGGAACAGGGGTCCGGCAACCGAGTCGTCGTCCTCCTCGCCACGGCGCCAGCGCACGAAGCCGCCGTGGATCGAGCGGCTGGCCGAGCCGCTGCCGTGGCGGGCCAGCCGACTCAGCGCCTCGGGGGCCGGCAGCCCCTCGCCGAATGCGGCGATGGCCGCGGTCGTGAGCGCGGCATATCCACTGGCCGAGCTGGCCAGCCCGGTGCCGGGGGGCACGCTGTTGAGGGATGCCACCTGGGCGAACGAGCGGTAGTAGTGTTGCCGGACGAGATCGAGGTGGCGGCTGACCGCGGTCGCCCGCGCATCGAGCAGCCGCTCGCCGTCGAGGTAGACCTCGTCCGCGCGCAGCTCCTCGTCCCAGACCACGGTGGTCAGGGTGACCGCCCCGGACAGGGTCATGGAGATCGAGTCGTTGAGGGGCAGGTTGCGTGCTGCGTCCCGCCGACCCCAGTACTTGATCAGCGCGACGTTGCCGCACGCGCGCGCCGTGGCGCGGTACTGCTCGCTCACGGCCGCTGTTCCCGCGGGCCTCCGTCGTCCTGGCTCGCGAGGGCCGCGTTGCGCTCGTGCAGCCGCATGTGGCCCTTGTTGATGCCCTCGGTGCTCAGCGCGCGCAGCGCGGCGAGGTTCTGCGCCAGCGCCACCGCGGCGATGATGCGGCCCAGGCGGGCGGCGCCGGGAGAGCCGAGCACCTTCAACGACGCGGCCGCGGTCGGGTGCAGCCGGGTGACCCCGCCCACCGTGCCGAGCTGAAACGGCAGCTCCGCGGTGCCGACGAGGTTGCCCCGGTCGTCCCGGTCCCAGGTGGCCAGCGGGCCATAGCGGCCCTGGCGCGCGGCGAACGCGTGGCAGCCGGCCTCCATGGCCCGCCAGTCGTTGCCCGTGGCGATCAGCACCGGATCCACGCCGTTCATGATGCCCTTGTTGTGCGTGGCCGCCCGGTAGGCGTCGGCCTCGGCGAAGCGGCTGGCCCCGATCACCTGGTCCCGCACCTCGGCGCCGCTCCAGCGGCCGAACGCCAGCACCTCGGCCGGGATGCACACCCGGGCCCTCGCCCGTCTGTGGTCCGCCAGGTTGCTCAGGATACGGAGGCCCGCCCGGCCATCGGTGAGCTCGGCCACCACCGGCGCCACCCGCTCGCACATGGCGTTGACCGAGTTGGCGCCCATGGCGTCCACGCAGTCCACCAGCAGGTGCACCACCATGCGGTCGCCCAGCCCGTTCATCGCCAGCCAGCGCACGTCCATGCCGCGGCAGCCACCCCCGAAGGGATGCAGCGGCGGCTCGGCCGTGTTGGCCAGCGCCACGATCTCGTCGTGGGCGGCCTCCAGCGCCTGCCGGGCCGCGGCTGGATCGGATATGTCCAGGATCTCCACCTGGCCGATCACCAGGTCCTCGAGCAGCTCGGTGGTGAACCCGCCGCCGGCGCGCGCCAGGCGCGCGGCGTTGCTCGCAGCGGCGATCACCGAGGTCTCCTCCACCGCCATCGGGATCAGGATGTCCTCGCCGTCGATGCGGAAGTTGGTGGCGATGCCCAGGGGCAGCTGGAATCCACATATGACGTTCTCGGCGAATGCCTCGAGGCGCTCCAGGGTGGCGCCCTGCGTCATCTCGGCCATCTCCTGCGGACTCAGGCCGGTCAGCTCGCCGATGCGAGCCCTCCGGTCCTCCGACGACAGTCGGTGGAACCCGGAGATACGCGAGCTCTTGGCAGTATCACTCATCACGTGCTCCCTCGATCGGCGTGACGCCGATCTCGCGCAGTGCACACACGTCAGGGGCTGAACTACAGAACATGGCGACCCGGAGTTCTTCCTCCAGGCGCTCCACCAGCGACAGCGCGGCCTCCTCGCCGTCGAGCACCGCCCTCAGGAAGGGCAGGGCTACACCGCACACGTCGGCGCCCAGGGCGAGCGCGCGGGCCATGTCCAGGCCCGAGCGGATCCCGCCGCTGGCGATGACGAGGTGGTCGGCCCCTGGCGCGCGGGCGCCGGCGACCGCCACCGCGCTGGGGATGCCCCAGTCGCGGAAGGTCTCGCCGATGGCCCGGCGTACCGTGTCGGCCTGGCGCAGGGACTCGACCCGCGCCCAGGACGTGCCACCGGCGCCGGCCACGTCGACCCCGGCGCAGCCAGCCGCCAGGGCGGTCTGCACCAGCTCGCGGCTCATACCGCAACCCGTCTCCTTGAGCAGGACCGGCACGGACAGCGCGGCGGCCACCTCGCCGATGCGGGGAAACAGGTTGGCGAAGTTGCGCTCGCCTTCGGGCTGGATCATCTCCTGCAGTGCGTTGAGGTGGATGCACAGCGCGTCCGCCTCGATCGCGTCGACCAGAACCGCGCAGTCCCCCGGCGTGACGCCGTGGTTGAGCTGCACGGCGCCGATATTGGCCAGCAGGGGGATGTCCGGGGCCACGTCGCGCACCTGGTAGGTCCAGGTCAGCTCATCGTCGGCCAGCATACGGCGCTGGCTGCCCACGCCCATGGCGATGCCCGCGCACTGGGCCACCGAGGCCAGGGCGCGGTTGACCTCCGCGCCCCGCTCCGAGCCCCCGGTCATGCCGCTGATCAACAGGGGCAGCCGCAGGGGGCGACCCAGCAGCGAGGTGGACAGGTCGAGCTGGTCGCCGTCGAGCTCGGGAAGCGCGTGGTGGGGCAGCCGGACCCGCTCCCAGCCCGGGCTCACCGCGTGCGCCTCCACGTCCTCGTGAGCGCACAGGGCGAGGTGGGCGTCCTTGCGCAGGCGCAGCAGCAGCGTCTCGAGCCGGTCGCCGGCGCCGGCGGACGCGGGCTCGAGATCGAGGCGCTGCACCACGCCGTTGGCGGTGGCGCGGATCACCTCGCCGGGGGTGCCCGACAGCCGGATCGCCGCGCCGGCGTCCGTGGTGATCCGCAGCGGCACCGTGCGATCCGAGGGGATCGGCGCGACCACCAGCAGCTCGCAGGCCACCGCGCTCAGGGACGTGCAGATCGCCACCTGCCCCTGGTCCAGGTGGACCGGGAGCTCCTCGACGAGCCTCGTCATCGGTCGGGTGCCGTTCATCGAATCACTGGCCTTGTAGCCCCTGGGGTCGTGC